>CALXMV010000001.1 GCA_944389565.1 uncultured Kiritimatiellota bacterium
GCCAACTACCGTATAGCCATCCTCTTCCATTGCGGCGCGCTTCCACACCCGACCCACTAAAAACTCTGAAGAGCCCGAATGACTTTTCCTGTGGCAATACGTTCAATGCCGATTGCGTCCACGTTAAACTCGTTTTCATCGTCTTTGAGGAAGAGATCGTCGCATTTCCCAGGAGTTTTTTCCATAAAATAGGTTGCGTTGATTCTGGAGTAAGGGATTTCGGCGATAGTGCCGTTGTCATTCCCGAAGACGCAGACGGTCTTGAAGACAGAGAAGGACTCCGTTGGGCCGATCGTGTGATTGAGTTTTGTGCCAGGTTTGGTGGTAGGGTTGACGACGGAGTCGCTCTCAGTTCGGAAGAGTTTTACGGTACGTGCGGCCTTGTCGTTACTCACGAAGTCTGCGTTTCCGAGGAGGAGCTGGACGGCGGCCTTGTACTGGGCGACGGATTCGATGTCTTTGTCGAGCTGTGCGGGATTTTGTTTGTAGAAGTCGACGGCGGACTTGTATTGACTGTCAAAGCTCCCGGTACCGTACCAGACGCCGGGGGCTGGCGGGGGCGGGGCCCAATTGAACCCGCGCGCGGCGAGCTGGACGACCTTGCGGCGGCAGGTTGGGAGCCCGCCGGTCCAGCTGTGTGTGGCCTGTGCGCCGCACCACTCGCTGATGAAGCCGTAGTCGGCGCCGTGTGCGGCCATGTATTGGGCGATGTGGTCGGTGAGGGAGGTGTATTTGGTTTTGGCTGGGGCGGGCGTTTGGTGGACGCGGATGGAGGTGTCGATGTGCGGGAGGGTGGTGTGGTTGGCGACGGCGGCCTTGACCTGTGCCATGACGTCGAGGTAGTGCTTGGCGCCTTTGTTGCCGGGGTCTTTCTTGAGGATGGCTTTGAGCTCGGGCTCCTTGGCGTAGAAGGCGTCGAGGGTTTTGGTGTTGTAGGCGTGGTCTTTGGCGTGGGTGCCGACGGTCTTGGCGGCGGCGAGGGCGAGGGAGCCGAACTGCTCGCCGGGCAGGCCGCCGACGAGGCCGGCGGTGGTTGGCTTACTCCGACAGAAGCCGTAGTTGCCGTAGGTGACGGTTTGGGGGACCTCCTCGCGGAAGCCTTCCTTGGAGAGGGTGAAGGAGTGCTCGATGACGCGGGCGGTGAAGGCGTCGTCGTAGCCGCCGCGGTCGAAGTCGTCGGTGCGGGCGGCGAGCTGGCGCATCTCGGCGACGCGCTTGGCGAGGGCGTCCTTGTCGGCTTGGGCGGGGAGGGCGTCGAGGACCTTCTGCCAGTCGCGCTTGGCGGCCTGGCGGATGAGGGTGGTGGGGGTGACGCCGCCGACGTAGGGGGCGTTGTTGGTGGAGCCGGCGATGGTGAAGAGCTCGTTGGGCCAGCCGTCCTTCCAGTCGGCGTCGGCCTTGCGGGCGCCCTGCGCGCGGAAGCCGAGGGAGCCGCCGTTATCGATGCGCCAGGGCTCGCCGCCCTTGTCCACGAGGATGTTGTCGCCGGACATGCCGATGACGTCCCAGTTGCCGAGCATGGCGTCCACGTCGAGCCCGGCCTGGAGTTTTGCGCGCATGGCGTCGCGCTCGGCCTTGGTGCGGCCCTTGGCGTTCCACCAGGCGGCGAGGTCCTGGCCTTCGGTGAAGTCGGCGAGCTTGAAGCGGTTGCCGGATTTGGAGGTGACGGTGCGCTGCTCGGGCACGTTGAGGCCTGCGGCGCGGTAGGCCTCGTCGGCGGCCTGCTCGCTGGCGAGGTGCTCGGGGCTGGCGCCGCCCTTGAGGACGAACTTGCGCCCGAGGAGCTCGACGAGGCGCGCGCCGGTGGAGCCGCCGAGGCGTTTGCCGAGGGTTTCGGGCTTGTCGAGCGCGGCGGTGAAGCCCTCCCATTCCTTGTCGAGCGCGTCCGTGATGGTCTTGACGGCGTTCGCGGGGAGCAACGCCACCGTCACCAACAGCGGCACGTCCACCGCCGCCGTCCTCAACTTCGCCATCCCACGCGGCGCCGACGGCTCCGGCGGCGGGGGCGGAGACTCCGGCGACGGCGTGCCCTGGGCCTCCGAGGTCTTCAACGACACCGGCTATCTCCTCCTCGGCGCAGCCTCCGCCCCCGCCTTCGTCGCGGCCTTCGGCAAAGGCGGCGAGGGCCTCGACCTCAACCTCGGCGAGCCCTACCTCGGCCTCGTCAAGGGCCCCACCGCCGGCGGCAGCGGCAAGCCCGCGGCCATCGTCCTGGGCGTGGGCGGGATGGGCGCGGACGCCGGCGGCAAGCTGACGCTGACGCTGAACGGCAAGCGCCTGCATATTCCATTCCAAGCGTTCTGCGACTGGGCCACCCAGAACCTCGGCGCCGCCGTGGAGGAGATTTGACGTGAACGAGGAGGAGACCCCATGAAGGCGGAGGACGTCATCGCGTTCCGGGCGCGATATGGCGAGGCGGCGACGCCCGAGGCCAAGCTCGACGCGCTGGCCGACCAGCTGGAGGCGACAGGGCTTTGCAACGTCTCCGCCAAGATGCACATCAAGACGCTGGAGACCGACCTGGCCAAGGGGCTCGCCGCCCTCGCCGAGCAGGTCGACAAGCTGCACGGATGCCCGCGCTTCCGCGACGACCCGCTCGGGTGGCTCCGTTGCAACTATCAATGGATTGTCATCTTCCTCCTCGCCGTCAAGGCCGCCGACCTCGGCGACCTGCTCGGCAAGCTCTTCGCCCTGGGAGGCACGCCGTGAGCAAAGACCGCTTAGACAGGATCGCCGAATTGGGCGCGAAGGAACAAGCGCTTGTCGAAATCGGCCTGCAACTGGAGCGCATGAGCAGGCTCTTTGACCACGTTTTTGGAGAGCCCGAATTGGCAAAGAAGGCCGGCACGCTGTGGTGGGATGTCCACAAGGCGCACCTCGCCACAATCGACGCGATTGCGGTACTCAAGCAGGAGGTGCGCCGTGATTGACCTACTCAAGAAGGCGCTGACGCTCCTGCTCGCCGTCTGGCAGGCCATCCCCGCCGTGCGTCGCGCGCGGGAGCGGCGGGAGCTGCGCGAGGCCATCGCCACCCACGACGAGGCCAAAATGAACCGAATCTTCCAACAAAGGAGGGACAGAAAATGAAAAGCTGGGATGATGAATGGCTGAAGGGCAAGGCGGGCGCGTGGCTCGCCTCGGCGCTCATGGCCGTGGTGGCCGTGGCCGTCCTGCTCCTCTGCGGGTGCAGCACCTACACGGTGGTTTCGGCAGATCGGCGCCTGGTGCCCGTGCGCCACGCCCCGGAGGTCTCCGCCGACGTCTACTACCGCACCGAGGGCAAGGACGCCACCGGCTGGTACGTGCCGGACGCCCTCATGCTCGAACTGCTGGAGGCGGAGTAATGGGCGCGGAGTGAGCGCGTCCGCGATTCACGATTCACGATTTGCGATTCACGCGAGCGACTGAAAGGAGCGAGAAATGACCTGGCTAAAGAAACTGTGGGACTGGCTCGTCGGGGCCGCCAAGAAACTGCTCGACGCGGTGCTCGACAAGGTGCTCGACCGCGCCAAGGAGGTGCTCGACCAGAAGGAAGTCGCCGCCCTCGCGCTGGAGGCCATCAAGGCCGCCGCGCATGAAGGCCTCACCGGCCAGAAGGCCTGGGTGTCCGCCCGCAACAAACTCGTCGTCGCCCTCCGCGAGGCCGGCATTGAGCTCGGCGAATGCGCCGTCGACACGACGTTGCAGCTCATCTACGACGCCTGGAAGAGCCTCGGTTATCCGGAAGAGTGAGCCGTGGCCGGGGAGATTTCGCTGCGGGAGTTCGAGAAGCGCCTGGCGAAGGCGGGGGCGCGGGTGGAGCTGGTGCTGCGCGAGACCTTGAAGGACGCGGGGGTCTTCGCCCACGCGGAGGCGTTCAAGAACGCGCCGAAGTCGCCCACCGCCGCGCAGGAGCGCGCGGCGCGCAAGCGGAAGTGGGAGGCGAAGCACGGCAAGTCCAAGGCCTAGACGCGCGCCTTCAACGCGGCGCAGAAGGCCGGGAAGAAGCGGCGCAAGGCGGGCTCGCATTCGCGTCCGGCGCCGGGCGGGTTGGAGAACTCCATCCAGTGGCGACTCGTCGGGCGTGGCGCGCGGCAGGACGCGGAGATTTACGTGGCCGCCAATGCGCCGGCGGGAAAGTACGCCAAGCGGATCCACGACGAGAAGGGCAAGTCGTGGCGTAATCGCGGCCCCGGCACGGTGGCCAAGGGCGCGCGGGCGGACGACAAGTTCATCGAGCGGGCGGTGGAGAAGGCGCGCAAGCGCCTCGCCTCCATCGCCAACACTCACCTGCGCAACCTAGGGCTCGTCTGATGGCCGGCGACCGTGCGCGCGGGACGTTGGAACGCGCCGCCGAGCAGTCGGCGCGCACGATGCTGGCGGCGGTGCGGCAGGCCATCGCCGAGGCCAGGCGGCTCATCGCCGAGGCGCTGTCCGGGGATGGCAAGGCTCTCACCGAGGTGGGGCGCGGCGCGCGCGGGGGCATCTACGCGCGGCTCGACGTGCTTTTCCGCAACCGCCTGAAGGAGTCGCTCGACACCGCGCTCCGCGCCTTGGCCGAGACGATGGCCGAGGCGGGCAACGCGACGGCCAACGCCCGCGCCGAGGCGGCGGGGGATGGCGTGTCGGTGCGCTTCTCGCCAGAGTACCTGCGGGACTACCTGGAGCGCGTCACGCCCAAGAACGCGCCCTCGCTCGCCGCCGTCTACACCGAGAGCATGGGCGCGCACGCCAAGGAGGCGCTGCGCCTGGCGGCGGTGGAGACCTTCCGCGACGGCGCGGCTGCGGGGCTCACCCTGCGCGAGCGCATGAAGCTCCTCCAGGAGAACTGGGCGCTCGCGGCGAGGGACGACGCGCCCTTCCGCTTCGTCGACCGCGCCGGTCGCCGCTGGGAGAACGCCCGCTACGTCCAGATGCTCGCGCGCACCACCGCCCAGCGCGTCCGCACCGCCGCCTACTGCGACACGCTCCTGCGCATGAACCGCCCGCTCGTGCGCGTGACCAACTACGCGCAAGGGCACGACTGCGGCGTCTACGCCGCGTGGGAGGGGAAGTTGCTCGACATCTCCTCCGGGCGCGAGCTGCGCCGCTTCGGCATCCCGTCGTTGGACGAGGCCCGCGCGGCCGGGCTCTTCCACCCCAACTGCGTGCACAACGTCCTCTATGTGCCCATCGACGAATACCCGCCCGCCATCCTCAAGGCGCTGGGCGGGCGGCTCTCCTCCGGCGAGCCCGGCGCCTTCGGCAACCCTCTCAAGACAAACGCCGGCAACGAGACCGCCGCCTCCGCCAAGAAACGCGCCGCCCAAGCCGCCCAAGCCGCAAAGGAGAAGGCCAAGCGCGAGGCCGAGGAGGAAGCCGCCGCCAAGGCAAAGCAAGAGACGATGGAAACATTACGCCGTAACCGTCACGCTCGCGAAGCCGCCGCACTCGGCCTCACCGAGGAGCAATACGCCACGTTACGGAAAACAGTTCTTGAGATACTCACCAAGGGCGTTCGAGAACGCGTTTCAATGACGTTGGGCACGATTCCGCAAGCGATGGCCTCTCAGATAAAGGCGTTGCTCAATATCGACGTCTCCACGTTCCATATTTCGGTCGCCAACGCCGAATTGCGACATACTCGCAAGCGGCACGGGAAGCATGGAAAAGGAATAGGGGAGCGCAAGAAGGAGCAAACACCGTTGAGGCCAAGCGATATCCTGTCAGCTCCGCTTGCACTGAACAATCCGGATTTCATAGACGAAGGCTCACGCAATGAGCGGACCGGCGCGCGGAGTGTTCGAGCATATAAAACCGACAACCGTGGGACGTTGATTGCCGTATTCTGCATTGACAACCAAGGCCACAAACTTGACTTCACGACGGCTTGGCGAAAGAAAAAGCGATTGGAAAGACCGGGATCATGACCGAAGTCCCTCACCATACGTCCGAGAACGGAGTCTTCCAACCGCAAAAAGCAATACATCCCCAAAGGGACGATTTCATAATGCCACACCCACACACCAAAAGTCAAGCGTCAACAATATGGCTTGCATTCTCGCCCATTTTCGTGCTATTCTTAATCCCGAAAAGTGCGGAAGGATTTGATAATGAACGGGAAGCGCGACACGTTGCTGACGGTACGTCTCGCGGCGGAGGGAGAAAATCTCTCCGCCGAGGCGTTGCCGATGGCTTTGCTTGGCGCGTTGGGTGACGGCATCGAGACGTTTGTTCTTGGCGGAGCCCGGCTTGGCGCCGAGGCTCCAGTCTTCCGGGTCGAACAAGGCTCCATTCTACTCCATTTCTTCTCGACGACCGCGATAGCGGCCAGCATCTTCGCTTCTGGCCTTGGTGCCGCGTTAGAAGCCATCGATGCAGGGCTCTTGCCTGGGGATCCCAAGCGCGCAGCCGCACTCTCCTCTATGCGCCGCTTCCTTCAAGAAGACAAGGCGAATGCCCGCACCATAGCATTCGAAGTCCCCGAGAGATTTCGTGTCGAGGGATTGGTCAAGGTCGTCAATGTGACGATTTCCCAAAACACCACACTCCGTCAGGGCTCACTCATGCCGCGCGTCTTCGAAGAGGGAACGCTCCGCGGGAAGATTGAAAAGATGGGCAACGAGGGCGACCCCGGGTTTGATGTGCGTGTCGCCGGCGAGCCAAAGTTAATCCATGTGCGCGCCACAAAGGAGCAACTGACGGGCAACCCCAATCTCTTTCTACCGATTGTCGCCAGAGTGCGTTATCGGCTCAATCCTGCCACGGGCGATAGGTCGGAAACCACTCTCGTCCGGTTCATTGACAGACCAACGGATCCCAAGGTCGTTTTGCGTGAGATTGTCGAGGCCGGGACAAAGGCGTGGGCAGACATCCCGGATCCGGTTGCTTGGCTTCGTGATTTAAGGGAAGCGTGAACGTGAGAGAGAAGCGCCCCGTTATCTTCCTGGACACGTCCGCCATCATTTCTTTAGTGGACAGCAAGTGCCGGCACCACGACGCAATGGTGGCGTTCTTTGACGTCTGGTCGCAAGAAGAGTGCACGGTCAGAGTCATTGTCTCCGCCATCGCCGTCGCGGAATACACGGTCAAGGACGATTTCCCGAAACAGTTGTTCGCTTACTTCGACATGGAGGCTTTCGGGCTCAAGGCTGCCGAAAAGGCAGGAAGCCTCCGTCGCGCGTGGGACGCGGCCAACGGCAAACCAAAATCGAACGTCGCCACGCGCGATCAGATCAAGGACGACTTCAAGATTGTCGCCCATGCCATCTCGGAAGGTGCCGACGTCATCATCACCGCGGATGCCGCCAGCCTCGCCAAATATGCCGCGTTTGCCAACCAGACGGAGATGACGGAAATGATTGTTTGGACGCTCGACAAAGGGTTCGACGTGTGCATCGCCAAGGGAGAACCTCCGGACCTCGTATCTAACCAAGTGTAAGTCTCTGGCGCTAACGCACGAATGTTCCCATGACAAGGCCCGAATCACTGGGCCTTCACCGCCCGCGACGGCGCCTATCTCGGCGCGTGGGCGGCGCTCCGCGCCGGGCAGGACCGCGCCCACTGACGCGCCGCGCACGTTTCCTCCCTCCGCCTCGCCGTGTCAGCAAGGTGCGCGGGTGGTATGGACAATGACCTCTTCGAGTTCGCGCAGGGCTACTTCGCCTTCGGCAACCACCCGCAGGCCGACCGTTGGGCCGGTTATTCCGAGGGCGCGCGCAGGGGCGCGCTCGCGCACGCGCGTCGCCAGTTCGCCGATGCGCTCGCCACGCCCATCGACTGGGCGGCGGAGCGTTGGCGACGCGCCGCCGCCGAGCAGGCGTTCGCCCTCCTCGTGCTCGGGGGCGTGGCCAACGCGCGCGCCGTGGGCGGCGGCGAGCACGACGCGCTGACCATCGCCGCGCAGGCCGCCGGGGACACGGGGCAGGAGCCGCCCCCCGTCGAGATGGTCGGGCCCTTCGCCAAGGCCGCCCTCCGCGCCGCCGGCTGGGGCGGCCACGTCGCCCTGAGAGGATGAGCCGCGAATTGAAGAGCACAAAGATGCACCAAGCGCCACACAAAGACGCACCAAGATTTTACACGTGCGCGTTGCCAAAGAAAAACCGCATGAGCCTTGTCGGGTTCCCGGTGTGTCATACCATCCCTGTCGGGTTCCCGGTGTGTACCATCCCTATTTCGGCTTTCTGGCAGTCCTGCGGGCGGCAGCCCGCCCCAAATCCGCCCCAATCGGCGGAATCGGCGGTTCCCTTCGCCGTGCACGCACCTTTGTGATTTCCAAGAAAGGAGTGAGCCCTCATGAGCACCGACGACACCGCGCCCATCGCCCTGCGCATCCTCCAAGACGGCACCCTCGCCGCCTCCCGGCGCGAGGTCCAGGCGGGGCTCCGCTACCGCCTCCAGATCCAGCCCGCCGCCGCGCTCGCCTCCGCCGCGCTCCTCGACGCGCAGGGCCAGCCCCTCGCCGCCTGGTCCGCCGAGGGCGCCGACCCGGACGCCGAGCCGACGCTCGACCTTGACGCCGAGCCCGTTTGGGCCGCCGTCTGGGGGCGCTCCTGGGCCTACCGCGCGCCCGTCGCCCTGCGCATCCTCACCGCCGAGGGGGAGTCCGCCTCCGTCGCCCTCGACCTCCGGCCCGGGCTCCGCGCCTCCGCCGCCTCCTCCGTCTGCGGCAAACCCTCCGTCCAGGCCGACACCGTGCTCCGCTGGCATGACTGCTGCTCCCTGCTTGCCGTCACCCCGCTCGGCGCCCTCACCGCCGACGCCACCGGCTGGCCCGAGGGCCGCCAGCTTTTCGTGCGCCTCACCCTCGGCGCCGACGCCACGCTCCCCGCCAACGTCCACCTCGTGGGCTACGACCGGCTTCAGGACGCCACCACCTACCAGGCCACCGCCTGGCGCGTGGGCGACCTGCTCTTCCTCTCCCCCATCCTCGCCGAGGAGGGGCTCCAATGACCACCTTCCGCGCAAGCGCCGCGAGGGCCCGGCGGGGCGTGCGGGATCGTCTGCCCGCAAAGCGCCGCGCCGTGCCCGCAAACAAAAAGGTAGAACCGCGCGCGGCGCTTGCGCGGCTCCTTCTCCCCCTCCTGCTCCTCCCCGCCGCGCTCGCGGCGCAGGGCGACGCCCTCCGCGCGCCGCGCCACGACGTCTCCCTCGCCGGCGAGCCCTTCCTCGCCACCACCATCACCAAGCCGCTCCCTCTCGACGCCACCGGCACGAACCCCCGCGTGCGCGCCTCCGGCCTTCCCGAGCAGGGGCTCGGCTTCCGTGTCCGCGAGGACCTGCCCGCCGCCACCTTCGTGGCCTGGCTGCGCACGGCGAACATCGCGCCGGACGCCACCTCGGTCGTCTTCCTCTTCACCGCGCTGCCCATCGTCCGCGACCGCGCCCCCGCCAAGGCCTACCTCCGCGTGCCCCAAGGCATCGGCCCGGTCACCTTCCAAGGCTACGCCCAAGCCGCCGGCGCGGACGCGGGCGGCATCGGCTGGGCGCACGCCGTCCTTGCCTCCGACGCCGCGTGCGTCCTCGACCTCGGCGGCGGCCAGGCCGTCACCAACGCCCCCGGCCAAACCCTCGCCCTCACCCTCCGCGCCAAGGAGGGCGGCGACGTCACCCTCTCCGCCCCCACCAACGCCGTCTGGAGCCTCGGCCTCTACAAGCCCCGCATCCGCCGCACCTACGGGACCGTGGCCGCCCACACACCCAGTGGCAAAGGCGCCGCAGCGCCCGCCTCCGGCGACTGGTGCATGGTGGCGTGCACCTTCGCGGTCGACGCCGCCGGCACGCTCCAAGGCCGCCGCACCATCTGGGCGCAGGGCGCCGACGAACCCGCCGAGGCCCACGCCTTCGCCATCGGCCTTGACGGCGCCGACGCCCTCCCCGGCCCCGCCACCATCATCCCCTTCCAAATGTGCACGCTTTGGGGCGCCGCCAACTCCTCCATCGCCCCCGACCAAGACACCGCCCCCATCCACGCCTGGGGCAAGAAGATGTGGCGCCGCGCCCTCACCGACGCCCAGCTCCGCGACGTCTTCCAAACCGACCTCGCCGCCCTCAAGGCCAAGGGCCTTGCCGGCGGCAAGGCCGCGAATCGTAAATCGCGAATCGTGAATCGTGAATCGGTACACCCAAAACCTCTGGCAGTCCCGCGTGCGCCAGCACGCCAAAATCTGCACCAATCTGCGCAATCTGCGTTTTCCCCCGTCGGCCCGTCGGCGGCAGCCGACCCATAATCTGCCTCAATCGGCGCAATCGGCGGTTCCCCCCCTCGCCGTGCAAGCCAATCAGCCAATCAGCCACCCACCAATCAGCCAATCCCCGCCATGCTCCATCCCCTTGCCCAGACCGAGATCGACAAGCTCCGCGCCCACGGCGTGGAGGCGCTGACCTACGACGAGGTGGCCGCCCTCCACGAGCGCGCCCTCGAGGTCGAGCGCGCCGCCGCCTCCGAGGGCCTCCCCACCGGCCTCACCCGCCCCGTCCGTCTCGGCCCCGGCGCCGACCAGACCCTCTGGCCCATGACCTGCGCGGCGATGGACGCCCTCGCCCGCGTCGAACCCTGGGTCGGCGACGACGAGGCCGAGGCCGCGCGCGCCGTCGGCTGGCTCCTCGCCCATGGGCGCGACCTCGCCCTCCTCGAACGCGCCACCCTCACCCGCTCCGACTTCGCCGCCGCCGTGCGCGACTGGGCCCGCCGCCTCCCCGTCACGGCCGAGGAGCTCGCCGCCGCCGTCCGCGCCACCTTCGCCGCGGGGGACGACGCCGGCTTCCGCGTCGAGGCCGAGGCCTTCGAGCGCGTCGCCCGCCACGCCGAGGCCGCCGGCGAGCCCGCGACCGCCCAAGCCGTCCGCGACCTCCTCGCCCGCCTCCGTGCCAACCAACGCAAGGCGATGGCCCCCCACCGCGCCCGACCCGACTGGGGCGGGCGCGTGATGGTTGGTGCCTTTGAGCTTCCCATGTGCGACCTCCTTCTTCTGCCGCCATGATACGCCATTCTTTTCGTGCGTGTCGATAACTGTTTGTTTTTATAGTACTTACTGGTGGTTTCTTGGAACTTTTGGCAGCTTCTGGTAAGTTCGCCACCCCTGTTTTAACCGTTGGCTATTTGTTGTCTAAAATCGCGTATTTTGTGGTCGTTTCTGGTCATTTCTGGGACTTTTTATCACTTCTTACGACGTGTCATAAAAACGTACAAACCCGTGCAAACACAACATGTTGCGCGGGTTTGCATGGTGGATCCGGGTGGACTTGAACCACCGACCAAGGGATTATGAGTCCCCTGCTCTGACCGACTGAGCTACGGATCCGTGGAAACAACCGTGCGCATTATGCCTGATTTTTTGGTTTGGCGCAAGCGTGGTGCATGAAAGTTTGATAGAGTGGAAGGCAATGTCATCCTGCGTGAGAAAGGAGATGCGATGAATCGACGTGGATTCTTGAAGGCTTTGGGTTTGGGCGCGGCGGCTTTGGCGGCGCCGGGAGGCCTTTTCGCGACGGGCGGGGAGGCGCCTCGGAGGCCCCGGAACATCCTCTTCATCTTGGCGGATGATCTGGGGTGGGGGGATGTGAGCTGCTATGGTTCGACGCCGGGCCTGACGCCGTTCCTGGATGGGTATGTGAAGGGCGGCGTGCGTTTCACGGACGCGCATTCGCCGGCCTCGACCTGCACGCCCACGCGTTACGCTATCTTTACGGGGCAGTATGCGTGGCGTAAGCCGGGCACGGGGATTGCCCCGGGGGACTCCGCCCTGCTCATCGACACCGGCATCCCCACCCTCCCCAAGCTGATGAAGCAGTCGGGCATGGTCACCGGAGCCGTGGGCAAGTGGCACCTGGGTATGGGGCCGGGGCCGGGGAAGACGGATTGGAACAAGCCGATCAGCCCCTCGGGGAACGACGTGGGCTTCGATTACACCTTCCTGATGGCCGCGACGGCCGACCGCACGCCGTGCGTCTACGTGGAGAACGGCTTGGTCGTGGGGCTTGACCCGGACGACCCGATCGAGGTGAATTACAAGCACAATTACCCCGGTGAGCCCGATGGCAAACGCGATCGCGCGTCGCTGAAGATGGATTGGGATTTCGGCCACAACCAGGCGGTCGTCAACGGTATCGGCCGCATCGGCTACATGAAGGGTGGCAAGAAGGCACGGTGGGTGGACGAGGAGATGGCTGACGTCTTCGTGGAGAAGGCGTGTGCCTTCATCGAGAAGAACAAGGATCGCCCCTTCTTCCTCTACCTCGGCACCAACGACATCCACGTGCCGCGCGTGCCGCATCCGCGGTTCGTCGGCAAGACGCCTTTCGGCCCGCGTGGTGATGCGACCTATCAGTTCGACGACAGCGTGCGGCGCGTCATCGAGAAACTCCGTGCGTTGGGCTTGGAGCATGACACGCTCGTGGTCATCACCTCCGACAATGGCCCCATGGTGAACGATGGCTACAAGGATCGCGCCGAGGAACTCCTCGGCTCCCACAAGCCCGCGGGCGACTGGCGCGGCCATAAATACACCCCTTACGAGGGCGGCCACCGCCTGCCTTTCATCGTCTGCTGGCCCGGCGTCATCCCCGGTGGCGGCACGAACCCCGCGCTCCTCTCGCTCGTTGACCTCGGCGCCACCTTCGCCGCCCTCCGCGGCGTGCCCCTCCCCCAGACCACGCTCCCCGACTCCTTCGACCAGAGCGCGACCTTCCTCGACCCCGCCGCGCCCTCGGCGCGCGCCAACATCATCTGCCAGGATTACCGCCTCAACCTGCGCGAGGGTAACTGGAAGTACGTCGTCCCCGGGCCCGCGGGGAACGCCCCCTCCACCCGGAACAACCCCCTCAACGGTGAGCTTTACGACCTCTCCAAGGATCCGGGCGAGAAGACCAATCTTGTCAAGCGTCACCCCGAGCGTGCCAAGGCGATGTTCGCCACCCTCCTCAAGGTCATTCAGGCCGGCCATACCCGTCCCTGACGCGCCATGCGTGCCTATCTCATCAACCTGGACCGTTCCCCCGATCGCCTCGCGTCCGCCGCCGCCCGTCTGTGTGCGGCCGGCCTCCCATACGTCCGCGTGGCAGGGGTGGACGGTCGGGCGATGAGCCGCGAGGAGCGCCGGCGATCCGTCCGCCCGTGGCGCTTCTTCCTGGTGCACGGACGTTTCCCCACGCCGGGCGAATGCGGGTGTTCCCTCTCGCACAACGCGCTCTTCCGGCGGATGCTGGAGGATGGCGCGCCCGCCGCGATCGCCTTCGAGGACGATGTCGATCCCGATCCCGAGGCCCTGCGTGCGGCGCTTGCCCAGATTGAGGCGCGGCTCGATCCCGCCGCCCCCGACATCTTCCTGCTCTCCAACCACGATTGCCAGCCCTCGCCCCCCGGCGGCGCGGGCATCTTCCCCGCGAGCCCCGAGGCACTTTTCTCCGAGGCTTACGTGCTCACGGCCGCGGCCGCGCGACGCCTCCTCTTCCTCAACAGCCCCATGCGCGCCGCAATCGACGCGTGGGCGCATTGGGCCGGGCGCGGGGTGAACGTCTGGCGCGTCTTCCCCGCGTCCTGCCGCCAGGCCGAGGGCGAATCGGTCATCCATGGCGGGCTCTGGCGCCCCAAACGCCGTTCGGCCTGGGGATGGTACCGCGCCCTGTGGCGGCTGCGCATCCGCTTGGGACGAGCGTTCGACGCGCTTCTCTATCGCCTTCTCGGCCGTTGAGTTCTTTGCGCGGAGAGCGCTCAGGCGTGTGGGATGAAGGGCCAGACGGCCTCCCACAGGCGTTTTCCCCATTGCTCATGAAAGGCCAGGATGCGCGGCCAATCCTTTCGTTCGCGGACGTCGAGATCTGGCTGCCGGTATTCAAGCCATGCGGAATGTCCTTTGTCATAACGTTCCCACCGCAGTGGCGCTCCGAAGGCGGCCTCGATGGCCGCGCGATGGGCGAAGAGGCGGTCGAAGGCGGCTTTGTTGGCCTGTGGGGAGCCCAACCAGATGGCAAGCAAGACCCTTGCGGCGGAGGCGGTGGCGACGTAGTGGAGCTCGTAGCCGTGGATGCCGGGGCGGTGCGTCATCAGATGAGAGTTGATGGTCGGGTTGCGCTTGGCGAGCCAGGGGCATTGGGCCTTGAGGGTGGGGAGGGCGAAGCTCCAATAGGCGCGGCAGTGTTGTTCTGTGGTGTTGGGCTTGTCCTTGACGCGTGGGGTATTTCGGAGATAGAAGACGAGCGCCTCGGGATCTTCGCCGAGACGGATGAAGAGGTTTCGGAGGTTTCGGAGGCGTTGGTCGGTGTTGCCGTGCTTTTCGAGGAAGAGGCCGTCGCCGAGTTTTTCGGGGGCGCGGAGGCCGTCCGGGGTGCGCGCGAGCCAAGCGAATCCGCCGCCGTTGGTGGCGGCGAGGGCATGGAGGGCGGCGCGGTGCTTGCCGAGGAGATTTCGCGTAACGCCGACGAAAATCTCCGTCCAGTCCTTCACGGGGAGGGGGTCGCCGTGGAATTGATAGCGGGCGGGCTTGCGGTTGATGAGAGAGGTGGTCTCATCGGCCAACGTGAAGGTGTCACACTGGCGTTCGAGGGGGCGGAAGTCGGTTTTGGGGAGCGGCCAGAGGGCGAGGGCGCGATCGCAGAGTTCCGTTTCGCGGGCTTGGAGGGTCGCCTCGTCCCAGCGGTCGAGTTGACCGAGGGCCTTGTTGAGATGGAGGTTGCTGTCGCGGAAGCCGCCGTCGGGGTAGTCGCGCTTCTCGATGAAGGAAGCGTTGCTGAGGTTCGCGTTGTAGCCGGTGAGGGTGAGGTTGGCGAGGCGGTGGAGCCACGTGGCGTGGATCTCCTCGCAGCGGGGTCCGAGGGCGTCGCGCCAGGTTTGGGAGAGGTGCTGGGGAAGGATGTGCTCGATGGAGTATTCGCCTCGGTCGAGATGGGCATAGACGTCCTTGGTCTCTTTGTAGCCGCCGTTCTCGAGTCGCTCGAAGAGATAATGGCGGTAATCCCTGCCCATCTTGTAAACCTGGCGGGCGGCAAGGGCGGCGCGAAACTCCTTGTCGTCCGGGAAGCGGCCGCCGCCCTGTTTGGACAGAAGGATGTAGGCGAAGACGTCCACGTAACGCGCGCCGCCGTGGGTGAGGCGGGCAATGTCGCCATCGAGCGTAAGGAAGATTTTGTTGAGCGCGTTGGTGGGCACCTCGCAGATGGCGCGGCGGAGGAGGTAGGCCTCCACGGTCGTGAAGATGGCCAAGAGCTCCTCCTGCGTGAGCGCGCCTTCCTCGTGGCGGCGCAGAACCTCCAACGCGAAGGGGCGGAGGACGGCGACGTCCAAGCGGTTCAGGCGGTAGAGGGAGGCTCGGAGCGCGGGGAACCAGTCTCGCGCACCGCAGTCGCGGAGTTGACCGAACCACTTGGCGTAACACTCCAACGCTTGGAGCATCGCCTCGCGCCCGAGGCCGCTCTCGGCGGAGAATTGCTTGAAGGTGGCGTAGACGGCGTCGAGGCGCGGGGTACGTTGGCGTTTGATGCTCAGGAAGTCGCGGATCAGCTCGCTGACGGCGCCCCGGGTGTGCCGCTCGATGGCCGTCCAGTGGCGGGCATGAAGGCGTTCCTGCTCGGCGGGCGGGAGGCTCATGAGCAGGAAGTTGCGCACTTTGTCACCCTCGGTGAGCGCGAGGCCGGTGGCGTTGAGGCTCTCAAAAATGAGTTGCGGGTCGTCGTCCGCGCCCAAGGTGATACAGATGACCACCAATTTCTGGATGGCGTCGTAGATACGTTCGGGCGGGTAGGAGGCGTGGCGCAGACATTCCTCGAAGAAGAGCCGATTGCGCTTCAGGGGGGAGTCCCCAACGGGCGTCCCATCGAGGCCGAGCAGGCTTTTCCAAGTCTGGGCGTCGGCCCCACAGAGGTGCAGGCGGAGGCGTTCCTCTTGATGGACGGCGAAGAGATCGATGAGATAACGTCCCATGATGGCCTTGCCCAACTGTCGGTTCTCGGCGGAGGCGGAGAGGTCGTTGGTCAAGAGGTCGTGGAGGGCAAGAAGCAGAAGAAGCAACGTGGTGATGCGTTGTTGCCCGTCGATGACCTGATAATCGGTGTAGGCGCCGCGTGTCTCGCCTTGCAGGACGATGCTTCCGAAGAAATGGGTCGCGCGGTTTTCACGCAGGACGCCCTCGAGATCGTCGAACAGTTGCTGGCATTGGCGCTCCGTCCAACTGTAGGCACGTTGGTAGACCGGCACGAAGAAACGTGCGGAGGTGTTGCTGAGGAATTGGGCGAGCGGGATGGCGGAACCGTTCATGGCAGACTCCATTGGGACAGGATAGTGGCGCGGGAGGGGGCGAGAGCGTGACAAAGCGGCTTTCCCCGGCACCGTCACGCGCGTGACCAATCCTCGCTCGCGCCCATCGCTTCCATGCGCGTATTTTAGCACACGGACATTCAGCGCGAAAAGCCCGGGGATCTCAAAGGCAAGCTCGCGGGGATGGGTTTGGTCGCGCACGCACGGATGTGGTATACTGTCGGCGTTAACGCTTGTTGAAAGGATTTTGACATGGACAAGATCGCGGTTGTCGGTTTGGGTTACGTCGGTTTGCCGCTGTGCCTGCAGTTTGCGCGTTCGGGCGTGGACGTGACGGGCATCGACGTGGACCGCCGGAAGGTGGACGCGGTGAACGCGGGCGAGAGTTACATCAAGCACATCCCCGCCGCGAGCATCGCCGAGCAAATCAAGGGCGGCCATTTCCGCGCGACGGACGACTTTGCGGCGTGCGACGCGGTGGAGGCCGTCATCATTTGCGTGCCCACCCCGCTCAACAAGAACCGCGAGCCCGACATCTCCTACATCACCGACACCGGCAAGGCCATCGCCCCCCACCTGCGCAAAGGGATGCTCGTCTGCCTGGAGTCCACCACCTATCCCGGCACCACCGACGGCGAGCTCCGCGCCGTGCTCGAGCAGGGCAGCGGCCTCAAGGCGGGGGAGGATTTCCACCTGGCCTTCAGCCCCGAGCGCGAGGACCCGGGCAACCCGCACAGCGTCGTCGCCTCCATCCCCAAGGTCGTCGGCGGTTACACCCCCGCGTGCCTGGAGGCCGTCACGCGGCTCTACTCCAAGGCCATCCACACCCTCGTGCCCGTCTCCAGCTGTCGCGCCGCCGAGGCCGCGAAGATCACCGAGAACACCTTCCGCTGCGTGAACATCGCGCTGGTCAACGAGCTCAAGCAGGTCTATCAGGCGATGGGCATCGACGTGTGGGAGGTCATCGCCGCGGCCGCCACCAAGCCCTTCGGCTTCATGCCCTTCTACCCCGGCCCCGGTCTGGGCGGGCACTGCATCCCCATCGACCCCTTCTACCTCACCTGGAAGGCCCGCGAGTTCGGGCAGTACACCAAGTTCATCGAGCTCGCCGGCGAGGTCAACACCGCCATGCCCGACTGGGTCGTCGACCGCGTGGCCGAGGCCCTCAACGACCGCGCCAAGGCCGTCAAAGGCTCCAGGATCCTCATCCTCGGCCTCTCCTACAAGGCGAACGTCGACGACGACCGCGAATCCCCCACCTATCTCCTCATGGAGAAACTCGAGGCCCGCGGCGCGCAGGTCGACTATCACGACGACTACTTCCCTGTCATCCGCGAGACCCGCGAGCACCCCCACTTTGCCGGCCGCGAGTCCGTCCCCCTCACCCCCGAGGCCCTCCAGACCTACGACTGCGTCCTCATCGCCACCGCCCACAAGGATGTCGACTACGCCCTCGTCGCCGCCCACGCCGACCTCATCGTCGACACCCGCAACGCCATGGCCGCCATCCCCACCAAACCCGGCCAAGTCTGGAAGGCCTGAGGCATGTTCCACCCCCTGTTGGCCAAGGGGCGAGACGCTTGGCTCGCGCGTCCCGATTGCCCGGCGCGCGGGCTTTTGGCCTCGATGCGCCGGCGCGGGGCGCTCCGCCCCGTGCAGATCGACGCGCTGGCCACCTATCTTTTCCTGAAGCTCCGGTGCGGCAACGCGCCGCTCTGGCGTATCTTCATGGACGGGCTCTGGGAGCCCCCCCTGTGGCCAAGCACGGAGGAAGGTTGGCGTACGCGCGAAACCTATATGAAGAGCCTCCGGGAAGACCGAACGACCGCCCCCGCGATGAGCCTGCTCGACGCCGCGGACGTGGCGGTGGAACCCGAGGCTCGCAAGGCCAACTTCACGGCCCTCTTTTACGACGTCGCCTATCCCGACTATCTCTTTTCCCTCCCCATGGGCGCGGGCAAGACCTACCTCATGGCGGCAATGATTTACCTCAACCTCTACTTCGCCGAGCAGAACCCCGACGACCCTTCCTTCGCCCACAACTTCCTGGTGCTTGCGCCCTCCGGCACCAAGAGCTCGATTGTCCCCAGCCTGCGCAAAATCCGCGACTTCGATCCCGAATGGGTACTCCCGCCCGAGGATGCCCGGCGCCTCAAGCGCTGCCTGGCCTTCGAGGTGCTCGACGCCGGCGCCGCCGTCGCGCGTTCCAACCGCACCAAGAACCCCAACGCGCAGAAAATCGCCGCACACGGCCCGATTGCCGATTGCTTTGGCCTCGTGGCCGTGGTGAACGCCGAGAAGGTCATCCTCGACCGTATCGACAAGGACGCCGACGACCCCTTGCTCGACAAGAACGAGATGGCGCGCGTGCGCGTGGCCAACGAGTTGCGCGACCTCCTCGGCCGACTGCCCCATCTTGCGCTCTTGGTGGACGAGGCGCATCACGTGCCCACCGCCCGCCAAAGCCCCGACAAGGCCGCCGGCGCGGACGCCTCGGAAATCCGCCTGCGCACCGTTATCCACGGCTGGGCCGCGAAGGGCAACGTCACCGAGGTGCTCGGTTTCTCCGGCACGCCCTATCTCGACAAGGCCGACCGCTTCTCCCTGCGGCGATGGTCCGGCGGGACGAAGACCGTTTCCAGCAAGTCGATGACCAACGTCGTCCACCATTTCCCGCTCGTGCAGGGCGTGGGCGTCTTCCTCAAGCGCCCGGTCGTGCGCACCTGCGCGGGCGCCTTCACCTCCGCGCAAATCGTGGAAGACGGGCTCCGCGCCTTCATGGCGCGCCACCGCGACACCGTCTGGCCCGACGGCACCCGCGCCAAGCTCGCCATCTACGCCGGCTCCATCGCGCGCGCCGAGGAGGAGATCGCCCCGCTCGTCCGCCGCCTGCTCCCCGAGTTCGGCCTCGGCGAGGCGGCGCTCCTCGTCCACCACCAGGGCAACAAGGCCCATCCCGCGCATCCGGACGCCGCGTTGGCCTTCGCGCGGCTCGACCGCCCCGACAGCCCCGTCCGCGTCGTCATCCTCGTCCAGATCGGCAAGGAGGGGTGGGACTGCCGTTCCCTCGCCGGCGTCATCCTCTCGCAGGAAGGCGACTGCAACCAGAAGATGGTGCTCCAGACCACCTGCCGTTGCCTGCGCGAGGTGGCCCACGCCGCCGACGAGACCGCCGTCATCACCCTCAACGACGCCAACGCCCGCCTGCTGGAGGAGCAACTCGCCACCCAGCAGCAGACCACGCTCAAGGCCTTCCAAGCCGGCGCCGAGCCGCCCCTGATCCCCATCGCCGACCGCCGCGGCAAGGTGGGCCTAGAGGGGGTCTCCCTGCCCTTCTACCAGCTCCGCGTCCGTTATGCCGAGCGGGTCGAGACGCCCGCCGACCCTGAGGCCGCCCTGCGCGCCATCGCCCCCGAGGCCTTCCTCCGCGACAAAACCATCCGCCAGGGCGACTTCGAGAACGTCCGCAAAGCCTCCGAGGCCATCGGCGAGACCGTGCGCGCGCACGCGGATTTCTGGCTCTGGCGTTGCGCCATCGTCAAGGAAGGCCTCGACACCCTGCCGATGGCGGCGCTCCGCGGCCACCTCCCCGCCCTGCGGGCCCTCTTCGAGGCCATCACCGAACCCGCGCCCGCCGGCCGTGCCTACCGCGACGGCCTCGACCAGCCCGCCATCCGCGCCGCCGTCCGCCGCGCCTTCGCCCCCCGGCAAACCCTGCGCGGCACCGAGACCTACGAACTCGAACGTGCCGTCCTCATCGCCGGGCTCCCGGATTCCTTCCCCAACGATGCCGCTATCGTCCCCGACGCCAAGACCCGCGCCGACATCCTGGCCCGAGACGCCGGCCATTCCGACCCGCAAAGCCAGGCCAAGCGCGATTTGGCCACGCAGTTGCGCGCCGTCGGCAAGGCGGACTTGGCCAAAGTCCTGGAGCGCGAGTTCGATGCCGGCGAGGGCCGCACCTACCACCTCCTGCCCTACCGCATGGACAGCGATTTGGAGCGGCGCTTTTTCGAGGCCGCCCGCGGCCATCACGCGTTGGCCAAACACAACCTCACCCTCCTCTACAACGGCGACCGCGCCCACACGGACTTCCATATCCGGTGCTATCGGCGCGACGGCGAGGCTTGGCGCCTCGTCGGCACCTACACGCCCGACTTCCTTTTCCTCCAAAAGCAGGGCGACCGTATCGTCCGCGCCCTCATCGTCGAGACCAAAGGCCGCCTTTACGCCCAAGACTCCGGCTTCATCGCCCGCCGCGCCTTCATGGAACAAGCCTTCGTGAAGGCACAGGGCCCCGATGCCCCGCGCTACGGCTACCGCGTCTACGCTGGCCTCACGGACGATGCGAGCCTTGACGCCTTCATCGCCCGCGTCTGCGACGAAACTTTCGGCAAGGAGCCTTGACCCATGCCCCTCCGCTTCATCGATTACTTCCCCGAGCCCCTCCGCGGCCAAGCCACGCTGGAGACCTTTCGCCGCACCCGCGCCCTCCGTTACGCCGGCAACGACCAGATCCTCCGCCACGGGCTCCCCCTCTACGAGACCCTCGCCGCCGAGGTGCACGGCGACCCCGAGGCCGCCAAGCGCAACCTCCTCGTCCACGGCGACTGCCGCGCCACCTGCGCCCTCCTGCGCGACCGCGGCCTCCGCGTCGACCTCGTCTACATCGACCCCCCCTTCGCCTCCGGCGCCGACTACGCCAAAAAGGTCGTCCTCCGCCCCGTCCCCGGCGCCCCCGCCCCCGCCGCCGAGGTCGACAACCCCGACGCCGGCTTTGACGAGAAAATGTACGGCGACGTCTGGGAAAAGGAGAAATACCTCAACTGGATGTACGACAACCTCTCCGCCATCAAATCCGTCATGGCCGACGACGCCTCCATCTACGTCCACCTCGACTGGCACATCGGCCACTACGTTAAGGTCATGCTCGACGAAATCTTCGGCGAGGACAACTTCCAACGCGAAATCATTTGGGACATTCAGGTGTTGTCCGGTTTCAAGACCATCGCTCCGAACTGGGTGCGCGGGCATGATGTCATCTATTATTATTCCAAGGGCGAAAAGCGTATCTTCAACAAGTTGCTTCAACCGCACAAGAAGGAATATCTTGACTCGTTCAACCGTGTGGACAAGGATGGGCGACACTACATGGTCGCACACGGCACCAAACGGTACCGCGATGAAGTCGAGGCGAAAGGAAAACCCTATGGGGACGTCTGGAACGACATTATGTCTTTCCAGCAACAACCGACCTCGGAAGAGAAAGTGGATTATGCCACGCAGAAACCCGAGGCATTGTTGGAGCGGATTATCAAGGCGAGCTCCGATGCCGTGCGCGCGGAGACGGGCGAGCCGATGCTTGTCGCCGATTTCTTTGGCGGGAGCGGGGTGACGGCGGCGGTGGCGGCGCGGCTGGGGCGGCGGTTCGTGACGTGCGACGTGAACCGCAACGCGATCCAGACGATGCGCGACCGGCTGGTGGCGCAAGGGACTGCCTTTACGCAAGAGGAGATCCAGGACGGCGTAGAACTTTACCGCAACCCCGCGCAGACGATGGACAAGCTGTGCGCCCTCGTGCCGGGGCTCCACCGGCTGACGGCGGAGGAAATCGCCCTCGGCATGAAGGAGACCTTCTGGTTCGGCGCCATCGACGACCCCAAGGCCGGGCGCGTCCCCGTCTGGGCGCCTGACCTGAAGGAGGGCTCGGGGCGCGTTCTTTCCGAGGCCACCCTCCTGCACGCGCTTTACGAGTTCCTGCCGGAATTGGACGGGACGGTCAAGCGCGCGGTCTTCCTCTATGTCGACACCGAGAAGCCCGTGGCGGAGATGGAGGCGCAAGTGCGCAAGGAGAATATCCATTCGACCGTCGCGGTGGAGTTCGTCGATCTCAAGCCCTATCTCGATCGGGCTATCCTGCAGGACGAGGCGGAGTGGGAGCTGAAGGAGGATCGCGAGGGCCTCACCCCCGGCTGGCGGCTGACGCTGACGGCTTTCCGCAGCGACCGCCTCGCCAAAGAGGTGGAGGCACTGAACGCCAAGGCCGTGTTCCAGCCCTCCGCCAAGGGCCGCAAGGTTATCACGCTTTCCGACAAGGGGCTGGAAGCCATCGAGTGGGTGGGCGTGGACACGCAGACCGAGGGCCCGTGGCGGAGCGCCGCAGAGGTGCGGATCGAGCCCTCGGGCATCGCCGTCCGCGACGGCGAGAAGACCAAGGCGCGCTGGGACGCGACGCTCTTCTGCCCAGGCGAGCGCCCGCGCCGCCTCAAGATCCGCTCCATCCTGGGCGACGAGACGGTGCTCGAGCTGTAAGCCACGCGAAAGGAACGCCATGATTGAGGAGTTGGGCGAGGTACAACAGGACGCGCTGTATGCCGAGCCGGGACGGCCGATTTTGGTGACGGGGCCGGCGCGGAGCGGCAAGAGTTTCACATTGGTTCTGCGGGCTGCGCGATTAATTCGCCTACGCCTCCTGAGAGGAAAAAGGTTGCTTTTTCTCGCGGAGGGTGTCTGGGGCATGGAAATGGCCACGGGGCTATTGGGGCAGTTGCTCACGGTGGAGGAGCAGGATTGGGTGGACGTGCTGCCGTTCAACGACCTCTTTCGCGACGCGTGGATGCGTATCGCCCCGGATTCGGGGAAACAGGGGCTCACGGGGGTGCTTCACCGGCCACGCTTCCATGTGGGCTCCCCAAAGGAGTTCTACAACACGGGTGTGCATTCTGTTCATCAGGAGGCAACGTTCGTCTTCAGTCGCGCTTTTCGCCAATCCCCCCGCATCGGCGGGCTCTCGGAGCGCGCGGCACGGCGGGAGTTCACCGACGTCTTGATGGAGTGGGATATCCGGACGCTGGACGATTACCTCGCCCAACCTCGCCCGGCGCTCTTCGGCACGCTTTCGGACGAGGACAAGGTGGAGCTGTGGAAGCGCGTCTTCGGCCCGGCGCTGACGGAGATGGCGAACCGGGGGTCTCGGCGATCGGCGCGCGACTGCGCCGCGGAGCTGAACACGGTGGCAGACCTGGTGCGCGCGGGCGGGAAAGCGAATAAGGATGCGGCTTTGTGGGCCGGGCGTTATGGCGCGGTGATTGTGGATGACGCGCAGAACCTCGCCCCCTCGGCGTTGCGCTTTCTGAAGGTGTTGGCCTCCAATGGCAATCTGGTGCTGGCCTCCAATCGCTTGGAGACGCTGAACCTGCCGGCGGCGACCTTGGAGGAATGTGGCATCGATGTGCGTGGGCGCGTCTTCCGCACGAGCCGGAACTACTCCAAGGCGAGCGGTGCCCTTCAGGCTTATGCGCGGAGTTTGCTGAGTGGGCAGACCATCGCGGAGATGGATGGCACGCCCGCGGCGTTTCCCGCGCCGATCGCGCCGAGAGGCGCATTCCCCCAAGAGCGAACCTTCACGGACAGGGAGGCAATGCTCGATGCCATCGCGGCGTGGCTGAGGGAAGGATATACCCCGGAAAAGAGTTTCAATGCGTGCCTTGTCTCGCGTCAGGAGGCAATACAAAGCGTTCTCGTCGATGGGTTGGAGGCGCGTGGAATCCCTTGCGGGCCGAATCCGTCGGAAGAGTGGGTGATGCCACTCTACACGCAGGGCTTCGGGTTCCACACTGTGACCGGTGCGCACACAGGCGGCATGGTCATCGTCTTGGACGATTGGCTGGACGCGCAGTGGGACGAATCCCAGAATGAGGATCCGGCGGCCTTGCGGGCGCGGGCGCAGTGGGCGCTGCAGGCGCTCCACGCCACCATCACGCGCGCGGAAAAACGCGTGCTCATCGTCTCGTCCAACGGACTGACAGTCGCCAAACTCAAGGAGGAAGCGCAATGAAAGTCGTCATCATCGGCGGGGTGGCCGCGGGGGCAAGCGCCGCGGCAAGATTGAGGCGGCTCGACGAGTTCGCCGAAATCGTGATGGTGGAGAAGGGCCCGGCCATCTCCTATGCGAACTGCGGCTTGCCCTACCACGTGGGTGGCGTCATCCCCGACCGTGACGATCTGCTGGTGATGTCCGCCGAGGGCTTTCGCAAGCGTTTCGCTGTGGACGTGCGCGTGAATTGCGAGGCCACGGCCATCGACCGACAGGCCAAGACCGTCACCGTGCGCGATGCCGACGGTTCCGTCGAGACGTTGCCCTACGACCGTCTGCTCCTGGCCACGGGTTCGCTCCCCATCCGCATCCCCATCCTTGGCTTGCCCGAGGAGCGTGTCTTCACGCTCAACTCCTTGCCAGACATGGATCGGCTCATCGCCGCCGCGCGGCGGGCGAAGTCCGCCCTCGTCCTCGGCGGCGGGGCCATCGGCGTGGAGACGGCCGAGAACCTGGCCCACCGCGGTCTGAAGACCACCCTCGTGGAGAAGGCCCCGAATATCCTCCCCGCGATGCTCGACCCTGAGATGGCCACCTGGGCCACCGATGCCCTCGCCGAGACCGGCGTGGTCATCCGCACCGGCCGCACCGTCGCCTCCTGGGCCGACGGCGTCGCCACGCTCGACGACGGCGCGACCGTCCCCGCCGACCTCGTCGTCATGGCCCTCGGCGTCCGCCCCAACAGCGCCCTCGCCAAGGCCGCCGGCCTTGAACTCGGCCCTAAAGACCATATCGTGGTGGACGACTCCCTAGCGACCTCCGACCCCGCCATTTTTGCCGCCGGCGACGTGGCCGAGGTGGAGGGCAAGGCCATCGCCCTGGCCGGCCCCGCCAACAAGCAGGGCCGCCTCGCGGCGGGAAACATGGCTTGCGGCGAGGAGTATGGCGGGAGCGACTGGCTTACCCCGCAATTTGGCGCCGGCGTCGTGAAGGTGGGGGTGCTCACGGTCGCCGCGGTGGGTGTGCCAGAGACGCGACTGGCCAACGGCAAGGCCTCCTGGCACGTCCTCTATTCCCATCCCATGGATCATGCTGGCTACTATCCGGGCGCTGTGCCCATGCACCTCAAACTCATCGTGAACGAGGATGAGCTTATTGTCGGAGCGCAGGCCATTGGACCGGCAAGCGTGGTTACGCAGATCAATATGGTTTCCGTGGCCCTGCAACATGGTATGTTGTTGATGGATCCGGCGGATTTCGACCTCTGCTACGCGCCGCCTTACGGCTCCGCGAAGGCGCCCGTGAACATGCTCGGCATGATGGAGGCGAACGTGGAGCACGGCCTCACCCGCCCCATCACGCCCACGCAGATCCCCGAGGGGGCGTTCTTGCTCGACGTGCGCGAGTCGGCGGAGTTTGCGGCGGGTACCATCCCCGGCGCGGTGAACGTCCCGCTCGGGGAATTGCGCGAACGCCTCGGTGAGTTGCCCAAGGATCGTCCTATCGTCGCCTTTTGCAAGGTGGGTCAGCGCGGTTACTTCGCCGAGCGCATCCTCGCCCAACGCGGTTACGACGTCCGCAACCTTTCCGGCGGCTACACCACGTGGTGCGCCTTCAAGAAGGCGGGGTTGCTATGAGGATTGTCCAGATTTTGCCGTCGCTCGACGATGGCGGCGTGGAGCGCGGCGTGGTGGACAGCAACCGCCTCTACGTCCAGGCCGGGCACGAAAGCGTCGTCGTCTCCGCCGGCGGCAAGCGCGTCGCCCAGATCGAGGCCGATGGCGGCCAGCATCTTACGCTCGACGTGAAGTCCAAGAACCCGCTCACCGCGTGGCCGCGCGCGATGGCGTTGCGCCTCGCCCTGCGCGAAATCGCGCCGGACGTCGTGCACTTCCGCAGTCGTGTGCCGGGGTGGCTGACGCTCTGGGCGAACCGTGCGCTCGGCCTCCCCACCGTCTCCACCATGCATGGCCTCAACCACCCCGGGCTCTACAGCAGCGTGATGGTGCGGGCCGACCGCGTCGTCTGCGTCTCCACCGCCGGCCGCGCTTTCGTGCGCGAGCATTATCCCTGGGTGCCCGAGGCGCGCCTCACGGTCATTCCCCGCGGCGTGGACCTCGAGACCTTCGATCCCGCCCGCCTCGATGTTGCCTGGCAGGCCGACTTCCGCAAACGGTGGGGGCTGGAGGGCAAGTTTGTCGCTCTCGTCGTCGGGCGCGTCTCGCGCCTCAAAGGCGTGGACGTCCTTATCCGTGCCGTCGCCGCGCTCCGGGATGAGTGGCCCGAACTGACCGCCCTCGTCGTCGGAGGTCCCCAAAAACACCAGGAGGACTATTTCGCGGAGCTTAAGGCCCTTGCCCGAGACCTCGGCGTGGCCGATCGTGTCGTCTTCGCCGGCAGCCAAAGCCACATCCCCGAGATCGACGCGCTGGCCGACGTGCTCTGTTCGTGCAACGTCAGCAAACCCGAGAGTTTCGGCCGCACCGTCGCCGAGGCGCTCGCGATGGAGACCCCCGTCATCGCCGCCGCGCATGGGGGCGTCCTCGACATCGTGCGCGATGGGCAGGATGGCTTTTTGGTGCCGCCTGGCGACGTCACGGCCTTGGCCGAGGCACTCCGGCGTGTCCGCGACACCCGCTTCGCGCCGTTGCGCCCGCACATCGCCGGGACGTTCACCGCCGCGCGCATGGCCGCCGACACGCTCGCGCTTTATGGGGCACTCCTCAAAGCGCGAAATATGCTATAATACGCGCTCTTTATGAATGCGCTCACCCATTGCGAACTCTGTCCCCGCCGTTGCGGCGCCGACCGTCTTCACGGCCGGAGGGGGTATTGTGGCAGTGGGGCGGAGCCGCGGATGTTCCGCTGGGGGCCGCACTTCGGCGAGGAACCGCCCATCTCCGGCACGCGCGGCAGCGGCACGCTCTTCTTTTCCCATTGCACGATGCGTTGCCTCTACTGTCAGAACGCGAAGTGGAGCAATGGCGGCGCGGGCGAGGATATCACCGTCGACACCTTGGCCCGGCGGATGCGCGAGCTCGCCGAGCAGGGGTGCCACAATTGGAACCTCGTCTCCCCGACCCCCTGGCTCCCCCATATCGCCGAGGCCGCCGACGCGCTCGCCAAGCAGGGCGTGCGCCTGCCCTTCGTCTACAACACCTCCGGCTACGAACGCGCCGAGACGCTCGCGGCGTATCGCGGGCTTGTGGATGTCGCCCTCGCCGACCTGCGCTATGCGGATGCCGCCACCGCCGCCGAGGCCAGTGATGCGCCCGATTACGTCGAGACCGCCCGCGCGGCCATCCGTTGGTTCTGGGACAACCTGGGGCCACTGGCGTGCGACGGCGAAGGCATCGCCCGCCGCGGTCTCATCGTGCGCCTTTTGGCCCTCCCCGGGCGCGTGGGCGAGGCGTGCGAGAACCTCGTCTGGCTCCGCAACACTCTGGGCGCGGGCGTCGCCGTGAGCGTCATGGCGCAGTACAACCCCGTCGGTCCCGCCCGAGCCATCCCCGGCTGGGATCGCCGCCTGACGCCCGAGGAGTTCCAGCCCCTCGCCGACCTTGTCGAGGATCTGGGGTTCGAGCAGGGGTGGGTGCAACCGTGCGAGGATGAGACCGCCGAGCGGATGCTTGGCGACGACATGGCCGCCGGCTACGGCGCCGTAAGCTGATTTTTTTGACACCGAAAACCTTCGAGACACCCTTCAGAAAGGACGAGACACATGAGCGGACACAGTAAGTGGGCCACCATCAAGCACGCCAAGGGCGCGGCCGACGCCAAGCGCGGCAAGATGTTCAGCCGCCTGGCCAAGGAAATCATGCTCGTCGCCAAGAGCGGCGGCGACCCCAACACCAACCCCTCCCTGCGCAATCTCATCGCCAAGGCCAAGGGCATCAATATGCCTAAGGACAACATCGACCGCGCCATCAAGAAAGGCACCGGCGAGCTCCAGGCCGAAGCGCTCGAGGAAATCACCTACGAGGGTTACGTCGGCACCGTCGGCCTCGTGGTCCAGGTCCTCACCGACAACAAGAACCGCGCCGCCGCCGAAATCCGCAACATCTTCAAGAAGAACAACTCCGAGCTCGGCCAGTCCGGCTCCGTCACCCGCAACTTCGAGCGCAAGGGCCAGATCCTTCTGCCCAAAGGCGACCTCAACGAGGACGACGTGATGATGCTCGCCCTCGACGCCGGCGCCGACGACGTGAACGCCGACGACGAAGGCTTCGAAATCCTCACCGCCCCCAGCGCCTTCGCCGCCGTCTGCGACGCGCTCAACAAGGCCGGCATCGAGACCTCCGAGGCCGAGGTCAAGCTCATCCCCATGGCCACCACCCCCGTCACCGACATCGCCCAGGCCAAGGCCCTCAACCGCTTCATCGCGGCCCTCGAGGACAACGAGGATGTCCAGAACGTCTTCACCACCGCCGACTTCTCCGACGAGGTCGAGGACGCCCTCGCCGCCGAGGAGGAATAACCCCCCGGCCACGCCAAAGGCCCCGCGCACACCACGCGGGGCCTTTTCTTTTCCCATTCGCGTCCTATGGAAAACGACCTTTTCGGCCAAGCCGCCCCCCAAGGCCTCCGCGTCCGCCTCGCGCTCGCCCTCCATGCCGCGCTCGACCGCCTGTGCCCAGCCCGCCGCCGCGAGGCACCGGGGCCTTGGGGCGAACGTTGGGCCGCGCGCCTCCTCCGCGCCGAGGGGTGCCGCATCCTTGCCCGGAACGCCCGGCCCGGCCATCGGGACGAAATCGACATCGTCGCCCGCGAAGGCCGCGTCTTTCTCTTCGTCGAGGTCAAGACCCGTCGGCCCGGTTCCCCCGGCCGCCCCCTCCAGGCCATCGACACCCGAAAACGCGCACACCTCCGCCGCGCCGCCCGCCACTGGCTCGCCCGGCACGGCCTCCCCGCCGACGGCACCCGACACCGCTTCGACGCCGTCGAGGTCGTCGGATCCCCCGCCCTCGGCGAAATCCCGGCGCTGCTCCACATCCGCCGCCTCCGGATGCCCTGACACGCAAAAAAGAGAGACCGCGCTCTCCTCAAAGCACGGCCTCTCGAAAGTGGCTCCGAAGGCAGGATTCGAACCTGCGACCAAGTGATTAACAGTCACCTGCGCTACCACTGCGCCACTTCGGAATGTGGTAAAGTCTCTTCCCTGATTGGTAGCGGGTGAGGGACTCGAACCCCCGACAAACGGATTATGATTCCGCTGCTCTACCAACTGAGCTAACCCGCCAATCGGGAAAACGCCATGAATTATAGCAAACCCGCTTCCTCCGCGCAAGACTCTTTTTTTTGTTTTTTTCGGAGACGGTCACGTATCCCGAAAACCAAGAAAGGAAACACGTGGCCGGGCGCCCAGTCCCGCTCTTCGCGGGGCGCACCCGGCCTTTTCCGGTTCTGTTGCGCGGGCGGGATCAGAACGTCAGGGCGTCGTGCGCCTGCCCGTCCAGAGTGTGCGTGGCGACCGTCAGGTGTTGTGCGTCCGCCCGCAGGACGATCGCCGTGCAGGCCTGCTCGCTCGGCCCGCCGCCGATGACGATCGGATAGGGGTGGTCCGCGTCGGGCTTGCGGGTGAACCGTCGGTGCGTGTGCCCGCAGAGCCAGACCGTCACCCGGGCGTCGCGCAGGATGGGGGAGATCAACGTGCGCAGACGCGTCGGCCCGTGCCAGGCATCCTCCTTGGGGTGCTCGCTGACAGGCGGGATGTGCGAGACCACCACCCGCCATTTCGCCTCCTGCCACGCCGGCGAGGCGACCTCCCCCCGCAGCCAAGCCGCCTGCTCCTCCAGATACGGGTCGGCGGCGATGAGCCCGCCATAGACCTTCACGTCGTCGGGCTTGTCCTCCCCGCTGTCCAGGCACACGACGCGTACCGGCCCCAACGTGAACGCCCCGTAAAAGCGGCCGCACGCCAAGGGCGCGAGATTTTCGCGCAACCGCCGCGCCATCGCCCCGCGGTACTCATGGTTGCCCCGCAGGAAAAGCACGGGGAAGCCCGCCTCGCAGACTTTTGGGAGCGTGGAGAGGAAGCGCTTTTCGGCCCCCGCCTGATTCGCGCAGTCATCCAGGCAATCCCCGTTGAAGAGCGCGAAGGCCGCTTCCCGCGCCGCCGGCAACGCCAGCGCCTTCGGAATCAGCCCCGTCCGCCCGTGGACATCGTTCAGCATCGCCAGCGAGACCTCCCTGCTCGCCCCGCGCTGAGGCTTCAGCGTGCACGCCCCCGCGCCCTCCGGCGCCGCCAAGCGGATGTCGTACGCGCCGAACCGCTCCACCGCCTCCGACACCGCCTCGAAACGCAAGGCTTTCCCCTCGTCCGGCCATGGCACCCGAACCCGATGTGCCACCGTGTTCGCCGCCACCATGCCATCCTCCACCCATCGCGCCACCGCCCAACGCTCCGGCGGCAAAGCCGAATCCTGCGTCCACCGCACCCAACCCGTCGCCGGGCGGACCGTCCGCCAACGGATCTCCAACATCCCGGGCCCCACCAACTGCGCGTACGGCCGCAACGCGAAGAGCGATCCCTCCGAGGATGCGCCATTCCCCGCCATCGGCGCATCCGCCGCGATGGAGGTTCTCGAAACCACGGCGCCGGCGCCCGCGACGCCCAGCGAAAGCAAAAACGTTCTGCGATTCATGCCTCCATTATACCCGCTCTCCCCCCTTGCCTCCCCACCTATCCCCCACCTCCCCGCCCCTGCCTCCCCCACTACGCACGTGACGTGCTGGTAGGAAGACAGAAAAAAGCCCCCGCGGGGCGGGGGCTTGGTGGGATGGGCCGGGCCGATCACTTGTCGGTGAGGGCGGCGACGCCGGGGAGGACCTTGCCTTCGAGGTATTCGAGGGAGGCACCGCCGCCGGTGGAGATGTGGCTCATCTTGTCGGCGAGGCCGGATTTCTTGACGGCGCTGACGGAGTCGCCGCCGCCGATGATGGAGATGCCGCCGTTGGCCTTGACCTGGGCGACGGCCTCGCAGACGCCGAAGGTGCCCTTGGCGAAGGCGGGCATCTCGAAGCAGCCCATGGGGCCGTTCCAGACGACGGTCTTGGCGCCCTGGAGGGCCGCGGCGAAGAGCTTGACGGATTCGGGGCCGATGTCGAGGCCCATCCAGCCTTCGGGGATCTCGGAGACGACCTGGGTGTTGGCCTCGGGGTCGAACTTGTCGGCGGCGATGCTGTCGACGGGGAGGAGGAACTTGACGCCGCGCTCCTTGGCGAGGGCGAGCATGTCGTTGGCGTAGCCGAGCTGGTCGTCCTCGCAGAGGGAGTTGCCGATCTGCTTGCCTTGGGCCTTGAGGAAGGTGTAGGCCATGCCGCCGCCGATGATGAGGGTGTCGACCTTGGTGAGGAGGTTTTTCACCACGGCGAGCTTGTCGGAGACCTTGGCGCCGCCGAGGATGGCGACGAAGGGGCGGACGGGGTTCTCGACGGCGGAGCCGAGGTATTGGATCTCCTTCTCCAGCAGGAAGCCGGAGACGGCGACGGGGGCGTATTTGGCGATGACGGCGGTGGAGGCGTGGGCGCGGTGGGCGGCGCCGAAGGCGTCGTTGCAGTAGATGTCGCCGTAGGAGGCGAGGATTTTGGCCATCTCCTCGCATTTGGCCTTGAGCTCGGCCTTGGCGGCCTTGACCTGCTCGTCGGTCATGTCGTCGGTCTTTTTGACCTTGGCGGTCTCTTCCTTGTAGAAGCGGGTGTTCTCGAGCATGAGGACCTCGCCGGGCTTGAGGGCGGCGGCTTGGTCGGCGGCCTTGAGGCAGTCGGGGGCGAAGGCGACGGGTTTGCCGAGGCATTTGGCGAGGTATTCGGCGACGGGCTTGAGGGAGAACTCGGGCTCGTAGCCTTTGCCTTTGGGGCGGCCGAGGTGGCTCATGAGGACGAGGGAGCCGCCGTGGTCGAGCACGTACTTGATGGAGCCGAGGGCGCCCTGGATGCGGGTGTCGTCTTTGATGACGCCGTCTTTCATGGGCACGTTGAAGTCGACGCGCATGACCACGCGCTTGCCGGCGAGGTCCACGTCACGCAATGTCTTCTTGTTCATCGTTGCTGTCCTTTTTACGAGGTGGAAAACGGGTGTCAGTATAGCACAATCGGTCAGGCGTCGTAGCCGTTGGGGTTCATGGACTGCCATTTCCAGGAGGAGGCGCACATGTCGTCGAGGGTGTGGGTGGCGGTCCAGCCGAGGAGTTCCTTGGCGTAGGAGGGGTCGGCGTAGCATTCGGGGGCGTCGCCGGGGCGGCGGGGGGCGATCTCGTAGGGGATGTCCTTGCCGCAGGCGCGGGAGAAGGCGTGGATCATGTCGAGCACGGAGTAGCCGGTGCCGGTGCCGAGATTGACGGTGTAGATCTTGCCGGGGGTCTGCTCGAGTTTCCTGAGGGCGGCGAGGTGGCCGCGGGCGAGGTCGACGACGTGGATGTAGTCGCGCACGCCGGTGCCGTCCTTGGTGGGGTAGTCGTTGCCGAAGACGCGGACTTTGGGGAGGCGGCCGACGGCGACCTGGGCGATGTAGGGCATGAGGTTGTTGGGGATGCCGTTGGGGTTCTCGCCGATGCGGCCGGAGGGGTGGGCGCCGACGGGGTTGAAGTAGCGCAGGAGCATGACGCCGAGGTCGGGCTCGGCGGCGTGGACGTCGGTGAGGACGCGCTCGAGGAAGAGCTTGGTGGCGCCGTAGGGGTTGAGCGCGCCGGTGGAGCAGTGCTCGTCGAGGGGGACCTTCTCGGGCATGCCGTAGACGGTGGCGGAGGAGGAGAAGACGATGTTGCGGCAGCCGTACTGCTTCATGAGCTTGAGCAGGTTGAAGGTGCCGGTCATGTTGTTGTGGTAGTAGAAGAGGGGCTTGGCGACGGATTCGCCGACGGCTTTGAGGCCGGCGAAGTGGATGACGGCGTCGTAGTGGGCTTGCCTGAAGACGTTTTCGAGGGCGTCGTAGTCCAGCAGGTCGACTTTGTGGAAGGCGGGTGCGCGGCCGGCGAGCTCGGCGCCGCGGCGGACGGCCTCTTCCTGTGAGTTGTAGAGGTTGTCGACGATGGTCACGTCGTAGCCGGCCTGGAGGAGCTCGATGACGGTGTGCGTGCCGATGTAGCCGGCGCCGCCGGTGACGAGGATGTGCATGGTCTGTCGTCCTTTCTTTACCATTCGGAGTTGAAGCCCACGGAGCTTTCGCCTGGCTGCAGGGGGGTGGCCAGAAGGGGTTCCCCGGCGTAGAGGCGCGAGATGTCCGCGGCCAACGTTTCCCAGTTAGGATACCGCAACACGCGGTCTTTTGCAAGCATTCTGTTGAGCATCAGCGCGAGGGGGCGGGGGACGGTCGGGGCGAGGGCGCGGGGGTCGCGCGCGAAGTTCGGGCCGATGTGCGCCTCCACGACCTGCTGGTCGGTCTTGCCGGGGAAGAGGACGGTGCCCGTGAGCAGGTGGTAGGCCGTGGCGCCGAGGGCGTAGATGTCGGCCCGGCAATCGAGGTCGGGCAGGTCGTAGATTTGGTCGGGGCACATATAGGCGGGCGTGCCCATGATCTCCCCGTCGCGGTCGGCGGCGGAGCCGCGCGCGGTCAGCAGGGAGCGCGCGATGCCCAGGTCCATCACTTTCACCGTGCCGTCCGCGTCCACCATCAGGTTGTCTGGCTTCAGGTCGCAATGCACCACGCGGAACTTCTCCCAGGCGTAGCGCAGGGCGGCCGTCACGGCCTCGAGGATGATCAGCACGTCGCCCACCGCCACGCGCTCCTTGCGCTGCAGATAGTGCGCGAAGGTGTAGCCTTGCACCAGTTCCATCACGAAATAGTAGATGCCCTGCTCCACCCCCACGTCATATACCCGCACGATGTTGCGGTGGCGGAAGCGCGCGCATGCCTTCGCCTCGTGCAGGAAGCGCCCCACGTCCTCCTCGGTCCGCACGAAGTCGGCGTCCAGCACCTTCACCGCCACCTCGCGGCCGGTGGAGACCTGGCGTGCCTGGTAGACGGTGGCGGTCCCGCCGCGCCCGAGCACGGCCTCCAGCCGAAGGTTCGGCAGGCTTATCCCGTCCTCGCTCATTTCAGCACCAGGGTCAGGGCCAGGAGCGCGTAACTCGTCGAGAGCGCGGGGTCGGCTTCCCAGAAACGGTTGCTTGCGTTCACCCAGGCGCCGTCCGCCCGCTGGCGCGCCACCAGGGCTTTCGCCAATTCCTCCCGCCAGTCCACCGCGCTCCCGTCCGCGAGCGTGAGCGTGCGCACCTGCGCGGCGTCCAACGCCCGCGCCAGCACGTCGTAATAGAAGTAGAGGCCTTGGTTGCCTTGGCCCGGGTTTTCCTCCAGCGACCAATGCCGCCCCAGCCATTGGTACGTCGACCGCACCCGTGGGTCCTCCCGCGACAGTTTGCAGTGCAGCATCGCCAGGAGCCCCGCGTACGTCATCGAGCCATAGGAGCGCAACGTCTCCCCGCTCCCCGCCCGTGGCGTCTCCCGGTTGTAGACGAACCCGCCGGCGTCCGGCCCCTCCGTCTCCTGCATCGCGAGCACGTAGGCCCGCGCCTTTTCCCAATCCACGTCCACCCGTTTCTCGCCCGCGGGGCGCAGCTCCTCCACGTCCTCGGTCCGCCGCATGGCCTCCAGCGCGTAGAAGGTGTTGTTCAGGTCCGTGTACGCCCGCGGCGAACTCTTGTCATAGCCGAAGCCACCCTCGTGGAGGCCCTCCGTCTCCACCTGCGTGCTGGCCACGTAGGCCCGTGCCGCCAGGAGCACGTCGGCGTGCTTGGCCTTTCCGCCGGCGGCATGGAGCGCCGTCAGGCACAGACAGGTGTTGTAGTTGCCGAGACCGCCGCCCCGGCGCCCGGGGATCGGCACATAGATGCCCCCGTCGGGTTGCGCGCACGAGACGATGTAGGCCGTCGCCTTCGCCGCGGCCTCCGCGTTCCGGGTGTCCTTGGCGCTTGCCATCGCCCACAGCGCCAACGCGCTCAGCCCCGGGAAGCGTCGGTCCGACCAGCTCCCATCCGCCTGTTGCGTCGTGCGCAGATAGGCGAACCCTTTGTCCAGCGCCGCCTTCGCCGCGGCCTGCGTCTCCGCCGTCAAAGCCAGCGCAGGCCACGCCATCACGCACGCCAGCACCGCGAACAAAACCTTTTTCATGCCGTCCAGTCTACCAAAAAACGGTCGCCTTTGCATATGCCGCATGCGGGGAAGGTTCGTGCGTCGCGGGCGGGGTCAGTCGGCGTCGCGGATGGTGGCGCGGATGGTGACGGCGCCGGCGGGGAGGTCGGCGAGGGGGATCTCCACGACGCAGCACGCCATGCCGCGCGTGGCGTCCGGCACGAAGGTCGGGGCTTGGATGACGTGCTTCTGGGCGCCGACGGTGAGGACGGCCTCGCGGCCTGTGAGCGTACGGGAGGTCGCGGGGGCGGCGTCGCCCTCGCGCAGGCCGAGCGTCACCGCGAGGGTGTCGCCCCGCGCCTCCACGTCCGCCACGCCGAGGTCGTAGGCGTAGGTGAGGGCGGTGGGGCCGTCGGCGGTCTTCGTGGCGGTGAATCGTCCGCCGAGCAGGCGTGCCACCACCTGCGCCTCGGCGCCGGAGGTTTCGCGGCCCGCCGCGGTGACGGTGCGCAGGGCGGCGCCCTCCAGGAGCGGGGAGCCGGCCAGGACCGTGACGACCGCGCCGTCGGGGATGGCGTCCACCGTGGCGTAGACCGTGTCGCCGGCTTGGGCCAGGGGCGTGCCGTCGGAGACTTCGAGTGCGTAGGTTTCGGCGCCGGCCTCGTCCACCGTCCGGCTGAGGGCGCTGTGGGCGAGGGCGGGGTCCTCGGCGAGCCGGAAGGTGGGGGTCGAGGCGCGGGCGGCGAGGGGGCGGCGCAGAAGGGCGTAGCGGCCGGGCTCCCAACCGCCGGGGGGCGGGGCCACGCGGATGGGCGCGGGCGCCTCCAACGCCTCGGTGACGGTGACGGGCGTGCCGCCGTCCGCCGCGGCCTGCAGGGCGTCGCCGTCGGCGAGGGCCAGTCGGCGGAGGGCCGTCCCGGCGGCCACGGTGATGGGTTGGTCGCCCAGGCGCGTCACGCAGTCGGCGTTTGCGGCGAGGGGGCGGACGAGGCCGCCGGTGGGGCGGGTGGGGGTGCCGTGCGTGAGGTCGCGCGTCATCGTCTCCTCCTCCAGGCGCACGTCGGCGAGGGCGAGGGGTGAGTGGAGCGTCTCGCTGCCGGCGCGGACGTCGAAGACGAATTCGGCGACGGTGCCCGCGCGCGATTCGGCGATGTCCTCGGGGGCCACGGCCACGACGGTGACGCTGCCGGTCTCCTCCGCCACGGCGAAGTCGAAGGCGAAGAGGTCGGCGAGCGTGCCGGGGCGGGCCTCGACGAAGGCGAGCACCAGCGGGTCGTAGTTCACCGTCAGGGTGGCCACGGCGAGGCCCTGCGTGTCGTCGAGCGTCGCGGGGATGGCGACGCGCGTGCCGGGATTGCAGACCACGCTCTCCAGGCGGACGTCCCGCGCGGCGGCCAGACCGGCGGCCAAGAGCACCGCGAATGCCAGTGCGTGTCTCATTTCCTGCCTCCCTTCCCGTTGCCCATGTTGGTGTCGGTGACGCCGCGCGCCCAGAGCCACTTCTTGTAGGTGTTTGTCACGTCGGCCAGGCGCAGGTCGGCGTCGGCGGGTTTGCCGATGGCCTGGCAGAGGGCGCGGTGGACGCGCCGATCGGCCTCGGTGTGCGTCGGCCTGCGGTTGCCGCCGTTGGGGTGGCACCGCTGGACGGTGCGGAAGGCGACCTGGTAGTCGTTCCACGTCAGGCGGCCGTCGCCGTCGCAATCGCCGTTGGTCCAGGGCCTCACCACGTCGGGGTGCGGGCGGCCTTTGACGCGGATGACGCATTCGGCGGGGCGGACGATTGCCTCAGCGCCGTTGTAGCCGCGGCCCGTGCCCTCGAAACGCACCGTCACGTCGCGGTGCCATCCCGTCTCGGGCGCCGTCTCCACGCGGAAGGTGAACCACACCTCGCGGTAAAGCTCGCTGACCTGCACATGGGAGCCCGTGAGCGTCAGGGCGGACGTGTCGTAGACGGGCGCGATCGCCAGCGTGCGCCAGTCGAGGAACCCGAGTTCCGTGACGATCACGGGGATGGTGACCGTCTCGCCCTCCTCGGCCTCGCGGTTGGGGGCGGAGAGCGCCACGAGCGGGCGCCACCCCGGGCGGTTGCCCTGCTCCGCGTCGCCGGCCTCGTCCTCCTCGTCGGGGATGAGCACGCGGCACCGCGCACGGGAGACGAGCGCGGGCGTGCCGTCCGTGCCCTGCGCCGTGCCGGCGAAGGCGATCTCCGCCTCGCGGGCCTCGCGCCCCGCCTCGGTGACGGCGAGGACGAAGGTGGCCTGCGGTTTCGCCTGCGTGGCGGGCGTGTCGGAGACGAGGGTGAGCGCGGCCTCGTCGAAGGTCGGCGCGATCTTCAGCGTCGCCCAGTCGAGTCTCTCGTCGGCGGCGACCTCGACCGTCACGGTGGCGCGGCCGTCCGCCCCGAGCGTCGCGTCCTGCGCGGAGAGGGTGACGGCGGCGGGGTCGGGCTGCCACGTCAGCGCGAAGGTCGCGGGTTCGGGCAGCCGCACCCGCACGTCCTCGCCGAAGGTCGCCGAGGCGACCGTGAGCGTCGCGTCGCACGGTTCCTTGGCCGTGGCCTTGAGGCGCAGACGGAGCAACCCGCCCGTGCCCGGCGCGGGCGCGCCGCCCGTGGCGGAGATCGTCCAGCTGCCGGCCTCGGTGTCGACGGACTGCGTGAGCGTCAGCCCCGCGGCGAGCGCCGTGGGCTCGACGCCGAGCGGGTCGACCTGCGCGGGGTCGTAGGCCAAGGTCACGGCAAAGCCCTCCTGCGCCAAGCCGTCCGAATTGTCGATGGCGAGCGTGGCCTCGAAGGGTTGCCCCAGGAAGCCCGCGCCGTCGGGGAGCGTGAGGGTGACGGCGCCGAGCGTGGCCTTCGCCGTCTCGCTCGGGAGGCTCTCGAAGGTCTCGGGCTCGGAATTGCCCGCCGTCCACAGGCGGCTGAGGGCGGTCACGCGGTAGGCCCACGTGGCGAGGCTTGGCGGCGTGTCGCGGTAGGTCGGCAGGCTCGGCTCCGCGATGCGGGCGAAGTCCGCCGCCTGGGCGCGATAGACGCCGTAACCGTAGACGCGCGACTGCCCGTTCGGGTCCCATTCGAGCGACACGTTGTCATAACCCGCCGTCGCGCGGAGGTTGGAAGGCCGGCCGACGTTCGGGTCGCTGAGGAGCAGGAGTTTGCCCACGGCCGTGCCGCAGAGCATGTCCAGGTCGCCATCGGCCTCCCAATCCACGGGCGCCAGGGTCAGCCCCTCGGCGAACCCCTCGAACGAGCCGCCCCAGACGCGATGTTCCAGCGTGAAACCGTCCGCCGTGCGCGCGTAGAGGGCGATGCGCCCCGAGGCGTCCGCCACGAGCAAATCCGCCTGCCCATCCCCCGTCGCCTCCGCCAACGCGGCGGAGGTGATGTCCGTCGCCGGCACATCGAGCGGAAGGATGAATCCGGTGGCAAGATCCACGCAGGAGCCATCCTGCCGCAGGGCGACCAAGCCGGTTTCCGCGCTCCAGAGGGGGAAGCCCGTGAGTCCGGTCTCCGTGAGGGCATCCGTGGCGACGTCATATTCCAGGATGGCGGCACCACCGTCGCACGCCCAGATTTTGGGGCCATCCGCCGTGTCGCCGCCGCAGAGCACACGGCGCGCCATTGTGGCGAGCCGTGCCTGCAACAAGGGGTAGGCGTCCGTTTGGGAGGCGAAGGCCGGATTCCCCTCCGTCCCCGTGTTCACATACAGGCAAAGGCCCTCCGCCGTGGCGATCAGAAGGTCGTGCAGACCGTCGCCGGTGAGGTCGATGGCCAAGGGCGTGACGGGAGAGCCGAAGTTATGGCCGCCCGTGAACGTCCCCGTCGTCGGGTCGGTGGTGGCGAAGAGCGCGAAGAGATCCTCCCCGACGAGGATGGAGGCTTGCTGGTCGAAACCTTGGAGATTGACCTCGCCGAGGTCGCCCTCCGCCACTGTGATACCGCCTTTCTTGAACGTGTTGGGCAGGAGCGGGTTGAGGTGCAAGGCGATTTCCTCCGCGAGCGGGATGCCGTCGTTGTCCGAATCGTCGGTCGCCGGCCGCGAGGTGTCGCCGAACCAGTAGAGCGAGAAGCGTTCGAACGCATCCTCCGCCGTGTGTGCGACGATTTCGTTCTCGCCGGGGGTCAAGGTCACCGTGAGCGCGTCCAGCGCCACGCCCCAATCATCCGCCTGACGTACGCCGTTCACCGTCCAGTAGGCGAACGTGGAGCCGCGTGGCGTACATGGCGGGGTTTGGACGGTTTCGCCCGGCAGACGCCTTTCGCCGTGTTGCGTCGCGAAGAGGGCTCCCTCGGGCTCGGAGCGCAGGGTGAAAGAGGCCTCTTGGCCCTCGGGGTCGTAGAGCGCCTCGCCGAGCGCGACGCTCGTGATGCCGCCCACCACGATCTCGTTCTTCAGCAAGGGGTGGGTGCCCTCCGCGAGTTCCTCCCGCGCGGTGCGGCCGTCGTTGTCGTCGTCGGAGCCGTCCCCGGTGCAGTTCGGGCCGTAATAGGCCTGGAAACGGTCGGGCAGGTTGTCGACGCAGTGCGCCACGCATTCCATGATCTCGGATCGGTCGATATTCGAACGCGGGAGGTCGTCCGGCACGTGCGCGATTCTCAGCACGGCCGTCCCGAAGGCATCCTCGACCCGCTCGCCGTTGATGGTCCAGTAGGCGAACGGGGAGTCCTCGGAGACCATGACCCGCGGTGGGTCCAAGGCGGGGATGAAGGGTTCGAGAGAGCCGCTTTTGGCGAGCAGTTGCGTCCGCGTGGGGAAGAGGACGCCCTCCGGTTCGGAGCGGAAGGTCACTTGGACGACCCGGCCATACGTGGTCCATCCCAATTCGAGCCAGCGGTTGTGGACAATCTCACCGCTTCGTCTAACAGCGATACCGCCGCATTCCAGACCGTTGGCGAGGCCGGGTTGCGTGCCCAGCGCCAACTCCTCGGCGAAGGTGAGGCCGTCGCCGTCGACGTCCGAGTCGCCGTCGTGCTCCAACGTGCCGAACCAGAACATCTCGGTCGCGTCGGGGATGCCGTCCCGATCGCTGTCGGTATCCGTCCTCTCATAGTGCGCGACGAGCGTCACCACGGCGTCTTTCGGGACGAAGCGCACGCGCTCGACGCATTGCCCCCACGGGTAACGCGCGTTGGGCGCGAGCGCGACGGGCGTGATTTCCCAGCCCACGAACTGCCACCCGTCGACCTCGTGAGGCTTGAGTGAGGTGAAGGTCTCCTCGGTCGAGGCGAAGGTGGTCAGGAGATGGGAGATTTCCCCATCGCCCAATCGCATCTTCTGGTGGATGGTCACGGAGACGCCGTGCACCATCCCGGCGGAGAGGAGCGCGGCGGCCAGCCAAAGCGTCAATCGGGCTTTCATCGCTTACTCTCCTTCCTGTTTTCTCACCTGGAGGTTTTCCAGGCCATACGAGTCGTACGAGACGCGCGTGACGCGCCTCCAGTGCTCCGCCTCCGCCGGGGTCATCGCCCGATAGCCCATCCTGTCGCAGAGGAACTCCAGCGCCTTCGGCAGGTCGGTGACCGTCTCGCCCTCAGCGACCGGCGTTCCGTCCACGGAGGCCACTCCTTGGGTGACGGTCAGGCGTGGGTCGCCCTCCGCGTAGCACCAGAGGAGCGCGTCGAAGACCTGCGTCTCGTGCAGCGGCACGCGATTGACCGTGAAGGGTGGCAGGTCGCCCTCGCCGGGGAGCGTCACCTCGTCGATCGGCAAAAGCGATTCCTCCTGCACCAGAATCAGCGGCGTCGCGTTTTCGAGATCCGCCCGCCAGTCCTTGGCGATGTTCCAGACGAATCGGAGCGGGGTGTTCGCGGGGACTGCGCCGAGCGTCCCCGCGCTGAGCGAGCGGATGGGGATGACGTTCGCGAAGGATTTCACGCCGTCCTTCAGCGCGATGGCACGCACCGTGACTTCCGGCATGTCGCTCGTCACCTCGAAGCTCACCTCCATCGCGCGTGGGCCGATCATCCGCGATGAGACCGCGACCCCCGCGCCATCGATCAGCTCCGTGAAGGTGCCGCGCCGCGATTCCGGGACGATCTCGCCCCAGACCGCGGCCTCCGCCTTGGGGTAGGTGATGCGTGCGTTGTTGGGGATCAGGTTCACCGAGGCACCCTGGGGCGCCGCCCCCGTGAAGACGACCTGTCGCAGGTTGTCGCAATCCTCGAAGGTCGAACGATCCCAAGCCTCGGACAGGGCCGGTGGGAGGCGGACATACTCCAAGGAGAGGCATCCATCGAACATTTGATAGAAGCGCACGCCATCCGTCTCGTTGGGCAGGAGGCAGACCTTCAATGATCTGCAGTCCCAGAATGTCGCGGCCCCGAGCGTCCGGATCCGTTTGGGGAAGACGATCTGCCTCAGTTCCGGGCACTGGGCGAACAGGTAACTGTTCGCGGAGATCTCATCGCTCAGGAAAACGACTTTCTCCACGCTGCTTCCCGCGAACGGGTAATAGTCCATGATGGTGACGCTGGCGGGGATCGTGATGGAGGTAATGCCCGAGCAGGCCCCGAACGTGGTTGTGCCGATACGCCTGAGCGTATACCCATCGATCACGTCGGGAACCTCGACCGCGCCGCGCAGCGCCCGTGAGAGCGGCGTGCGGGTGAGCATGACGGAGCCTTCCTCCCAATACATGGTGTATTGCCATGGGATGCCCTTGGCGTCGTACCACACCACATCCTCCTCCGCGAAGAGGTTCGCGCCCATCAGCAGGGCGCAGAGGAGCGATGCGATGCGCCGTGGGGCGAATGCGTATGCGTTCATCTTCCCCTCCTCACCGTTTGATCGCGATCTGCCCCAAGCCCGAGCGCGGGAAGGAGGTCCCCAGGATCGTTTCCACGGTCTGCAACGTGTTCTCCTCCGGGACGGCGTAACCTTCCTTCCCGTAGAGATAGTTGAGCAAAAGCGTGTCGTCGAAGCCGAAGTTCCCGCTCTCGAAGACCTTCTTCCCGTCCAACAGGATTGCGTCCCCGTCGACCGTCAGGCGGCTGTCCCGCTCCGCGAGATACCAGAGCAACGCCTGGAAGGCTTGCTTCTCCGAGATGCCGTTGCGCGTGATGGTATATTCGACGCCGCTGTTGTCCGGCGAGGGGATGGTGACCGTCTCCTTGGGGAGCAACGCGCCGTCCTTCACCAAGAGCTCGATGTGGAGGCGTGTCACCATGTCCGTCATTTGCGACCCCCAATGCCAAGAGAATGTCTGCTCCTCCCCCACGGGGACGACCCCGCACCCGGAGAGAAGATTCTGGGCGGGGAAGATCGCGTTCTTGACGGTGCGCTCCCCCGTCAGGAACGCCACGGGGCGCACCTCGACCGTCGCGTTGCCGTGCGCGCTCGTCACGGTGTAAGTCGCCCGGATGGATTGCTGATTGCCCTCTTGCCCACCGGTGATGGGGAAGACGGCCTGCACGGTCGGTGCGGAAAGGCTTTCGATCCATCCCCCGCGAAGCGAGGTGCCCGTCAGCAACTTCTCCCACTTGGCGCCATATTGCCGGTGGAAGAAGATCTTCGCGCCCTCGGGGAAATCACTGACGGAGACATCGATCGGCGTGTCGCCCAAGAACGTGACATCCCGCAGGCGCGTGGCACCCAGGAAGGCATTCAGCCCCACGTAGGAGATGCTCGCCGGAACCGTGATCGCGGAGATGTTCGCGCAATTCTGGAACGCCCAGTTACCGATGTGCCGCACCTGATAGCCGCCCAAAGAGGAGGGGATGACGATTTCCCCGGACGTGGACGTGGGAATCGCCGAATTGCCGTAATCCGGGTTGTAGATGGCCGCGAATTGGGAGCCGACCTCATAATAATTCCCGTTCTCGTCATAGTCGCCGTTGCGAAGTTCGTAATTCCACTCGATGCCGTCCACGACCTCGGTGAGGGCGTGGGCGAGTGGGACGGCGCCCATCAAGGCCGACAGCAGGACAAACACTCGTTTCATCGTGACACTCCTTCCGAACAATTCTTGCGCAAGCGTGCCTCCCGCTCGTGGCGGGGATGCGGGGCATGGGATGGCGCCTTCGGCGACGACCCATCGCCGAAGGCACTATCCCCTCTACCTATCATATACGCGCAGGGCGGCGAAAGATGACACCTTTTTTGTGAAAAAAGTGCGGAGGCGCGGAGCCAGGTCTGGGCGGTCGGCCCCGAACCCTCCCGACTTTCGGGTCAGACCCTTAAGGGTTTCGCCCCGAACCCTCCCGACTTTCGGGTCAGACCCTTAAGGGTTTCGCCCCGAACCCTCCCGACTTCCGAGGCGAACCCAGGGGGGCGATGGGGCGTCATGGGGCCGAAACGCGCGAAAAATCCATTCGTGAAAAAAAGTGCTTGCGTTCGGGGTGTGGGATTTGGTATTATTCACCCGTTTTCGCACTTCTGGCGAGGTAGCTCAGTTGGTAGAGCAGCGGACTGAAAATTCGCGTGTCGTCGGTTCGATCCCGACCCTTGCCACCATTTCCCTGCGGACATCCCCAAGCGCCCCCATCGTCTATCGGCTAGGACACGGGCTTTTCATGCCTGTAAGAGGAGTTCGATTCTCCTTGGGGGTGCCATTTTTTTTTGCCGTCGCGGGATGGCGCTTGCGTTTGACGGGGGAATGTGTTAGTATTCGCGCGCTTTCCCTGTGTTGGGGGAGGCGCATTCGTCAACAACCGGGCGTTTAACCACCCTGCGGCGACTCGGGCATGCGTGCCCGCCGAGGGAGCGCGTCCGTCACAAAACAGAAAGCAACAGCCGATATGGCTATCCTGAAGCCTCAGAAGGCGGTCGAGAAGACCGGCGCCCGTTACGATGAACTCTTGGCGGCGCTGAACAAGCAAGACAGCGTGCCGGCGCCCGGCACCATCGTCAAGGGCAAGGTGACCGGCAAGCGCGGGAACGAAGTGTTGGTGGACATCGGGTGCAAGAGCGCCGGCGCCATCCCCGCGAGCGAGTTCGAGAACGTGGACGAGGTGAACGTGGGCGACGTCTTCGACGTGCTGCTCATCGAGCTCGAGGGCGAGAACGGCATGGTGGTGGTCTCCAAGCGCCAGGCCGACGAGAAGATCCGCTGGGAGGCGATCCTGGCGAAGTACAAAGAGGGCGACACGGTCTCCGGCACGATCCGCAGCAAGGTGCGCGGCGGCATGATCGTGGCGGTGGACGGCGTGGAGGCCTTCCTGCCCGGGTCTCAGGTGGACGTGAACCCGAGCCGCGACCTGGACATCTACATCACCGGCGAGCCCCAGGACTTCAAGATCATCAAGATCTCCGACGAGCGCCGCAACATCATCGTCTCCCGCCGCGAGCTTCTCGAGGCGCAGATGGCCGAGAAGAAGCACGCGCTCCTGCAGACGCTCCAGAAGGGCCAGATCGTGCACGGTAAGGTGAAGAACATCACCGACTTCGGCGCGTTCGTGGATCTCGACGGCATGGACGGCCTGCTGCACATCACCGACATGAGCTGGGGCCGCATCAAGCACCCGAGCGAGTTGCTCAAGGTCGGCCAGGAGCTGGACGTCATGATCCTGGACGTCGACTTGGAGCGCGAGCGCGTCTCCCTGGGCCTCAAGCAGGCGCAGGCCAACCCGTGGGACGACATCGGCAGCCGCTACCCTGTGGGCAGCCGTCTGCACGGCAAGGTCGTCAACCTGGCGCCCTATGGCGCGTTCGTCGAGATCGAGCCCGGCATCGAGGGCCTGGTGCACGTCTCCGAGTTCAGCTGGACCAAGCGCATCGCCCGCGCCTCCGACGTCCTCAGCGTCGGCGACGAGGTGGACGTGGTGGTGCTGAGCATCGACGCGGCCAACCAGAAAATCGCCCTGGGCATCCGCCAGACCGAGGCCAACCCGTGGGACACCGTGCAGGACCGTTACCCTGTCGGCAGCCGCATCACCGGCAAGGTCCGCAACTTCACCACCTACGGCGCCTTCGTCGAGATGGAAGAGGGCATCGACGGCATGATCCACGTCTCCGACATGAGCTGGACGCGCAAGATCAACCACCCCTCCGAGATCCTTCAGAAGGGGCAGATCGTCGAGGCCATCGTCCTGGAGATCGACGCCGCCAACCAGCGCATCTCCTTGGGGCTCAAGCAGGCGCAGACCGACCCGTGGTCCTCCATCGCCTCCACCTACCAGATCGGCCAGATCGTCAAGGGCAAGGTCTCCAAGATCGCCTCCTTCGGCGCCTTCGTCGAGCTCGAGGACGGCGTGGACGGCCTGGTGCACATCTCCCAGATCTCCGACCAGCACATCGACAAGGTGCGCGACGCGCTCAAGGTCGGCCAGGAGGTCGAGGCCCGCATCGTGAAGATCGACCGCGAGGAGCGCCGCATCGGCCTCTCCATCAAGGCCGTCACGATGGACGAGGGCGAGGTCGCCCGCCTCACCGCCGAGGCCGAGGCCTCCACCCCCTCCGCGCCGCTGGGTTCCTTCGCCAACGCCTTCGAGGAGGCCTTCGCCGCCTCCGAGGAGTGGCAGCCCGGCCAGGAGTGAGCCTTCCGGGACACGGCACAAAAAAGCCCCCGCGCGGTCGCGCGGGGGCTTTTTTCGGGGGGTCAAAGGTGGCTTTTGCCGCGGGTGGCGAGGAGGTAGGCGGCGAGGGGCGGGGTGTCGCGGGGGATGATCTGGCGCGGGATTCGGAGTGGGTCGCCCCAGGGGCCGCGTTTGCGGGTGGTGACCGCGTGGCGGTAGCCGGCCTCGCGGGCGAGGGCCTCCTCGCGTTCGCCGAACTCGCCGAAGGGATAGGCGAAGGCATGGATCGGGTGGCCGAGGAGGGTCTCCAGGCGCCTTTTGTTCGCGGCGATCTCGCGTCGGGCGTCGGCCTCGGGCAGGTCGGGGAGGTGGACGTGCCCGGCGGTGTGGCCACCGAACTCGACGAGCCCGGTGTCGGCCATCTCGCGGATCTGCGCGTCGGTGAGGAAGTCGTGGCCTTGGCGGTCGGTGGCGAAGATGGTGGCTGGGACGCGGCGGCGGAGGAGGATGGGGAGCAGGTTGGCGTGGTTGTCGGCGAAGCCGTCGTCGAAGGTCAGGACGACCGTGCGCGGGGGGCAGGGCGCGGAGCAGGCCTCGGAGAGGGTGCGGAAGGCGTAGCCGGAGGCCTGGAGGTCGGCGACGAGGCGGTCGAGGGCCGCCGGGCGGATGGAGTTGTTGGGGGCGGTGGGCTCGGCGATGGCCTCGCCGACGGAGTGGAGCATGAGGACAATGGGGACCCCGGCGGGCTTGCGCGGCCACCAGACGAGGAAGCGCGCGAGGAACCAGGCGAGGAGCCCCAGGCAGAGGAGGTCGAGGATCAGGATCGGCACGCCAGGCGCCCACCATCCCTCGGCCCAGAGCAACGCCAGGGCGACGACCGAGGTCATGACGGCGAGGAGCCCCGCCACGGCGGCGAGGGAGAGGATGCGGCAACGGCGCTCAAGGTTTCGGCCGGCGATGGGCGGCGGGGTGGGGGGAGTCATCGGTCGAGCCTGTCGTGGGTGAAGACGCCCTCGGGCACGCCGATGCGGAAGTGCCGGCGGCGCCACCAGAGGCGGTTGAGGGGCGGTTCGAGGGTCTGCAGACGGTTGCCCTCGGCGTTGACGAAATGCGAGGAGGGGTGCGCGTCGGCGAAGTCGAGCAGGCGCCCCATGAGGTCGTGGGCGATGAGGGTGGCCTGGTTGGTCCAGGGCAGGACCCAGCTGTCCACGGCGAAGAAGTCGGGGCCGATGCGCGTGATGCGCCGGGGGAAGAGTCGCTCGGGGAAGCGCTCGATGTAGGGGCTGCGGCCGGCCCAGCGGGCGGCCTTGCCGGGGCGGAGGAGGCGGCGGAGTGCCTTGCGCCAGGCGGGCGCGTCGTCGAGCGCCTCGGTGTCGGCCCAGCGGGGGTCTTTCTCGCGGACGGGCCAGAAGCGCGAGTACATCCCCGCGAAGCGGTTCTGCGGGCCGGGGTTGTAACGGTTGCGCAGACGCACCAGGTCCACGCGGCCCTCAATCAGGTGGCGCATGGACTCGCGGAACTGCGCCTTCATGCTCTCGGGGCTCACGCAGACGGGGAAGTCGTTTTCCAGCACGATCATGTAATCGGTTTTGAGTGTCTCCCAGATCCAGCGGAAGCCGCCCTGGATGCCGAGGTTGTCGGGCCGCGCGACGGTGCGCACGCCGAGCCCCTCGGACATCCGCACGTGCTCCTCGCGCGCCGCCTGCCAGCAGATCACCGCGTCGTCGAAAAGCCCGTAGAGACCGTTCCTCAGATGGTTCTCCAACGTGTGGCGCGTCGTCTCCATGGCCTTGAAGCCGAGCACCGCCACGCCCACGGTCTTCCCGTAGGGCCGCCCGATGGGATCCGTCCCGACGCCGATCGTTCGTTCAAGCATGTCTGACCTCCTGTGCGCTACGCATGGCGCGATTATACGCGATTTCCCCCTCCGCACGCAAGCGGCGGCGCGCCGGGCTCGGCGTTTGTGGTACAATACGCCCCATGAAAACACGGTTGTCTGTCATCATCCTCACCTATAACGAGTGCCTGCATATCCGCCGGTGTCTGGAGCGCATCCGGCCTTTGGCCTCGGAGGTCTTCGTGGTCGACTGCCATTCCACCGACGGCACGCAGGCCATCGCCCGCGAGCTCGGCGCGACCGTCGTGGAGCATGATTGGCCGGGGTGCCAGGCCGAGCAGATGAGATGGGCGCTCGACAATCTGCCGCTCACGGGCGACTGGGTGTTGCGCCTGGACGCGGACGAGTATCTGTTGCCGGAGCTTGTCGAGGAGATCCGCGCCCGTCTGGACACGCTCCCGCCCGACGTCACGGGGGTCGAGCTGCGACGCAGGCATATCTTCCAGGGACGGTGGGTGCGGCATGGGATCTATCCCGTCTGCCTGCTGCGCCTCTTCCGGCGCGGCGCGGCCGAGAGCCGCCAGCGGCTGATGGATGAGAAGCTTGTCCTCCTGCATGGCCGTGCGGTGACCTTCGCCCATGATTTCGTGGATCACAATCTGCAGGATCTCTCATGGTGGACGCGCAAGCACGACACTTACGCCCTGCGCGAGGCCGCCGACCTTTTCCTTGCCAACGACGCCACTTCCAAAAAGCGGCTTTACCGGCGGTTGCCCCTTTTCTGGCGCGCCGCCGCCTATTTCGTTTATCGCTACTTCTTGCGGTTGGGCTTCTTGGATGGCCGCCAAGGGTTCCTCTGGGCGTTCCTGCAGGGGTGGTGGTATCGCACGTTGGTCGATGCCAAACTGATTGAATTGCGCGAGCATTGCGCCTACACGGGGGGGGGTAATTCCCGTCTTCTCGCGCTCAAGGATTATCTGAAAACGAAAGGGATTCGCCTCCCGGACGTGCCGTGATCGCTTGACGGGCCCTTCGGGAGACAATCCTCGGAGGGCCCATGCACACCACGCTGTCTGTCATCATCCTCACCTACGACGAGCGCCTGCACATCCGCCGGTGTCTGGAGCGCATCCGGCCTTTGGCCTCGGAGGTCTTCGTGGTCGATTGCCATTCCACCGACGGCACGCAGACCATCGCCCGCGACCTCGGCGCGACCGTCGTGGAGCACGATTGGCCGGGGTGCCAGGCCGAGCAGATGAGATGGGCGCTCGACAATCTGCCGCTCACGGGCGACTGGGTGTTGCGCCTGGACGCGGACGAGTATCTCACCGAGGAACTCATCGCGGAGATCGCGGGCAGATTGGATGGCCTGCCGCCCGACGTCACGGGCGTCACGTTTCGCCTTCGGCGCGTGTTCCTGGGGCGGCGCCTGCGCTTCGGGAACCCGACGATCCGGTTGCTGCGCCTTTGGCGGCGTGGGCAGGCCTTTTGTGAGCGGCGCGCCATGGATGAGCATATGCGCGTCCGCGCCGGGCGGGTCGTCGATTTCGCCCATGATTTCGTGGATCATAACCTCAATGACCTGACGTGGTGGAGCCGGAAACATTTGGGGTATGCCAAGCGGGAGGCGGACGATCTGGGGGAGGGGGCGTTCGCGACGGACGGGCTGGCGGGGCAGGCGGCCTCCAAACGGCGGATGAAGGCGCGGTATGCGCGGCTGCCGCTCTTTTGGCGGGCGTGGGCGTATTTCCTCTATCGCTACGTGGTGCGGCTGGGGTTCTTGGACGGCACGCCGGGATTCCTCTGGGCGTTCCTGCAGGCGCTGTGGTATCGCTCGTTCGTGGACGCGCTGCTTTACGAAAGACGCAGGCGCTGAACGGCGCGTGCCGTGAATTGCGCGCCGCGAGGGGGCGTGCTAGGATAATCGCGAAAGGTTTTTCGCGATGAAGACGAAGGCATGGTTGGCATTGGCGCTGATGGCCGGCGCGGCCGCCGCATGGGCGCAGATCGCGCCCACGGCGGAGGATTATGCGCGTTCGGGAAGCTTGATGAAGCGGTGGGAGAAGGTCTACGAGGGGCCTGTGACGCCGCGGTGGCTCTGCGGGGGCATGGGCTTCTGGCATGAGGCCCGGACGCGCGCGGGCAAACGTTTCCGTCTGGTGCGCGCCGCGGACGGGCAGACGTGGGAGGCGGAGAGCAAGGAGGCGTTGGCGCGGGCCGCGCGGCCGGACGCGCCGGCCTTGGCCGACGCCTTGGTCGCGAAGCCCGCCGAGGCGGCCGCCGGCGAACGGCCTGACCGATGTGTCTCGCCGGACGGCAAATGGCGCGTCCGCGTGCATGAGGGCAATCTGTGGCTGGAGGAGACGCGCCGGGACGCGCCGCCGGCCGTCCAGCTGACGTATGACGGGAATGTGACCTTCCAGTATGAGCGTTCGTCCGTCCGGTGGTCCCCGGACGGTACGCGCATCGCCGTCAACCGCGTGCGTTACGCCCCGGACCCCACCCTGACGCTCCGCACCTCCGCGCCGGAGGCCGCGGTTCGCCCCGTCTCGCGCACGCTTGATTACGCCCGCCCCGGCGACGAGGTGGATATCCGTCTGCCGGCGTTGGTCGATGTGCCGAAGCGTCGGGTCATTCCCTTGGACCCCACGGGGCTCGAGCCGCAGTGGTGGCTTTCTGATCCGAAGTGGCGGCCGGACTCCCAGGCGTTCACCTTCGAGTGGGTGGAGCGGGGCTTCGGGGCCTTCGTCATCTGGGAGGTCGATCGCGAGGGGGTGCGCCGCGCCCGCATGGAGGAGCGGTCGGAGACCTTTGTCTCTTATCTCTCTCGGAAACGGCACGACCTCTCCGACGGGCTCTCCACGCTGTGGGTCACGGAGCGCACGGGGTGGCGGCAGCTCTGGCGCTTCCATGCCGATGGCCGCGCGATCCCGCTCACGCGGGGGCGCTTCGTGGTGCATGACATCCTGCGCGTGGACGAGGCGGCCGGGAGGGTCTGGTTCACCGCCGGGGGCGTCGTCCCCGGGGAGTGCCCCTACCAGCTGCATCTCTGCGTGGCCGCGCTCGATGGGTCCGGCTGGGAGGACCTGACGCCGGAGGACGCCCATCATGCCGTCGCCTTCTCGCCCGATGGCGCGGTCTTCGTGGACAACGCCTCGCGCGCCGACCGCCCCAACGTCGCCACCCTGCGCCGTTCGCGCGACGGTTCGGTCATCGCCGAGCTGCAGCGCCAGGACGCCTCCGACCTTCTGGCCGAGGGGTGGTCGACGCCGCAGATCTTCCGAGCCAAGGGGCGCGACGGCAAGACGGACATCTGGGGCGTCATCCGTCTGCCGGACGGTTTCGACCCCGCCAAGCGCTATCCCGTGATCGAGCAGATCTACGCCGGCCCCACCGATTACCGCTTCCCCGCGGAATACAAGCCCGTCGACTACTTCTCCGACCTTTTCACGGCCCTTGGGTTCGTCGTGGTGCGGATCGATGGCATGGGCACTTTCGGCCGTTCCAAGGCCTTCCACGACGTCTGCTGGAAAAACCTCCGCGACGCCGGCTTCCCCGACCGGATCCTCTGGATGAAGGCCGCCGCCAAGGACCGCCCGTGGATGGATCTCGGGCGCGTGGGCATCTTCGGGTGGTCCGCCGGCGGGCAGAACGCCATGGCCGCGCTCCTCTGGCACAACGATTTCTACAAGGCCGCCATCGCCCTCTGCGGGTGCCATGACAACCGCATCAACCGCCTCTGGTGGTGCGAGCAGTTCCTCGGCTGGCCGCTCGGCCCGTGGTACGCCGAGAACTCCAACGTCGTCAACGCCCACCTCCTCAAGGGCAAACTCTTCCTCATCGCCGGCGAGAACGATGACAATGTGGACCCCGCCTCCACCCTTCAGGTCTCCCGCGCCCTCATCCAGGCCGGGAAGGACTTCGAGCAACTCTTCCTCCCGAACACCGACCACACCATCCGTGGGCCGTTCGTCGAGCGCAAGATGAAGGATTTCTTCGTCCGGGCGCTCCTGGGGCAGACCCCGCCGGCGTGGGAGTGAGCTGAGGGCACAAAAACGCCCCGCGGCGCGACGGCACCGCGGGGCGTTCCCGTGCTGTCCTCCTCAGAGCGCCGCCAGCGTGTCCTCGGCGGCCTGGACGAAGAGGTCGATGTCCGCCTCCGTGTGCGCGGCCGAGACGAAGGCGACCTCGAATTGCGAAGGCTCCAGGTACACCCCCCGGTCGAGCATGCCGTGGAAGAAACGGGCGTAGAGCGTCGCGTCGCAGGCCTTGGCGCCGGTCAGGTCGCGCACGGGGAGCGCGTCGGTGGCGAAGGGGGTGAAAATCGTGGCGTGGCACTGGATGCGGAGCGGCACGCCATGGCGTGCGGCGGCGGCGTTCACCGAGCGTTCGATGCGCGCGACCTTGGCCTCCATCGCCGCGTAGGGCGGGTCGGCGGCCAGGCGGTCGAGCGTCTCGATGGCGGCGGCCACCGCCACGGGGTTGCCCGAGAGCGTGCCGGCCTGGTAGACGCGCCCCGTCGGCGCCAAGGCGTCCATGAGCGCCGCGCGCGCGCCGACCGCCGCGAGCGGGAAGCCGCCGCCGATGACCTTGCCCATCGTCACGATGTCGGGCGTGATCCCGGCGGCCTCGCTGTGGAGGCCCAGGCGGAAGCGCCAGGCGTTGATGACCTCGTCGCAGATGAGCAGGGCGCCGTGCGCGTGGGCGGCGCGTTCGAGCGCGCGGAGGTAACCGGGGCGCGGGGGCACGCACCCCATGTTCCCGGCCACGGGCTCGACGATCACCGCCGCCACGCGGCCCGGGTGCGCGGCGAGGGCGGCCTCCGCGGCTTCCGCGTCATTGTAGGGCACCACGAGCGTCCCCGCCGCGACCGCCGCCGGGATGCCCGCGCTCGCCGGCTGGGAACCGTCGCCCGCCGTCATCGCCCCGCTCCCCGCGGAGACGAGCAGACCGTCGCTGTGGCCGTGGTAGCACCCCTCGCACTTGACGATCAGGTCGCGCCCCGTGACCCCGCGCGCCAGACGGATGGCCGTCATCACCGCCTCCGTGCCGGAATTGACCAGGCGCACCTTGTCGACGAAGGGGACGCGCGCGACGATCCGTTCGGCCAGCTCGGCCTCGGCGGGCGTGGCGATGCCGAAGGTCGTGCCGCGCTCCGCCGCGCGCGCCACGGCCCGCGTCACCCCGGGGTCGGCGTGCCCCAGGATCATCGCCCCCCAGGAGCAGCAGCAGTCCAGCACCTCCCGGCCGTCGGCCAACGTCAGGCGCGACCCCTTGCCGGAGACGGCGAAGACGGGCGTCCCGCCGACGGCGTTGAAGGCGCGCACCGGCGAGTCGACGCCGCCGGGGATGACGGCGCAGGCGCGCGCGTAAAGCGATTCATGTGTCATGGCATATCCTCTCTCGGTGTCACAGGCCGGAAGACCCGAACCCGCCCGCGCCGCGCTCCGTGGCGCAGTCCACGGGCGCCTCCGTCACCTCCGGCCGCAGGACCGGCGCGACGACCAGCTGGGCGATGCGCATCCCGCGCTCCACGGCGAAGGATTCCTGCCCCAGATTGATCAGCAACACTTTCAGCTCGCCCCGGAACCCCGCGTCGATCGTCCCCGGGGCGTTGGCGACGGTCACGCCATGGCGGAGCGCCAGGCCGCTCCGCGGCCGCACCTGCCCTTCCGTCCCCTCCGGGAGCGCCACGCGCAACCCCGTCGGGATGGCCGCCCGCCCCCCCGGCCCCAACGTCGCCGCGCCATCCGCGAAGAGATCCATCCCCGCGTCCCCCGCGTGCGCGTAACGCGGCAGGATGGCCGTCGGCGTCAATCGCTCGAAACAAATCCTCATGCGCCCCATTATAGCACACGGCGCGACGCGTGCGTTTGACAAACGGGGCGGGATTGTGGTATCGTGTGCGCGTTTTCTTTCGGACGTAGGAAAGCGTGGGCGACCGCCCGCGCTTTTTTGATAACCAGGCAAAGGAGTTTCGAGATGGCGGCCAACGCAGAGTTCGCAGCGGTAATCGGGTATCTGGAGCGTGATCGCGGGGTGGATCGCGAGACGATCCTGCAGGCCATCGAGAGCTCGGTGGCGCAGGCGGCGCGCAAGAACACGCGCGTCTCGGCGGACTTCACGGTGAAGATCGACCGCGACACGCTGGAGATCAAGGCGTGGGACGTTTTCGCGGTGTCGGACACGGAGCGCGGGCCCGGCATCGTGACGGTGGAGCAGGCGCGGCGCTTCGCCCCTGACGCGCAGGAAGGCGACACCGTGCGGGTGCCCCTGCCGGCCTCGAAGCTGGGGCGCATCGCGGCGCAGACCGCCAAGCAGACGATCATGCAGAAAATCCGCGACGCCGAGCGCGCGAACGTCTATAACGCCTTCAAGGACCGCGTGGGCGACATCGTGACCGGCACGGTGAAGATGCTCGCGCGGCGCGACATCTACGTGGAGCTGAACAAGACCGAGGCCGTGCTGCCGGCGAAGGAAAGCATCCCGATGGAGCGCTATGAGATCGGCGATGTGATCCGCGCCTACGTGAAGTCGGTGCAGAACGACGGCGCCGGCCCGGCGGTGACGCTCTCGCGCGCCTGCCCGGAGTTCGTGAAGGCACTCTTCCGCCTGGAGGTGGCCGAGGTGGCCGACGGCGAGGTCGAGGTGGTGGCCGTGGTGCGTGACCCGGGGCGGCGCTCGAAGGTCGCCGTGCGCGCGTTGGTGCCCGGCCTCGACGCCGTGGCCGCGTGCGTGGGCAGCCGCGGCGTGCGCGTCCACAACATCGTGCGCGAGCTGAACAACGAGAAACTCGACGTGGTGGGCTACAGCGATGACCCCTTGGTCTACGCCCGCGAGGCGCTCAAGCCCGCCAAGGACCTGACGCTGACGCTCGACGAGCGCACCCACACCGTCCATGCCACGGTGCCCGCGGGCAAACTCTCGCAGGCCATCGGCCAGCGCGGGCAGAACGTCCGCCTGGCCTCGCAGCTCACCGGCTGGAAAATCTCCATCACCGAGAGCCAGGAGGCCGGCGCGACGATCGACGACGTGCTCGGCCCCGTGCCTACGGAGACCTTCCAGGACCAGCGTGCGAAAATGGTGAGCGACCTCTCCGCGATGCTGGGCGTCTCGGACGACGCGGCCGAACGGCTCGTCGATTGCGGCTTCCACTCGCCGGAGGGCATCCTGGCGACGGAACGGGCCTACTTCCAGTCCCAGACGGGGCTGGACGATGCCACGGTGAACACCATCTGCGAACACGCGCAGGCGATTGTCGACGAAAAGGGGGAGTGAGCGTATGACGAGGGTTGCCGATTTCGCGAAGACGGTGGGGCTGCCCGCCGGCATCGTCCTGGCCCAGGCCAAGACGCTCGGGTTGGAGGTCACCACCACGCTCTCCGCGCTTGACGAGGAGGAGCTGGGCACGTTGCGCGGTTGGGCCGGGGGCCTGAGCGCCGCGGACAAGGCCGCGCTCGTGGACAAGGCCGAGACCGATCGCCGCGCGCGCCGCGCCAAGGCCGCGACCGCGCGCTCCGAGGAGGCTCGCAAGAACCGCGAGGCGGTGGAGGAGCACCGCCGGCTGGCGCTCGCCGCCGAGGCCGGCAAGCCGATCCCCAAGCCGACCACCGAAGCCGCCGAGCCCCCGAAGCCGGCGGTGCGGAAGCCCGCCCAGGAGCCGAAGCCCGCCACGGAGCCGAAGCCCGCGCCGGCGGCCGAGCCCGAGAAACCTGCCGAGCCGAAACCCGCGCCCGCCACGGAGCCGAAGCCTGTCGAGCCCCCGAAGCCGGCGGAGCCGAAACCCGCCGCCGAGCCCCCGAAGCCGGCGCCGGTCGCCGCGCCGGAGCGCAAGAAGCCCACGTTGACGCCTACGCCGGCGCCTTCCAAACCCGCGGCGCCCGCCCCGTCGCGGCCCACGCTGGTCGGCCTCGCGCCCACCAAGCCCGCCACGTCGCGGCCCACGTTGGTCGGCCTCGCGCCCACCAAGCCCGCGCAGAAGGACGGCGGGCGGGGACGCGTCGCCAAGAACGAGCGCGGCCCCCATGGGGACCGCCGCGGCGAGCATGACCGCCGTGGCGCGGAGCGCGCGCCGACGCAGCCGCCGCGCCTCGGCGCGGCCGCCCCGGCGGCCGTCAAGACCGGCAAGACGCTCAACATCCAAGGGCCCATGCCCGTCAAGGAGCTCGCCGAATTGCTCGAGATGCGCCCGAACGTGCTCATCATGGAGCTCATGGGCCTGAACATCCTGGCCTCCATCAATCAGACCTTGGAGCCTGGCATCATCGGCAAGATTGCCGAGAAGCATGGTTACGCCGTCGCGGTCGAAACGCACACCGCCAAGACCCGCAGCGCCGAGCGCAAGCCGCAGCTGAAGAGCGTGGACGCCGACGACGAGATCCCCGAGGACAAACCGGAGGACATGAAGCTGCGCCCGCCGGTGGTGACCTTCCTGGGGCACGTCGACCACGGCAAGACGACGCTCATGGATTACATCCGCCACACGCACGTGGCCGCGGGCGAGGCCGGCGGCATCACCCAGCACATCGCCGCCTACACCATCGAGGTCGACCAGCGCGACGAACAGGGCAACAAGCGCCTCATCACCTTCGTGGACACGCCCGGCCACGCGGCCTTCGAGTCCATGCGCGCCCGCGGCGCGAACATCACCGACATCGCCGTCATCATCGTGGCGGCCGACGACGGCGTGATGCCCCAGACGCGCGAGGCGATCAAGCACGCTCGCAACGCCGGCGTCCAGATGCTCGTGGCCATCACCAAGTGCGACAAGCCCGAGGCCAACACCATGCGCGTCTATCAGATGCTCCAGGCCGAGGGGCTCACCCCCAGCGCGTGGGGCGGCGACATCGAGTGTTGCGAGGTCTCCGGCGTGACCGGGCAGGGCGTGGACGAATTGCTGGAGGTCATCCTGCTGCAGGCCGACGTCATGGAACTGCAGGCGAACCCGAACCGCCGCGCGAACGGCGCGGTCATCGAGTCGCAGCTCGAGCAGGGCCTCGGCCCGACGGCCACGCTGCTCGTCAAGGGCGGCACGCTCCATGTGGGCGACGTGGTGCTCTGCGGCGAGCATTACGGCAAGGTGCGCACGCTCATCGACGAGCGCGGCAAGCAGGTCAAGGCCGCCGGCCCCTCCATCGCCGTGAAGTGCACGGGGCTCTCGGGCGTGCCCGAGGCGGGCTCCGAGTTCCGCGTGATGCTCACCGAGAAGCGTGCCCGCGAGCTCGCCGAGGCCACCGCCGAGGCGAACAAGGTCGAGGCTCTCTCCGCCGCGCAATCCTCCGCCATGGCCGATTGGACCAAGGTGTTGGCGGGCGGCGAGACGGCCCAGCTCGACGTCATCGTCAAGGGCGACGCGCAGGGCACGGCCGAGGCGGTCGTCGAGTGCCTCAAGGCCATCGAGTCCAAGAAGGTCTCGCTCAAGGTGCTCTATTCCGGCGTGGGGTCCGTCACGGCGGCCGACGTCCAGCGCGCGAAGGGCGCGATCGTCGTCGGCTTCGGTGTGAACTGCGAGCCGGGCGTGCAGGCGATGGCCCGCCAGAACGGCGTGCGCATCAACACCTTCCGCATCATCTACGAGCTCATCGAGCACGTGAAGCGGTGCATGCTCGACCTCATCCCGCCGGAGTACAAGGAGGTCGTGCGCGGCCATGCGGAGGTGCGCCAGGTCTTCGACATCAGCAAGCTGGGCAAGATCGCCGGCTGCCAGATGCTCGACGGCACGCTCAAGTTCAAGGGCAAGTTCCGCATCTTCCGCGGCAAGCACCAGATCTTCGACGGCGCGGTCGCCACGATGAAGCACTTCAAGGACGACGTCAAGGAGATCGCCCCCGCGCAGGAGTGCGGCCTCGGCTTCGGCTCCTTCGAGGCGTTCCAGGAGGGCGACATCGTCGAGTGCTACGAGATGGAAGAGTTGCCCAAGACCCTCTGAGGTGACCCCCATGCCCGTCAACCGACTCGACCGCGTGAACGCCCTGCTCCTGCGCGAGATCGCCGACGATCTCTACCGCGTGCTCCAATCCGAGCCCGACGTGGACGCGGGGAAGGTCACCGTGACCAAGGTGGAATGCGCCCCGAACCTGCGCGACGCGACCGTCTGGGTCTCCATCGTGGACGCGGCCGACCACCCCGCGTGGCTCCGCCGCCTCTCCAAGCACGCCAAGGACGTCCAGGCGCTCATCAACCGCAACCTCACGCTCCGCTTCACCCCCCGCCTCCGATTCCGCCTCGACAAAGGCATCGCCCTCGGCGACCACGTGCTTGACCTGCTCAACCACCTGCCCCCGCCCGTCTCGGACGACGCCCCCGACGCCGCGCCCCAGGAGCCCGCCCCGTGAACGACGTCTACCCCGACCCCGACGGCATCCTTCCCGTGGACAAGCCCGCGGGGATGCCCTCGCACGTCATCGTCACCACCCTCCGCCGCAAGTTCGGCTTCGCCAAGGTCGGCCACGGCGGCACCCTCGACCCCGACGCCACCGGCCTCCTGCTCATCCTCTTGGGCAAGGGCACCAAGATCTCCGACCGCGTCATGGGCGGCGACAAGACCTACCGCGGCACCATCCGCTTCGGCGTCGTCACCGCCACGCAGGACCGCTTGGGCGACGTCCTCTCCGAACACCCCACCGAAGGCCTCACGCAGGCCTCCATCGAGGCCGCCATCGACAAGGATTTCCTCGGCGACCTCTTCCAGCGGCCGCCCATGTACTCCGCCGTCAAAATCGCCGGCCAGCCCCTCTACAAGATGGCCGTCCGCGGCGAGGAATGCGAGCGCGAGGAGCGCTTCATCCATATCTACGACTTCCGTATCCTCGCCTTCCGCCCCGCGCCTGAGCGCGCCGAGGCCGACTTCGAGGTCCGTTGCTCCAAGGGCACCTACGTCCGCACCCTCGCGCACGATTTGGGGCAGACGCTCGGTTGCGGCGCGCACCTCTGCGCCCTTCGCCGCGTCGCCTCCGGCAAGGTCACCCTCGCCCAGGCGACGCCCTTCGCCGACCTGCTCGAGATGCCCCGGGCCGAGGTCGTCCGCCGCGTCATCCCGTGCCCCGCCTACCTCGCGGGCACTTTCTGAGATGATCGCCGCCCGCCCTGACACGCTTGAGGCGCTCCCGCCGCGTGCCGTCGTCGCCGTCGGGACCTTCGACGGCCTCCATCTGGGGCACCGCGCGCTTCTGCGCGCGGCCGCCGCCCATGCCCTTGCGGCGGGGCGTCCCTTTTGCGTGCTGACCTTCACGGGCTCCCCGCTGGCCTTGCTCGACCCCGCGCATATGCCGGGGCTCATCCTCGACCGCGCCGCCCTGTGCGCCGCCCTGCGTGCCGCTTTCCCTGGCGCGACACGCCTCTTCCAACCCTTTGACCCAGCCTTCGCGGCGATGCCCGCCGAGGTCTTCGCGGACGCCCTGCGCGGCGCCACCGTCTTCTGCGGGGAGGATTGGCGCTTCGGCGCGGGCGCGCGCGGCGACGCCGCCTTCCTCCGGTCGCGCGGGCTGGAGGCGTACGTCGTCCCCTACGCGCTTTGGCGCGGCGAACGCGTCTCCTCCAGCCGTATCCGCCAAGCCCTCGCGGCGGGCCGTCTCGACGATGCCTCCGCCATGATGGGCCGTCCGTGGGCATTCCGCGGCACGGTCGTCCATGGGCGCGGGCTTGCCGGCCCGCGGCTTGGCGTCCCCACCGCGAATCTCCGCTTCCGCGGGCGAGACGGGGAGCGGTTGGCCCCGCTCGCGCGCGGCGTTTACCGCGCCACCGCGCACCTCCACGAAATCGCCTGGCCCGCGTTGGTCAATTTCGGCGTCGCGCCGAGCCTGAAGGGCGAGCCCGAGCCTTTGCTGGAGGCGCACCTCATCGGCGCGGCCGGCGATCTCTACGGCGCCACGCTCACCCTGACCATCGACACGCCCCTCCTGCGCCCGGAGCGCAGGTTCCCGGACGTCGCCGCCCTGCGCGCCCAAATCCATGCCGACCTTGCCGCCCTGCGCGGCGGCGCACCCACGCCATGACGCGCCGCGACCTGATCCGTTTCCTGCGCGGCCTGCGCGACGGCCTGCCCATCGGCGCGGGGTATTTCGCCGTCAGCTTCGCCTTTGGCATCCAGGCGCGCGAGGTCGGCCTCTCCGCCTTTCAGACCTTCGTCCTCTCCGGCAGCAACCTCACCAGCGCGGGGCAGTTTGCGGGGCTTCGGATCATCCAGGCCGGCGGCGCGCTCGCGGCGATGGCCCTCACCCAGCTGGTCATCAACCTCCGCTATTGCCTGATGTCCTGCGCGCTCTCCCAGAAACTCGCGCGGGACGTCCCCTTCTGGCATCGCTTTTTCATCGCCTGCGGCGTGACGGACGAGATCTTCGCGGTCGGTGTCGGAGCACCGGGGCCTCTGCGCCCGGCCTATTTCTATGGCCTCACCGCCATTTCGTGGCCGGGCTGGGTCGCCGGCTCCGTGCTTGGCGTGCTGGCAGGGGATATCCTGCCCGGCTCCGTCTCCCAGGCGCTGGCCATCGCCCTCTATGCCATGTTCGTCGCCATCGTCGTCCCTGCGGCGAAGGCGGATCGGCGGGTTTTGGCCGTCAGCCTGGCGGCCGTGGCGCTCTCCGTGCTGGGGCAGGCGCTGCCGCTCTTCGGGCCGCGCCATGCGGGGATGCTCATCGTGATCGTCACGGTGGTTGTCGCCGGCGTCGCGGCGTTCCTCTTCCCTGTGGGGGAGGCTTCCGGGAAGGGGGGCGAGCCATGACGGGGGGGCACGTCTGGCTCTGCGTCGCCGTCATGGCCGGCGTCACCTACGCCATCCGCCTCCTGCCGCTCATCCTCCTGCGGCACGAGATCCGGAACGTCTGGTTCCGCTCCTTCCTTCATTACGTCCCCTACGCGACGCTCAGCGCGATGACCATCCCCGCCGCGTTGCTCGACGCCCCCACGCCGCTCGCCGGCGCGGCCGGGCTCCTCGTCGCCGGGGCGTTGGCCTACCTGGGGCGCAACCTGCTCCTCTCCGCCGCCGCGGCCTCCCTGGCCGTCTGGCTTGTCGGCCTGCTCGCCTGAGCGAAAAAAGGGACCTCGCTCGGCATGACGCCGAGGAGGCCGCCTTGGCCGCCGCACAACCCTGCGTCCAGACACAGATGGGCGGCCGAGAAGGCCCCCACACGAACCCTCTCACTTTTATATACGCAGCCACATGCCGAAAAATGACACGGGACGGCAAAAAAAATCCCATCCCCCGCAAGACGGCCGGATGGTGGGGGCGTCCCGCCCGCGTGCGCGTTTTATGGTACAATGCGGCCATCATGATCAAACGCATTGGCATCATCGGCTCGGGCCGGTTCGGGGAGGCGCTTGTGCAGGCTCTGGCCGCGCAGGGCGCCGAGGTCGTGCTCATGGACACCGACCGCGGGAAGATCCAGGAGCTCTCCGACTACGTGACGAAGGCGATCGAGGGCGACGCCGCCAACATCCACGCCTTGGAGGAGGCCGGGTTCGCCAGCTGTGACACGGTGGTGGTGGCCATCGGCGAGAACGTCGAGGGCAGCATCATGGCCACGGTCAACTGCAAGGACCTCGGCGTGCGCACGGTGGTCGCCAAGGCCTCCACCGAGGCCCATGGCCGCGTCCTCCGCCGCGTGGGCGCCGACGTGGTGATCTTCCCCAACCGCGACCGCGCCCAGCGTCTCGCCCGCAGCCTCCTGACCGTCAGCCAGGTGGATCTCTTCGAGATCGCCGACGGTCTCTGCGCGGCCGAGGTGCCCACCCCCGACGTCCTGGCGGGGAAGACCTTGGCCGAGGCGGACGTGCGCCGCGCCTTCGACGTGACGGTGCTGGCGATCCGCCGGTTGGACGATGTGGACCCCGCCGCGCCGCGCCGTCTGCTCATCCCGCAGGCCGACACCCCCATCCGCGGCGACGACCATTTGCTTATCTGCGGCGCGTCGGACAAAATCGACGATTTCGCGCAGGCGTGAGGAGGAACATGATGGACGCATTGGACGACACGGTCATCCGCCGGGCGACGTTGGAGGATGTCTTCGCCATCCACCGCCTGATCCAGAGCTACCCGCATGAGCTGATCCTCCGCCCCGTGAACAACATCGTGGAGAACATCGACCGCTTCACGGTGGCCACGCGCGGCCGGGAGCTCCTGGCGTGCGCCTGCTGGCAGATCCTCCCCGAGATCGGCTGCCCCGAGGGCGCCACCGTGGAGCTCCAGTCCGTGGCCGTCAGCCAGGCCCACCGCGGCAAAGGCATCGGCGCGCGCCTGGTGCGGTTCGTCCTCCAGCGCATCGACGGCTTCAAGCCCGCCCAGGCGCTCGTCCTCACCTTCGAGCCCGGCTTCTTCGGCAAGCTCGGCTTCCGCGAGATCCCCAAAACGCAGATCATCCACAAAATCTACCGTGGGTGCGTCTACTGCACCAAGCACACCAATCCCTTCACCTGCCCCGAGATCGCGATGGCCCTCCCCCTCCGCTGAACGCGCCGAGGGCCGCCCTTCCCGGCACGAACCGAACCATGAAAAGCGAAGTTCTCTCCCTGCCCGGGGCGATGGCCGCCTCGCCCCTCGCCTGCCTCCTGCTCGACAAGGCCATCAAGCGCGCCCGCGCCGAGCGCGTCGCCCCCCGCGAGGTCGTCATCTCCGACCAACGCCTCCCCGACGCCCGCCTCCGCAACCGCCTCATCGCCGAGGCCGCCCTCAACGGTCTCGCCTGCCGCTTCGGCTCCGTGCCCGCCGGCGACACCCCCGACGTCTTCTTCCTTGGCGACCGCCCCCTCTCCCTCCGCCTCCCCCCCGGCCTGAACGACTGGCACGCCCACACCCAATTCGCCTACTGCGGCCGCGGCATCGACCTGACGGACGCCGCGCGCCTCGCCCTCCACCTGGGCGTGGAGACCCAGGGCTTCTCCGAGCACGCCTTCGCCCTCTACTTCCCCTCCGACGCGCTCAAGTTCCGCTGGCAGGGCGACCCAGACGCCGTGGAGCGCGTCTGGGCCACCCCCGGCCGCGGGCGCATGGCCGCCTACCGCGCCTGGGTGCGCGACCTGCGCCCCCTCCTGGGCCCGCGCGTCCGCTTCGGGCTGGAGGTGGATCTCTTCGGCGGCGGCCGCTTCTGCCTCGCCCCCGAGGATCTGGAGGGCTGGGACTATCTGATCGGCGCCATCCATGCCGTCGAAGGCCTTTCCCCCGGCGCCACGCAGGCGCAGGCCGAGGCCGCCTGGATGCGCGACGTCGAGCGCCTCCTCCAACAGCCCATCGCCATCCTCGCCCATCCCCTGCGTTTCTTCCCGTGGGATGGCCGCCCCACGCCCACCCACCTCTACCGCCCGTTGGCGCGGATGCTTGCCCAGGCGCGCGTCGCCGCCGAGATCAACCACCACAAAAACCCCGTCGACCCCGCCTTCTTCCGCATCTGCCTGGAGGAGGGCGTGCGGATCTCCCTTGGCACCGACGCCCACGTCACCCGTTCCGCCGGCGACCTCCTCCCGCACCTCGAGACCCTCCGTCAGCTCGCCCTCTCCCCCTCCGCCACGCTCCATCCCTAAGGGGTTTGCCCCCAAACCCTAAGGGATCCAGCACCAAACCCTAAGGGGTTCGGGTCGGATCCCTTAAGGGTCAGGCTGTTTTCGGGGTCAGAGAGAGGGTGGGGAGGGGGTTGGAGCCGTCGAGGGCGTAGGTGGTGGCGGTGAGGGTGGTGGGGGTGGCGGCGATGAGGGTGACGGTGGCGGAGGATTCCTTGGGGCCGCCGCCGATGAGGGTGGGGTAGGGGCGGCCGGGAGCGGGCGGGAGGTGGGAGGCGCGGTGGTCGTGGGCGGCGAGGAGGAGGTCGATTTTGCCCTCGGCGAGGGCGGGGGCGAGGTGTTGGCGGAGGCGGGTGGGGCCGTGCTTGGCGTCGGAGCGCGGGTCGCCGTTGGTGGGGGGGATGTGGCAGAGGGCGAGGCGTTTCTTGCCGGTCCGCCAAGCGGGGGAACGGACGAGCGCTTGGGCCCAGGCGCCCTCCTGGGCGATGAGTGCCTCGCATTCCAGGAGGCCGCAGTATTCGCGGTGGGAGTCGACCTTGTCCTCGCCGCTGTCGAGGATGAGCAGGCTGAGGGGGCCGAGGTCGAAGGCGGCGTGATAGGCGTCGGTGCCGGCGTAAGGGGCGAAGGCCTCGCGGAGGCGGCGTGCCATGACGCCGCGGTATTCGTGGTTGCCGCGGGCGAAGAGAAGGGGGATGCCCTGCGCGGTGAGGTCGGCCATGGGGCCGAGGAGGGCTTTGCGGAGGCCCTCGGGGCCGGGCACGTTCCCGGCGCAGTCGCCGTTGAGCGCGACGAATGCGGGTTTGGCGGCGGCCACGGCGGGGATGGCGAGGAGTTTGGGGATGAGGGCGGTGTTGGCGTGGAGGTCGTTGAGCACGGCGAAGGTGAGGGCGCCGTCGGGGCGGATAAGGGCGGGGACGGTGACGATGCCGCCGGCGGATCGCTCGCCGAAACGGGTCCACCAAGGATCCATCGTGGTGGCGACGCTTTCGACCTCGAAGCGGAGGGGTTTGGCGAAGTCGACGCCACGGAGGGTGACGAGGTGGTCGGGGCGGTTGGAGGCGACGAGCCCGTCGACGACGCGGCGGGCGCGGGGCCAGCGGTCGCGCGGGAGGTCGGGGTCTTGGGTCCAGCGGACGGTGCCGGCGCTGGGGGTGGCGGTGCGCCAGCAGATGGCGAGGGCGTCGCCGCCGACGATCTGGGCCGTGGGGGGCTGGACGAAGGCTGCTTGGTTTTGGGCGGGGGCTTTCTTGGCGGTGGCCTCGGCGGAGAAGGCGGGGAGGGTGGCGGCGGCGCCGAGGGTGGCGAGGAAGGTGCGGCGGTTCATGGCTCAGAATCCGGGATCGGGCTGGAGATAGGGGTTGGAGCGGAGTTCGCGTTCGAGGGTGGTGGCGGGCCCGTGCCCGGGCAGGAGGGTGGTCTCGGGCGGGAGGGCCTGGGCGAGGTGCCTGACCGAGGCGTCGAGGGCGGCGAAGGAGCCGCCGGGCAGGTCGGTGCGGCCGACGGAGCCTTGGAAGAGGGTGTCGCCGGTGAGGCAGATGGGGGAGGGGACGTCGCGGGTGAGGAGGACGCACTGGCCGCCGGGGGTGTGGCCGGGGGTGTGGATGAAGGTGGCCTCGATGCCGCCGCGCGCCCAGGTCTCGCCCGGCGCGAGGCGGGTGGCGGGAGGCTTTTGGTGGGCGTAGAAGGGAGGATACTGGTTCATCGGGTGGGTGAAGGCCCATTGGGCGTCCTCGTCGCGCAGGAGGACGGGCAGATCGGGCCATTTGGCCAAGAGCGCGTCCAACGCGCCCACGTGGTCGAAATGCCCATGGGTGAGCACGATGGCGCAGGGGGTGAGGCCGCGCGCGGCGATCTCGCCCAAAATCAGGTCGGGGTCGGCGCCGGGATCGACGACCCAGGCCTGCCTGCCCGCGCCCCAGAGCAGGTAACAATTCTCGGCGAGCGGGCCGGTCTCGACGACGGAATATTCGATCATGGCGGGGGTTCCTTGTGGTTCAGCGGACGGAGAGACGGTATCCGGGGGAGTGCGGCGCGAGGGCGCCGAGGGTTTTTCGGAGCGGGCGGCCGTCGAGGCCGGTCTCCGGGCAGGTGTGCGCGGCCGTGCAGGGGAGCGCGCCGGCGGGGCGCGGGGCGTCGGCGTCCACGCCCTCGCGGTTGCCGCCGCCGTCCGTGCCGTCGCCCAACGTGCCCACGAACGAGCAGTGCTTCGCCGTGCATCCGGGGAGGGCCTGGGCGCCGGCGTTCAGGAGGAGGCAACAGGTGAGGGCGGCGTTTTGCGCCACATAATTGTTGCGGCCGCCGGAGAGAACGCAGCCGGTGAGGGTGGCGGAGGCCTCCTTCGCGTCATCGTCGGGCAGGATCAGCCAATTGGCCGCTTCGCCCCCATGGAGCGTCAGGCCGTCGAGCGTCACGCCCGCGCCGAAGGCGATCATCGGGGAGAGCGGCGCCGAGGCCGCCGAGGCCGTGAGGGTGGAGGGGGAGGCGAGGGGGTCGCGCACGCCGGTGGCGGGGTCGTACCCGCCGAGAAGCGTCGCGCCCGCGGGGAGGGTCAGCTTGGCGGTGAGCGTGTAGGTGCCCGCGGCGAGGCGGATGGGGCGCACGGCGCCGAGGATTTCCGGCGCCCACGCCATCGCGTTCGCCCAGGAGTCGCCGCTCCTGTCGCCCGCGCCCTCCGGCGAGACGCACAGCGCCTCGCCCTCCAGCGTGAAGTCCGCCACCGTGCCGCCGTAGGCCCACGGGAAGAGCGGCGGGGGTTCGTCCGCCTTGCCCTTGTCTTTTTCTTCCCAGGCGTCGTTTTTGGCGGCGCGGGTCTCGTCGTCGATGTAGGGGTCGAGGGTGACGTCGCGCGCGGCGGCGAGGAATCCCTCGGCCGTGACGGCGACGGTGTAGGAGGCGGTGGGGAGGGCTTGCGTGGGGTCGTCGTAGGCCGTGTGGTCGACGCGGGGGAGGCCGGTGAAGACGTAGCACCCGGCGTCGTCGGTCTCGGTCTCGCGGAGCGTTTCGCCGTCGGCGCCGCGCAGGGAGACGCGCGCGCCGGCGACGGGGGCGTGGGTCGTGTCCGCGACGCGCCCGGCGACGATGCCGCCCAGGTCGTCCGGGTGGACATTGACGTTGAGGTAACGGTGTTCGCTCAGCACGGAGAGGCACTGCTCGAAGTCCCACCATTTGTTCGCGGCGTTCCCGCTTCCCCACCCGTAATCCACATGGAACCACTCCTTGCCCTCCGCGTCGACGCCCCACCCGTCGATGACGACGACGTGCCCGCCGGAATCGACGTAGACGCCCACGACGAGCGGCGCCTCGGCCTGCAGGGAGCATCGCAGCATCCGGTGCAGCTGATCCTCCCAGTAATCGGTGACCTTGCCGTATTCGAGGGCCGTGCTGTAGAAAAGCCCGTCCTTGAAGCCGAAATGCCCGCGGACGCTCCCGACGCCCACGGTCCCGGCGGCGCCGTAGTCGCCGGCGTATTCCGTGTGGCCGAGGATGCCGAGATTCCACATCAGCCGCGCCACCGGGATGTCGCCGTCGGGGGAGGTCGCTTTGGCGCGCACGGCCTCCCAGTCGAAGGGCCCGGGGAGAAGCGCGCGCGGGATCTTTTCGCTTTTGAGCTGGACGTAGGCCTCATCCTCCGCGATGGCCGGCGGTTCCCAGTCGGCCGCGGGCGCCCCGTGGTTGATGGCGTGATAGGTGACGACCTGCCCCCAGGCCAGCGGGTCGCACCCGCAGACCGCGCCAAGGATGCCCTTGTGGGTCTCGCCGCGATAGGTGAAGGAGTCGGCGCCGACGTAGGCGTTCAGCTTGCCGGCCTGATTCCAGTCGGTCGCCTGGCAAACGGGCTCCAGCACCGTGTGCGCCGGGCGCCAGGTGTTGGCCTGCGTCGCCGCGGACAGGCCGGCGGCGGTGAACGCCGCGCAACACAAAGCAATCGTTCTCATACGCATAGTTTACCAAATCGCGTGCGCCGTGGCGGCGGGTAATTCGCCGCGGGCACGAAAAAAGCCCCCGGATCGGGGGCTTTTTGGGGGGCGCGGGGCGCGGCTCAGCGGTCGCGGGACTGGCGGTCGAGGTCGCGCATGGCCTCGCGGCGGGAGAGCTTGATGCGGCCGCGCTCGTCGATGCCGATGCACTTGACCATCATCTTGTCGCCGACCTTGCAGACGCTCTCGACGGAGGGGATGCGGCGGTCGGAGAGCTCGGAGATGTGGCAGAGGCCGTCCTTGCCGGGGAGGATCTCGACGAAGGCGCCGAACTCCTTGATGCCGGTGACGGTGCCTTCGTAGATCTTGCCTTCCTCGGCTTCGGCGCAGATGGCCTGGACCTCGCGCTTGGCGGCCTCCATGGCCTCGGCGGAGACGGCGAAGATGGAGACGGTGCCATCCTCGGCGATGTCGATCTGGGCGCCGGTGGCGTCGGTGATGCGGCGGATTTCCTTGCCGCCGGGGCCGATGAGCGCGCCGATCTTGTCGGTGGGGATCTGGACGGTGGCGATGCGCGGGGCGTAGGGCGAGAGCTCGGCGCGGGGGGCGGGGATGACGGTGGCCATGTAGTCCAGGATGGTGTTGCGCCCGACGCGGGCGGCGTCGAGGGCGCCCTCCACGAGATCCCAGGTGAGGCCGCGGATCTTGAGGTCGACCTGGAAGCCGGTGATGCCCTTGCGGGTGCCGCCGATCTTGAAGTCCATGTCGCCGCAGTGATCCTCGGCGCCGAGGATGTCGGTCACCAGCACCTTCTTGCTCAGGTCGGGGGTGGTGAAGAGACCCACGGAGATGCCCGCGACGGGGGCGGTGATGGGCACGCCCGCGTCCATGAGCGCCAGGCAGCCGCCGCAGATGGAGGCCATCGAGGAGGAGCCGTTGGAGCCCATGATCTCGGAGACGACGCGGACGGAGTAGGGATAGTCGGCGGGGATGACCTCGGCGAGGGAACGCTCGGCGAGCGCGCCGTGGCCGATCTCGCGGCGGCCGGTGGTGCCCAGACGCCCGACCTCGCCCGTACAGTAGGGCGGGAAGTTGTAGTGCAGGATGAAGCGCTTCTGCTTCGGGCCGCCGGCCACGGAGTCGAGATCCTGGGCGTCCTTGGAGGTGCCGAGGGTGACGGTGGCGAGGTTCTGCGTCTCGCCGCGGTTGAAGATGGCCGAGCCGTGGACGCGGGGGAGCACGCCGACCTGGGCGGCGAGGGGGCGGATCTCGTGCTGGGCGCGGCCGTCGATGCGCTTGCCGCGCTCCAGGAAGTTGGCGCGGACGGTCTCGATCTCGAGCGCGTCGAAGAGGTGGACGAACTTGACGTCGTCGATGACCCAGAGGCCGTTCTCGTCCTTGCCGTACTTTTCCTGGCAGGCGGCGAGGAGCTCGTCGCGGATGGCCTTGACGGCGGCCTCGCGCTCGAGCTTGCCGGGGATGACGAGGGCGTCGGCGAGCTTGGCGCCGCCGAGGCCGCGGATGAAGGCCATCTTCTCGGGGTCCTCGGGCTTGTCGGCGATGACCTTGTCGGGCTTGCCGAGGGCGCGGCGCATCTCGATCTGGAGGTCGATGATCTTCTCGACCTCCTCATGGGCGCGCTTCATGGCGGCGAGGAAGTCGGCCTCGGAGATCTCCTTGGCGGAGCCTTCCATCATGAGGAACTTGCCGCGGAGCCCGGCGTAGAGGAGGTCGAGGTCGGACTGGGCGCGCTGGGCGTGGGTGGGGTTGATGACCCACTGGCCGTCGATGCGGCCGATGCGCACGCACCCGATGGGGCCCATGAAGGGGACGTCGGAGATGTGGAGGGCGGCGGAGGCGGCGTTGACGGCCAGGACATCGCCGTCGATCTCGCCGTCGCAGCTGATGAGCATGGAATTGACCTGGACGTCGTTGTAGTAGCCGTCGGGGAAGAGGGGGCGGATGGGGCGGTCGCACATGCGCGCGGTGAGGGTCTCCTTCTCGGAGGGGCGGGCCTCACGCTTGAAGAAGCCGCCGGGGAAACGGCCGGCCGCGTAGAACTTCTCGCGGTATTCGCACTGCAGGGGGAAGAAGTCGATGCCCTCGCGCGGCTTGTCGGTGCAGGTGACGGCGCAGAAGACGGCGGTGTCGCCCAGGGAGACGACGACGGAGCCGGCGGCCTGGCGCGCCAGGAGGCCGGTCTCGATCGTGAGGGTGCGGCCGGCGATCTCCGTGGAGAATTGCTTGCTGTTTTGCATGGTTGGTGTCGATTGTGTCGCGGGTCGTGGCCGGAAAGAGCGAGATGCCACCCTGTCCGCGTCGAAGTTTCGTTCGTGTCTTTCCGCGCGATACAATAGCAAAAAGCGGCGGCCCCGCGCAAGGGGTCAGTCGATCAGGCGGATGGCCTTCCAGCGCCCGCGGAGGAAGCGCGCCAGGAGGCCCGCGGCGGCGACGATCACGTAGACGAGCATGGTGAGCCAGAGCGTCTCGATGGAGGCGCCCAGCGCGTACGCGCCGAAGAGGAGCGGCATCCAGAAGAGGATCGCCGAGCCGCCGACCCAAAGCACCACGAAACGCGTGTCGCCCGCGCCCTTGAGCGCGCCGCCCAGCACGATGTTCAGCACGTCGAAGAAGGACCACGCCAGGAAGATCGCGATGAGCCGCCGCCCCAACGGCTCGAAGGCCTCCAGCGTGAAGTCCGCGTCGGCCGGGTAAAAGAGGTCGAGGATCGCGGCGTTGAAGCCGCCGATGACGAGCACGCACAGCAGGATGTAGCCCCAGCCGAGGAGGACGCACGCCCACCCGGCCCGCACGGCGCCGTCGGTGTCGCGCTCGCCCATGCGCCGCCCCACGGCGATGCTCGCGGCCATGCCGAAGCCCATCAGCGGCGCGAAGACCAGCTGGTTGATGGCGAAGGCGATGTTGCTGGCCGCGAAGTCCAGCGTGCCCATCCAGCCGGTGACGAAGACGAAGACGGTGAAGGTGCCCACGTCGAGCAGCACATGGCCGCCGTTGGGCAGGCCGAAGCGGACGATCCGGCAGGCGAGCGGGCGTTTCCAGGCCAGCACCACGCGGCGGCGGCGCCCCGTGGCGAAGTGCGGCTGCAGGAAGGCCGCCGCGCCCAGGATGGCCAGAATGAGGAACTGCCCGATGGCGGTCGCCACGCCCGCGCCCACGATGCCCCACTCCGGGACCGGCCCCCACCCCCAGATCAGGATCGGGTCGAGCACGATGTTCGCCACGTTCCCGCACAGGTTCGCCGCCATCACCAGGCGCGTGCGCCCCTGCCCCGCGAAGAAACCCGAGAAGGCCGCCGCGAAGGGCAGCGCCAGGCCGCCGAAGACCAGCGTCAGGTAATACGCCTTCTCCTGCGCCACCACCTCCGGCGCGTGCCCCACCACGTCGAAAAGCCAATTGCCCAGCGGCCACGAGAGCAGGAGCAGCGGCACGCACAGCCAGGAGAGCCACAGCCCCTGCGACGTCGCCCGCGCGCACGCCGCCCGCGCCCCGGCCCCCGCGTACTGCGCCACGAAGGTCCCCGAATACGCCACCACGTTCTGCAGCAGCGCCGTCACCATGAAGCTCACGAGCCCCGCGGGCATCGCCGCCTGGATGCTCACCGCGCTGTAGCGCGACAGGAAGAGCCTGTCCACGAACATCATCAGCGCCGAGCCCGTCATCGCCAGCACCAGCGGCCAGGCGATGCGCACGCACTCGCGGAAAGTCTGCCGGAACGGCCCGTTCATGGCGCTTGGGGCCGGCGCCTCAGGCCTTCGCCTCGGGCGCGGGCGCGGCGGGGGCCGCGGCGGCGGGCTCCTGCGCGGCGCGCGTGGCCGTCGCCCCCGGCGCGAAGGCCTCGCGGTGCTCCAGCACCTTGGCCTTGATCCGCTCCACGACGTCGGGGTTCGCCCGCAGGAACTCGGTGGCCGCGTTCGCCCCCTGGCCGATCTGCTCGTTCTCGAAGCTCAGCCACGACCCGCGCTTGGCCACCACGCCCGTGGCGATCGCCGCGTCGAGCACCGAGCCTTCCCACGAGATGCCCCGCGCGTAGAGGATGTCGAACTCCGCCTCCGTGAAGGGCGGCGCCACCTTGTTCTTCACCACGTTCACGCGCGTGCGGTTGCCGTAGGCGTTGCCCGCGTTGTCCTTCAGCGTGGCGACGCGCGCGATCTTCATGCGCACCGAGGCGTAGAACTTCAGCGCGTTCCCGCCCGTGGTCGTCTCCGGGTTCCCGAACATCACGCCGATCTTCATGCGGATCTGGTTCGTGAAGATGCACAGCGTGTTCGTCGTCGCCAGGAGGCCCGTCAGCTTGCGCATCGCCTGCGACATCAGGCGCGCCTGCGCGCCCATGTGCGAATCGCCGATGTCCCCGTCCAGCTCGCTCTGCGGCACCAGTGCCGCCACCGAGTCCACGATCACCACGTCCACCGCGCCCGAGCGCACCAGCTGCTCGGTGATCTGCAGGGCCTCCTCGCCCGAGTTCGGCTGGGAGAGCAACAGGTTGTCCACGTCCACCCCGATCCGGCGGGCGTACGCCACGTCGAGCGCGTGCTCCGCGTCGATGAACGCCACGATGCCCCCCTGCCGCTGGGCGTTCGCGGCGATGTGGAGCGTCAGCGTCGTTTTGCCCGACGACTCGTTCCCGAAGATCTCCACGATGCGCCCCCGCGGCACGCCGCCCACGCCCAGCGCGAGATCCAGCGAGAAGGCCCCCGTCGAGATCACCGGGATGTCCTGCACCTTCACCTCGCCCATCTTCATGATGGCGGTGTTGCCGAACTCCTTGCGGATCTGGTTCATCACCGCGGTCAGCTTGTCGCTCGCCGAGGCCGGCGCCGCCACGCTCTTCTTCTCTGCCATGGGAAATCCTTTCGAGAAAACGAAAACGCCGTCAGTATACCAAATCCGCCCGCCTTTTGGGAATGCGCCCTGCGCGCGCCCGTTGGCGCCCGGGGTCAGAGGACCTTGGCGAGGAAGTCGCGGACGCGGGGGTTGGCGGGGGCGTCGAAGAAGGTGGCGGGCGGGCCCTCGGCGGCGACGCGCCCGTGGTCGATGAAGAGGATGCGGTCGGCGACCTCGCGGGCGAAGGCGATCTCGTGGGTGACGACGACCATCGTGAGGCCTTCGGCGGCGAGGTCTTTCATGAGGGTGAGGACCTCGCCGACCATCTCGGGGTCGAGGGCGGAGGTGGGTTCGTCGAAGAGGACGGCGTCGGGTGCCATGGCGAGGGCGCGGACGATGGCGATGCGCTGTTTCTGGCCGCCGGAGAGTTGGGGCGGATAGGCGTCGCGCTTGTCGGCCAGGCCGATGCGTTCGAGGAGGGCGAGGGCCTTGGCTTCGGCCTCGGGTCGGGAGAGGCGGCCGGTGAGGGTGGGCGCGAGGGTGATGTTGCGCAGGACGGTCAGGTGGGGGAAGAGGTTGAAGTGCTGGAAGACCATGCCCACGCGGCGGCGGTAGCGGTCCACGTCCGCCCCGCGCGCCAGGATGTCGCGCCCGCGGAAACGGATGGCGCCGGCGTCGGGGCGCTCGAGGAGGTTGAGGCAGCGCAGGAAGGTCGATTTCCCGGAGCCCGAGGGGCCGATGACGAAGACGGCCTCGCCGCGGCGGACGTCGGCGTCGATGCCGTCGACGACCACGCGCCCGCCGAAGCGCTTGACGAGGCCTCGGACTTCGAGGAGGGGGGCGTCGGCGGGGTCAGCCATGGCGCGTGAGTCTCCTTTCCAGTTTGCCGAGCAGCCAGGCGAAGAGGGAGACGGCCGCGAGGTAGATGGCCGCCACCGCCAGCAGGGGCATGAAGGCCGTGTAGGTCTGGCTGCGGATGATGTCGCCGGCCTTGGTGAGGTCCATCAGGGCGATGTAGCCGGCCACGGAGGTCTCCTTCAGCAGCACGATGAACTCGTTGCCCAGCGCGGGCAGCACGTTGCGCAGCGCCTGGGGCAGGATGACGAAGAGCATCGTGCGCCCGTGCGAGAGGCCCAGCGAGCGCCCCGCCTCCGTCTGCCCCCGGTCGATGGCCATGATGCCCCCGCGCACGATCTCGGCCACGTAGGCCCCCGAGTTGAGCCCGAAGGCCACGACGGCCACGAAGACCTTGCTCACGTCCTGCGAGCCGAAGATGACGAAATAGAGGATGAGCAGCTGCACCACCACCGGCGTCCCGCGGATGACGGTGAGGTAGACGCGGCAGAGCGCGTCGGCCACGCGCAGGCGCCCCGTCATGTCGCACGTCGCGCGGACCGTCGCCACGCCGAAGCCGATGAGCAGCCCCAGCAACGTCGCCAACGCGGCGATCTCCAGCGTCACGGCGAAGCCCTCGGCCAGATAACGCCAACGCCCGCCCTCCACGAAGTTCGCCCGCGCGTTCGCCGCCAGGCGCCGCCACAGGCCGGGGCGCGCCTCGGCCCCCAGCTCGTCCGCGCGCGCCTCCAGCGCGTCGAGCGCGGCGCGGAGCGCGGGGTCCGCGGCCATGCGCGCCACGAGGTCGGAGACGTCGACCCGCGTGCCGATCGCCTCGTCCGAGCCCTCGCGCTGGCGGGCCATCGCGTCGGTGTAGCGGGCGATGAGGGCCTCGAGCGTGCCGTTGGCCCGCATGGCCGCGAGGATGGCGTCGGCCTGGGCGCAGAGCAGGGCGTTGTCGCGCCGGAAGGCGAGGGCGTAGGTCTCGCGCGAGACGGGCTCGGGGAGGATGCGCAGCCCCGGGGTCTTGGCCACGAAGACCTGCGCCGGCTGGCGGTCGACCACCGAGACGTCGACCTTGCCGGTGAGCGCGGCGGTGGCCGCGAAGATGACGTTCTGGAAACGCTCGGGCTCGCCGAAGGTCCGGGTGACGTAGAGGTCGCCCGTCGACCCGCTCTGCACGCCGATGCGCCGCCCCTTGAGGTCCGCGGGCGAGCGGAGGGGGCTGCCCACCGGCACCACGGCCACCTGCGCGGCCTCGACGTAAGGCTCGGAGAAACGCACCTGGCGCGCGCGTTCGGGCGTGACGGTGAGGCCGCTGGCGGCGATGTCGGCCTTGCCGGTGGCGACGGCGGGGATCACGGCGTCGAAGGCCATGTCCTGCACCTCCAGCGGGCGATCCAGGCATTTGGCGATGATCGTGCAGAGCGCCGGGTCGATGCCGTCGATGCCGCCCTGCACGTGGTATTCATAGGGCGGGAAGGTCGCCTCGCAGATCATGCGCAGGGGCTCGGGCCCGCGCTCCTCCTCCCCGCACCCGGCAAGAAAGAGCCCCATGCCAACCAACGCGAGCGACGCGACCGTTCGCCGAAGACAACCGCTAACCATTGAGGTGATCATGCAAAAGTTTTTGATTGTGTCCTGCGCGGTCACCGTCACGCGATTCGGCCAGAACGCGACATCCGAAATCATGCCGGAATCGAATCGCGAGGTCAATGTGTCACTGACATAAAGCGCCTCGGACGTGATATCGCGTTTGCCCAGCGGCGCCGCTTGGCATGGCGTGAACCGAACGGCGCGCCTCACTCCCACTCGATGGTGCCGACGGGTTTGGGGGTGAGATCGAAGAGCACGCGGTTGACGCCGGGGACCTCGTGGGTGATGCGGTCGGCCAGGCGCTCCATGAGGGGCCAGGGGAGGCGCTCGACGGTGGCGGTCATGGCGTCGACGGTGTTCACGGCGCGGATGACGCACGGCCACTCGAAGGCGCGCGCGCCCTCGCGCACGCCCACCGAGCGGACGTCGGGGATCAGGGTGAAGTACTGCCACACCTTGCCGCGCAGACCGGCGGCCTCGAACTCCTCGCGCAGGATCGCGTCGGAGGCGCGCACGGCCTCCAGGCGGTCGCGGGTGATGGCGCCCAGGCAGCGCACGCCCAGGCCGGGGCCGGGGAAGGGCTGGCGGTAGACCATGCCCTCGGGCAGGCCGAGGGCCAGGCCGCAGGCGCGCACCTCGTCCTTGAAGAGCATCTTCAGGGGCTCGACGAGCGCGAAGTTCAGGTCGGGCGGCAGGCCGCCGACGTTGTGGTGGCTCTTGACGGCCTTGGCGGTCTTGGTGCCACTCTCGATGATGTCGGGGTAGATGGTGCCCTGGGCCAGGAAGGCGATGCCCTCGAGCTTGCGGGCCTCCTCCTCGAAGACGCGGATGAACTCCGCGCCGATGACCTTGCGCTTCTGCTCGGGGTCGGCCACGCCGGCGAGTTTGCCGAGGAAACGGTCCGTCGCGTCCACGTAGACCAGGTTCGCGCCCAGTTCCTCGCGGAAGACGCGCACCACCTGCTCGGGCTCGCCCTGGCGCAGAAGGCCGTGGTTCACGTGCACGCAGGTCAGCTGCCTGCCGATGGCGCGGATGAGGAGCGCGGCCACCACCGAGCTGTCCACCCCGCCCGAGAGCGCCAGGAGCACCTTGCCGTCGCCCACCTGCGCGCGGATGGCCTCCACCTGGTCGGCGATGAAGGCCTCCATCGACCAATTCCGCGCCGCGCCCGTCTTCGCCACGAAGGCGTCCAGGTCCGGCCGCGCGTCGGCCGCGTCGTCCACCGTGAGCATCGGCACGCCCGCGCCCAGGATGGCCTCCGAGGGCTCCAGCTCCTGCCCCTCGTAGGCCCGGCGCGGGCCCATCGCCAGGACGAACCCCCGCACGTTCGGGATCGCCGCCACCTGCTCGGCCGTCAGGTCATGCGCGTGCAGCTCCGTGTAGACGCCCAACGCGCGGATCTCGCGCGCCAGCTCCGTCGTCCGCGCGCTCCCCAAGTCAATGACGACAATCGTGTCCTGCTTCATGCAACCGTCCTTTCATGCTGAAAAACGTCTTCTATTTTACCCGATTTCATCCTTCCTCGGCAACCGCGCCAGCCCCGTCTTGGGGTAAAAAAGAAGCCCCCCGGCTTCCCGGGGGGCTTCCTGAAGGTCGCGTCGTGTCAGCCCGCCTGGATCAGGCCGCGCGGCGGCGGAGGGCGAGGCCCGCCGCGCCGAGGGCCAGGAGCGCCAGCGCCGTCGGCTCGGGCACGCCGCCCGGATCGGGGTCGGGCCCCGCGAGCAGATCCTCGTAGGATTCGCCCTCGAAGACGTAGAGGTCCTGCGTGATGTTGCCGGCCGTCTGGTTGTTGTAGAGGTTCATGTTGTCGGGATTTTCCCCATCGAAGCCCTGCTTGCCGTAGACGATCTCCTCGAAGGTCCCATCCGCCGTGAGCGTCCCGTAGAGCACGCCGTTGAGGTAGAAGCCGAGATTACCCCCCCGTATGGGAGATGACGAACTCGTAGGAGACGGGGCCGTCGGCGCTCCCTTGGAAGGTGACGTCGGGTGCGTCGGTCCGGGTCGCGAGATCGGCGTTTCCGGTAACGGTGGCAAAGCCAATCGTCCCGCTGTTCTTGCCATCTGCGTTCACGTTGAAGCGCGAGGCGGTGCCGCTCGTGTTCGAGGTGGTGACGCCGATGATGGAGGGATACTTCTGGCCGCCGTTGCTGTACGCGTTGAGCGGGCCGTTGACGGTGACGATGCAGGCGATGGTCCAGCTGTCCGAGCCCAGGGAGACCTCGGTGCCGTTGGCCGAGATGTGCCCGGCGGAGGTGATGCCCGTCTTGGAATAATCCGCGTCGAGCGTCCCCCAGTCGAGGGAGGCGGCCTGAAGCAGGCCGACGGCGAATGCGGCAAAGGCCGTGAAAAGCGATTTACGCATGACAAATCCTTTCGTTGTTTATGGGCATTCATCGGCGCGACAACACTAAACTAACATGTTTCACGCACGGCCGCACGAAAAATAGGGTGAAGCGGGGCGCCTTCCGCTTGGTTCGCCCCGTTGCCGGCACCTCCTCCTTCCGACCGTGCGGGTGCGCCGAAGGCGCCCGGTTTGCAGGGGGCGTGCGCGTTTTGTATACTCATGCGCAATCCTGGAGGACCATGAGATGAAGCGACTCTTGGCTTTGTTGGCGTCCCTGACCGTCGTGGCCACCGCCTCGGCGGAGCGGGAGTACATCGTCTACGACCTGACGGCCCGTGAGGCGACGGCGGTCGAGAACCCCGACCCGAAGGACAAACGGTACCATGAGGGGACGGAGATGCTCTTCGTCCGCGACACCGCCGTCGGCGAGGCCTTCTACATCGGCGTCTGGGAGGTGACGTGCGCCCAGGCCGTCCACCTGGGGTGGGCCACGGCCAATGCGGGCGTGGGGCAGGCGTACGTCACGCGGGGCGACGCCGCCACCTACGACTTCGCCCAGAACCATTCGCTCTCCGGTTTCACGGGGCTGAGCCTGCCGACCTTGGGGCAATGGAAGGCCTACGCGGAGGACGTCCAGCCGCAAGACTCGGTGAACGTGTTTCGCGGAAACTACAATTACGGGATTCGGACCATCGCGGAGTGGTACGGCAAGTACCAGGCGGACGTCGAGCCCAACGCCTTTGGCGTCTACGACATCTTCGGCAACGCGGCGGAGTACGCCTCCACCGACGGCCTCTTCCACGGCGGCTACGCGCAGAGCTCGTGCGACTACTCCGACTCCCACGACGCCGTCGCGTACGCGGGGAAGACGGCCTCGGCCCTTTCCGCCCTCGGCGATTTCCTCGGTGCGCGGCTTGTCTACACGCCGCCGGCGGAGCGCACCTACACCGTGACGGTCACGCTTGACGGCGAGCCCGTGGCGGGGTGGGACGCCTCGCACGGCTACAAGGCCGGCGAGCGGGTGACGCTCCCCGAGCCGACCCTCGCGGCCTTCCACCGCCTCGCCGAGCCGACCGTCACGCCCGAGGGGCTCGAGATCGACGCGGATCGCTCCTTCCTCATGCCGGCGGAGGATGTCACGGTCGCCTACGCGTCCGTCCCTTACGCCATCGTCCAGGCCGTCGACGCCACCGTCTCCGACCCCACGCCTGCCGCGGGGGCGACCGTCACCCTCACCGCCGCCGCCTCGGAGCCGTGGCGCACCCTCGCCGGCTGGGAGGCCTCCGAGGGCGCCACCGCCCCCGAGGGCGCGCCCGCCACCTTCGAGTTCCGAATCCCCGAGACGATCCAAGGCGGCGAGACGTACACCTTCACCGCCCGCTTCGTCACCGCCCCACGCGTCCTGGTCTACGGCGGCACCGTCGCGGTCGGTGAGGGCGAGGATCTCGGCGACGGCTTCTACTCCGTCGGCGCGGCACTCACCCTCACCGCCCCGGCCACCCTCAATGGCGGCGAGTACCGTTTCGAGGCCTGGGTCGACGCCACCGGCGAGCCGATCCCCACCCGTGCCACCTGCCAGGTCACCGCCGGCGCCAACGGCACCGTCGCCACCTACGCCGCCACCTATGCCCTCGACGAGGAGGGCGTCCAGGGTGCCGTCATCGACATCGCCTCCACGACGGACGAGGAGGGCGCCCCCGCCGCCTGGCCGCTCTTCGGCTCCCTGCCCGACGAACGGCAGACCTCCGTGCCCGACCCTTACGGCAACACCTATCGCCATTTTTCCTATCACGATGCCGGCCCGCTCGCCAGCTTCTCCCTCGACGATGGCACCCTGACCTATCCCGAGGCGGCCTCCGAGGGCGGCGTCCCCACCGTCGACACCACCGACGAGGGGCTGACCCGGAAACTCCAACTCCGCCGCGTGGCGCCCGCCGAGGGCAAGGACTTCTACCTCGCCGTCCATGAGGTGACCATCGGCCAAATGGCGCGTGCCTACAAGCGCACCGGCACCACGCTGCACTATGATTCCGGCGATGCCTGCGTCGCCTGCACCGCCAATGAGTTCTACCTGCCGGGCTATGAGGATCCATGGCCCACCAAGGTCACGGCGACGATCGCCAAGGCATTGGGGCGCGACTTCCGCCAGCCCACCAAGGCGGAGATCCGCGCCATCGGCGATTCGGCGCGCGAGACCAACGCGAACGCCGGCCTCGGCGCCGAGCGCGATGAGGAGATCACGCGGAAGATGGTCGTCTGCCATCCCTCCGCCATCGCCAAACCCGCCTCGAGGGAGGCGGATCCCTACGGTTTCTACGACCTCTGGGGCAATGGCTATGAGTACGCCGGCGATGGCACCGTCTTCGGCGGCTGTTACGGGAGCCAGTTCGGCGAATGCAATCTCGACACGGTCTTTAATCATCCCTCCAACACGCTTCTTGCCGCGCGGCCGTTGCTGGAGGTGGAGACGCCCGTGACGCTTCGCTTGGAGGATGAGGACGGGCGGACGCTCCAGGGCATCGCCGGCAAGCGCCTCTTCCCCGAGGGCGTGGCCACGCCCGAACGCGCGGGCCATGCCTTCGCCGGCTGGACGCTCGGCGGCGAGGCCATCCCCCTCGATCACGTGCTCCGGGCCGAGGACGACGGCAAGGTCCTCGCCGCCACCTGGACGCCAAACGCCACGGCCATCAAGGTCATCTACCACGACGGCCTCTCCGGCCCGGAGACCGTCTATCCCGGCATGGCCACCCGCATCTACGCCCCCGCGGGCAAGACCATCGCCACCCTCACCGTCCGGGGCACCGAGAGCGCCGTGTGGGACCCCGAGACCCAGACCCTCACCATCCCCGCCGACGCCCCCGACACCCTCACGGTCAACGCCACCTTCGCCGAGCCCGCCCCCACGCCCGGCTTCCGCCTCATCCTGCGCTGAACGTCGGCGACTTGAAACCTCCCGGAGGGTTTGGGGCCACCCCCGAACCCTCCCGACTTTCACCCCGAACCCTCCCGACTTCCGGGTCAGACCCTTAAGGGTTTCGCCCCAGACCCTCCCGACTTCCGGGTCAGACCCTTAAGGGTTTCGCCCCAAACCCTCCCATGCGGGATTGTGGTATCATGCATGGCATGAGACTGTGGCGCACGGGTCGGTTGCTGACGTGGGCGATGGCGTTTGCCGTCGTGGGCGGCGCGCGCGGCGTTGGGTTGGCGCCGGGGGTGTGCCCGACGAATCTGACTTGGGCGGTGGAGGCCTATGCGGGGGCGGATTGGGGCGCCTGGGAGGCGCGTGTGGCCGCGGACGCGGAGGGGCTGGCGGCGGTGGCACGCGAGATCCCACCCACGCCGCCGGGGATGGTGACCTACATCGAGCAAACGGCCGAGGAGTTGCCGGAGGCGTTGGCGGCGTGCACGAACGCGGCGCCAAGCGTGTTGGTGGGGGGCGTCCGGGCGTGGGATTTCCGGGTGGCGGAGCGGGTGGCCGCGGATGGCGCGCGGGCGTTTCTGACGTTTGCGGGGGAGACGGTCTTCCATGCGCAGGGGGTGCCGGCCGACTTCGACGCGGAGGCATGGGCGTTGGCGGCCTACACGGAGGATGGGCGCCTGCCGGAGACGGTGGCCGGCGACGCGGCGCGGCGGGAGGAGTGGTTCGCCATGCGGGGGCGGGAACGGCTGGGCCTGGCGTATACCTTCGTGGAGCGGGGGCGGCTGGAGGATTACGTGGCGGCGCGCGAGGCGGAGGCCGCGGCGCGTGAGGAGGCCTGGGAGGAGGAGGGCGCGGCGGGGGCGTGGGGCTTCGGGGTGCGGGAGATGGAGGTGGGCGCCGGGGAGATGGCGTTCGGCTTCTGCGACCCGGCGGGGTCGGATCTGTACGTGTTGGGGCGGAAGAGCCTGGAGGCGTGGGACGATTGGGCGCTCATCGGCAAAGTCGAGGCGGAGGGGCGGCGATGGGTGGCCTTCGGGTTGCCGATGGACATGCATTTCTGGAAGTTCCTGGATGCCTCGCTGGACAGCGACGGGGACGGCATCGCGGACGGTCTGGAGGTGGGGTGGTTCGGGACGGACCCCCTGCGGGCGGACACGGCCGGAAGCCTGATCGACGACTGGCGGAAAATCTACGTGTATGGCATGGACGCGCGGGTGGCGGACACCGACGGGGACGGTCTGCCGGATGGCTGGGAGCTGCTGAACGGCCTCGACCCTTACGCGGCGGACGCGGAGGGGGACCCTGACGGGGACGGGATCGCCAACCGTCTGGAATTGGCCTATGGGACCGACCCGCAACGGGCGGATTCGGACGGGGACGGTTTGGGCGACCGTGAGGAGACGGGGTGGGCGGAGGTGACCCATGGCGTGGGGCCGGTGGCGGCGGGCACGGGGCGTGTCGCGCTCGCGGAGGGCGTGGCGGTGGGCCTGCCCTCCCAAATGCGTCTGGGCGGCCGCGCCTACGCGCGCGTCGAGGCCTCGCGGTCGGGCGTGGTGCGGCTGCTCGGCGAGTTCCCGATCGCCATCCGGGTCTTCCCGGAGGGGATGGCGTGGCCGGAGGCGTTCCGCGCGGGAATCTTCGCGTGGGAGGCGGAGGAGGGTTTCGTCATCGCCTTCGAGAACGTCGGTCTGCCGGGGGAGCCCGCGACGACGCTGGGGCGCGCGCAGGTCATCCTTCGGGCGGATTCCGGGGGCGTGGAGGTGCGCTACACGACCCTGCAGGGTGGCCTCGCCGCGCTCACGGGGGTCGGCGCGAGGCGGCCGGACGGCCGTTTTGGCGAACTGCTCGACCCCGGCACGGTGACCTTGGGCGATTGCGTGACCTACCGCTTCGGCGCGGGCTCCGACCCGACGCTCCCGGACACCGACGGCGACGGGGTGGAGGATGGCGCGGAGGTCGCGGCGGGCCGGTCGGCCCCAGGCCCGGACGACGACTTCGACGGTCTGCCCGATCGGTGGGAGCGGCGCTTCGGCCTTGACCCCCTCTCCGCCTCGGGCGCGGATGGCGCGGCGGGCGACCCCGACGGCGACGGGCTCCCGAACCTGCGCGAGCACGCCCTGGGCACCGACCCGACCGCCGTGGATTCCGACGGCGACGGGCTGGGCGACGCCGCGGAGGTGGGCGCCGTCACGCGCCGCACGCACGTCGCCCCCATGGATACCTCCGCGGGGCGGGTGGTGGCGGTCTATGACAGGGAGGCCACCGCCGGCTATGTGTTTTTCGACCTGCCCTTCCCCGTGCGGGTGGGCGGGGCGGACTATCCGCGCGTGGGGCTCAACATCGACGGCGTGCTCACGTTCGTGCCAGCCGGCGAGACCGCGGTGCGCTTCCCCTCGGCACGGCGGGCGTTGGGCGAGACGCCCCTGGACACGCGTTACCCCTCCCTCGCGCTCTACTGGGCGGATCTGATGGTGGCGGAGGCCTTCCGCTCGGAACTGCGCGTCGTGGAGATGCCGGGCGAGACGGTCGTCGTCGAGTGCCTGAACTTGGCCAAGCAGGGCGGTTTCGCCTTCCTGGCCTGGCCGGAGCCCGCGACCTCTTTGGCGCGTATCCAGGTCATCATCCCGCGCGACGCGGACGCCGCCGGCATCGAGGTGCGCTACACGACCCTGCAGGGCGGTTTCGACGGCGCTGAGGCCACCCTCGGGGCGCAGTTCGGCACGCAGGCGATCGACCTGGCGCACAATCTGCTCGGCGCCGTCGCCATCGGCGACGCCATCACCTACCACCCCGGCACCGGCACGGATCCCGCACGCGCCGACACCGACGGCGACGGGTTGGGCGACGCCGCCGAGTTGCGGCTGGGCCTCGACCCGAAGAACCCGGACCTGGATGGCGACGGCTTGGCGGATGGCTGGGAGGTCGCCTGGGGGCTTGACCCGCACGTGCCCGATGACCATGCCGCCGATTGGGACGGCGACGGCATCTCCAATTACGTGGAGGCCCAGTGGGGCACGAACCCGCGCGCGGCGGATTCCGATGGCGACGGCGTCGGCGACGCGGCCGAGATCGCGCAGGGGAGCGACCCCGCCGACGCCTCGGACGGGGGCATGGCGGGGCGTTACGTCAAGGTCGCCCTCACGTTCGGCGACCCCAGCGCGAGCGCCTCCGAGAAATACGCCGTCGAGGTGTGCCAGACCGTGGGCGAGGGCAGCGGGGAGGCCGCGCCCAAGCGCCTGGAGAACCTGATCTCCGACGGCGCGGAGACGCGCGAGCTCCTCCTCCGCCCCGACGCGGCCTACACGGTGACGCTCCGGCACCTCTCCTCGAAGGCCGCGGAGGCCGACCACGACTACACGCTCACCGTCCGCTGCCCGGTCGTCGCCGCGGGCACGCAGGTCGTCATCGAGGATCCGGAGTCCCTGCTCGGCACGTATGCCACGGGCGGCTCCGCCACGCCCGACACCTACACGGGCAAGGCCGTCACGCTCTATTGCCTCACGCCGACCCTGACCCCGGATCATGACCGCGACCTCACGTTCGGCCCCATCGACGAGGCGTACGTCGCGGCGGGCACCCCCCTGCCGGTGTGGGTCAATTCGGATCATGACCATGAGGACCCCGAGGGCGTCAACGACGGTTCGGAGGCCTCGCAACCCCTGCCCGACAACTTCATTGAGGGGATCCTTTCAGGCGCCTTCGATTGCGACGACCTAACCGTGAACGGGCAGTCCGACCTGGAGGACTTCTTCCCCGTGCGCCTGCGGTTGGGCGCGGCGCTGACGGCTTTCCTGGCGGCACACCCGCAGGCCACCGCGCACTTGGAGACCGGCCCATGGGAGGGGGCGCTGCACGCGTTGTGGTGCCATGACGGCACGGAATCCGTCCAACGCTTCTTCGACGCGTCCGCGGGTGGCGGCCGCTACGGCGAGGAAGGGCGGGAGGCCCGTTGGGAGGCGGAGGTCGCCGAGCTGACGGACGGGCTGTTCGGGGACAGGACGCGCATCCCCCCGCAGGTGCTCGCCACCGCCCAGGCCTCGGAGCGCGGCGACGTGCCGCTCTTCGTCGAGGCGTGCGCCGAGGGCACGCTGACGCTCCGCCTGCGCGTGCGGGAGGAGTCGGTGGAGGCGCTGGGCGAGGAGGGGAGGATCCTGACGGAATGCGCCTTCGACAGCCGTTTCGTCGAGGCGTGCTATGCCGTGCTGAATCTGCGCGAGGACACGCCGCAACGTGTCGACCCCGCCGTCGAACGCGCTGAAAAGCCCGACGTGACCGTCTGCCTCGTGCATGGGTACAACGTCTCGGAGACCGACGCGGCCGAGTGGTTCAACGCCGTCTACAAGCGCCTCTGGCGCTCCGGCTCGACAGCCCGCTTCTGCGGCGTCGTCTGGCGCGGCGACGACCAAGGCGTCATCCTGCCGGATTACTATCGGAACGTCGCGAACGCCTTCGATGCCGCGGGGGCGTTCGCCACGGCGCTGGATGCGATCCCCGGGCGCAAGGTCGTCCTGGCGCACAGCCTCGGCAATATGCTCGTCTCCGCCGCGCTGCAGGATCACGACGCCCCCATCGACGCCTACTTCATGCTCAATTCCGCCGTCCCCGCCGAAGCCTACGACCCCGCACCGTCCTCCCCGGGCTTCTCCGTCGCCGGCGTCCCCGCCGGCCTCATCCACGATGCGTGGCGCAACTATGACCCCAGGAGTTGGTCCGCGCTCTGGCATCGGCATTTCCTCCCGCATGAGGGCTTCGCGCCGACCGCCGCCGACGCCGCCCGCGCCACCCTCACCTGGAAGGGCCGCTTCGAGGACGTGCTCACCGGCCGGGGCGCGAAGGTCTTCCACGTCTACTCGCGCGGCGCGGGCGAGACGAGCGGCGACGAGGTCTTCGAGCTCCTGGGCACGACCCCCTCCCCGCTGAGCGGTTTCGACTGGACCGACCTCAAGACCAAAGGCCGTCACGCGTGGCAGAAGCAGGAATGCTGGAAAGGCCGCCGCGAGGCAAGCGCCCTCGCCCTCGCGGCCTCCGAGGAGATGGGATGGGGCTTCGATGGTGCCGCCGCCGACGTCTCCGCGGAAGCCTCCGCCTCGTTGGGCGAGGCCGCCTACCGCCAAGCACCCCTCTTCTGCCGCCAGCCCCCCGAAATCCTCGGCGACGACCCCAACGCCATCCTCGACCTCCGCAACACCCTCCTCGCCCGCGCCATCCCCGCACTCTCCAACGCCGCCGGAAAAACGGATCTTCCAGGCCTTGCTGAGGGCGATCAATTCGACTGTCAAACCTAGATTGTGAATGATGCGAAGCGTCCGTGGGTTCAGCGTTCAGGAGAGTTGAAAGAGCGATGGCTACATTCAGATGTGAAGGATGTGGCTTATCCATTAACGCTCCCACTTTTTCAGTTCATGATTCAGAAAGGAAAGTTGAAATGAGAATGTTTGTGGCTTGCCTCTCGCTGTCGGTAGCCGTGGTACTTTACGCGGAGACGCCTTATGAGCGTAATGAACGTTATCAAGGTGCGCAGGCAACCCTTCAATTGACCGTTCGGGATGACCGAGGGGAGCCCGTTGAGGATGCTCGTGTGGAGGCTTCTTTTTGGAACCCGTTTCAGAATCCGACACGTGTGCAAATTGGCCATACCGATGATGCCGGGACAGTCTCTTTTACGGGAGAGGGTTACTCGGACACGCATTATTATGTTGGAAAAGATGGATATTATGGAAGTCGCGGAAGGGCGGTGCTCGAAAAACCTGACAAGGACCCCGAGCATTTTTGGGAACGGCTCAGGTGGGAGCCGGTGATTCGTGACATTACGCTCAAGAAAAAGCGGAATCCCATCGAAGGATTCTTGCATATAGGCATCGAACTCAAAACACCGGCGCTCAATCGTCCCGTGTGGTTTGACCTTGAGGCCTTCGATTGGTTGCCTCCTTATGGCGAGGGGGTTCACCGTGATGTCGCCATAACCTTGCAGACCGCACGCGTGCAAATAAGGGGGTATGAAGCCGACAGAATCGCCAAGGCGTGTTTTGCTTTTCCCAATCCGCATGATGGCGCACAGCGTTGCGATGCGGATATCCAATCCTATCACGAAGTGGGATATCATGTGAATACGGCCAAGCCATTCGTCAACCCCATGATTCTTGAGGCAGATTTTACGAGAAGTCACGACAAATTTCTTCCTTACACAAGCTATCTGACATTTCGTGTCAGAAGCAAATGCGATGAGAATGGGAACCTCGTCTCCGCACAGTATGGCTTCATGTATCGCTTTTCGGTTACGGAGGAATGCTTCACAGCCTCTCTGCTTTTCCTCAATCCCACGCCGAATGACACGAACATCGAATACGATCTCAAGCGGAGCCTGGCGAAATCGGATGCCGATCGCAAGTGGGAGGCTAGGCAGAAATGTCTTGAGAAACGGTTTGAGGAGGAGCGGAAAATGCTGGAGGAGATGGGTGTGGAGAACTTCATCAGGGCGATACGGGCGAAACGGAGCGGCGCTTCCGGCACGCCCAAGCAGGAAGCGAAGGGAGCGGCGGAATGAGAACGTTTGTGGCTTGCCTCTCGCTGTCGGTGGCCGTTTCCCTTTACGCGGAGACGCCTTATGAGCGTAATGAACGTTATCAAGGTGCGCAGGCAACCCTCCAGCTGACGGTGCGTGACGACCGAGGGGTGCCAGTGGAAGGGGCCTATGTGCAAGCGCATTTTTGGCAGCCGACCTCGGATGCGGCCGCTGTAGGCGCATACACCGACGAAAAAGGGTACGCGAACGTCGTGGGTAATGGGTATACAGATGTCCGATATTCTGTGAGCAAAGATGGGTATTACAGGACTCGCGGGAGTGCGCGATTGTCGCTTCCCGAAAATGATCCAACGCCTTTTTGGAAAGATTATCAGTGGGCACCCATCATAAGAGAAACCGTGATTAGGAAAGTCCGCCGCCCGGTCTCTGGGGTGCTTCATCTTGGCGAATGGCTGTCGCCTCCCCAGACAGATGTGCCTATCGGGTTGGATTTGCAACTTATGGATTGGATGCCGCCCCACGGTCGGGGAAGCCATTGTGATGTCGTGGTCAAGTTTGTGACGCGGACACTGCGTGACAATGGGCACGCATGGGAGGTTGTCGATTCAATCGCATTGGAGTTCCCTAATGAGCACGATGGTGTTTTGCTTTGTGATGCGGCACCCTATTCGGCATTCATCACTCCCTATCATGTTCCTGAGAACGGAGATTTCGTGGCGTGTTACAGACTGACAGCATCGGAGAAGGAGGGAACCTTTTTTCTGCCAGATACGCAAACACTCCTTTTCCGGATTCGGAGCAAAGAGGGTGCAGGCGGTGCAATCGTCTCTGCTCATTATGGCTCAATTTTTCGTTGTGTCATGACGGGTGGAATGGTTTCCATGGATGTTTTCCTCAATCCCACGCCGAATGACACGAACATCGAATACGACCCCAAGCGGAGTCTGGCGAAGTCGTATGCCGACCGCAGGTGGGAGGCCACGCAGAAGCGTCTTGAGGAGGAGCGGAAAATGCTTGAGGAGATGGGCGTGGAGAACTTCATCAGGGCGGTGCGGGCGAAACGGAGCGGCGCTTCCGGCACGCCCAAGCAGGAAGCGAAGGGAGCGGCGCAATGAGAACGTTTGTGGCTTGCCTCTCGCTGTCGGTAGCAGTGTCCCTTTACGCGGAGACGCCTTATGAGCGTAATGAACGCTATCAAGGCGCGCAGGCGACCCTGCAATTGACCGTTCGGGATGACCGAGGGGAGCCCGTTGAGGATGCTCGTGTGGAGGCTTCTTTTTGGAACCCGTTTCAGAATCCGACACGTGTGCAAATTGGCCATACCGATGATGCCGGGACAGTCTCTTTTACGGGAGAGGGTTACTCGGACACGCATTATTATGTTGGAAAAGATGGATATTATGGAAGTCGCGGAAGGGCGGTGCTCGAAAAACCTGACAAGGACCCCGTGCATTTTTGGGAACGGCTCAGGTGGGAGCCGGTAATCCGTGATGTCACGCTCAAAAAAATACGACACCCAATATCAGGGTTTTTGCATCACAATATTCCACTCACACCTCCTTGTCTCAATCAACCAATAGGATTGGATTTTGAGCGTTGGGACTGGTTGCCGCCTTATGGGATGGGGAAGCATGAAGATGTCAAAATCACGTTCGAGGCACAACGCGTCGTCCAACCCAACTTTTCTAAAGACTTGGTTATTGCCATCCATTTCGCGTTTCCCAATCCAAATGATGGTATGCAAATCTGCCCTGCGGATACTTTTTCAACTTTCGTTCCCACTTATCACGTTGATGCCCAAAAACCATTTATGAATACTGTTTCTTTTTATCGGCAAAAACCTTCAGAACAATATCAGTTTCTGGCTCACACCTCTTATCTGGCTTTTCGGGTTCGTAGTCAGAAAGGTGATGCGGGGATGTTCGTGGCGCATTATGGATTTATATATCAACTTCTTGATATCTCAGATCAAGAGTTTTGCCCGACTATTGTCTTTTTCAATCCCACGCCGAATGACACGAACATCGAATACGACCCCAAGCGGAGTCTGGCGAAGTCGTATGCCGACCGCAGGTGGGAGGCCACGCAGAAGCGTCTTGAGGAGGAGCGGAAAATGCTGGAGGAGATCGGCGTGGAGAACTTCATCAGGGCGATACGGGCGAAACGGAGCGGCGCTTCCGGCACGCCCAAGCAGGAAGCGAAGGGAGCGGCGGAATGAGGGCGATGTTGGTTTTTGCCATGATGTTGGGGGTGGCGTGGTGCGCGTGGGGCGGGCTCGTGCCACGATTGCTGATCTTGGAGGCGGCGAGCGTGAAGGGGCAGGACCCGACGGCCCCGTGGACCGTTTACGGGACGTACCCGGCGGGGACGGTGGTGACGGGGAGCAAGCATTGCGAGGGGGCGGAGGGGACGGTCTGGAAGTTCGGCGTGTATGACTATCTGGGGATCACGCAGAACGTGACCTTCGCGTTGCGCTTCAAGGGGATGGATTGGACGGGGGAGGTGGGGAGCGCCAAGGTGGAGGGGATCTTCCGCCCGTACACGGACGGGGCCGTGACGTGCACGCTCGCGACGGTCTATCAGGTGCGGGACGCCTTCTCGGCGCCCGACCGCGCGCCGACCTCCTATCCCGACGCGGCGATCCTGGAATGGAAGTTCCTCATTTTCTGGGAATGGGAGGGCGAGCCCGATGGCTCGTCGGGCGCGCTTTCGCCGGTTTCCGAAAAATAGGGCTTGCCACGGCGGGGGGCGCTTTGCTAGGATATGCATTGTGCGAAGGCGGATAGGCTGTCTGCGCGCAGACATGAGACCCAAGGAGTACTGACATGAAGGCAAAACGCAACCAAGGCTTCACGCTGATCGAGCTGCTCGTCGTGATTGTGATCATCGGCATTCTCGCAGGCTCGCTCTTCGGCCCCGTCACCAACGCCTTGCAATCCGCCCAGCGTTCGGGCATGATGCAGCGTGGCATCCAGATCGTCCGCGCCATCAACTCCGCCGATATGTCCGGCCGTTACGAGAGCCTTGCGTGGCCGGCCGACGAGAATCAGGACCTCAAGCCCTCCGAGTCCCTCACCGGGCCGGATATGTACCAGAACTTCACCTCCACCGCCGCCTACTTCCAGGAGGCCCTGTATGTGACGGAGTCCGACGTCAACCGCCGCAACCGCCTGAAGGTGCTCAAGGACATCGAGCCCTCCACGCTCGTCGCCCCCGGCGTCACCGCCGCCGCCGGCAACACCATCAACGACAACAACTGCGCGTGGGTCATCGCCAAGAACACCCGCAACGCGCCGGCCAAGACCCCCGTCCTGGTCTCCCGTAACATCAACTGCTCCACCCTGGCCAGCACCGCCGGCAACGACACCTCCGCCGACGCCGAGACCCTCCTGACCACCGCCCAGCCCTTCGGCCAGAACGGTTGCGTGCTGATTTACAAGGACAACTCCGGCAAGGACTTCGATGCCGGCAACGTCTACGCCAAGGCGATGATCTTCGAGGCCGTCGGCTCCGACAACCTCACCAGCATCGAGCAGGGCGACGACGCGTTCGAGTTCCTCCAGAGCGGCTCCAGCAACTAAGCATGCCGTCCATCACCTTCGCGAGGGCGGGGCGCCATGGCGCCCCGCCTTTTCCTCGCGTCGGCGCCTCGCGGGTGGGGGCGCGAATTGCCTTTTCGTGGCTTTTTCGGTATCATTCTTGGGTTTTTGGGGCGCGTGCGGCCCCATCGGAAAGGGTTCGCTTTTATGGTAAAGGTGAAGATTGTCGGGGCCACGGGCTATGGTGGCATTGGGCTGATCGAGTTGCTGACGCAGCACCCGGAGGCCGAGATCACGGCCTTGGTGGCGCGGGAGGACGTGGGGCGGCGCGTCTCGGAGGTCTACCCGCATTTGGAGGGCTTCTGCGACCTGCCGATCCTGGACGCCGCCGACCCGCGCGCGGCGGAGGCCCCGGCGGACGTGACGGTCTTCGCGACGCCCGACCGCGTGGGGATGTTCGAGGCGGGGGCGGCCCTGGCGCGTGGCTCGAAGGTGTTGGATTTCTCGGGGGATTTCCGCTTCACGACGGCGGAGGCCTATGCCGATTACGCCACGCGCCATGGGAAGGACCCCCGGCATGGCGCGCCGGAATTGCTGGGGCGGAACGCCTACGGCCTGGCGGAGCTCCATCGCGCGGAGATCCGCTCCGCGCCGGTGGTGGGCAACCCGGGATGCTTCGCGTGCAGCTGCATCCTGGGGCTCGCGCCGGCGGCGAAGGCCGCGCTCTTCGACCCGGCGAGCGTGATCTGCGATTGCAAGACGGGCGTCTCGGGCGCGGGCAAGAAACTGGCCGCCACGCACCACTTCCCCGCGCGCCATGAGAACATGAACGCCTACAAGCTGGCCGGCCATCAGCACGTCTGCGAGGTGGAGCGCGAGCTCTCCCTGCAGTTCGGCGAGACGGTCCGCCTGACCTTCACGGCGCAGGTGGTGCCGCTCTGCCGCGGCATCATGAGCACGCTCTACGCGCAGCTCAAGGCGCCGCTCACGGAGGCCGACGCGGTGGCCCTCTACAAGGCGTTCTACAAGGACTCGCCCTTCGTGCGGGTCTACGGTTCCACGGCGCCCATCGGCACGAGTTGCGTGGCGCGGACGAACTTCTGTGATCTGGTGGTGAGCGTGGACGCGCGGGTGAACCGCCTGCGGGTGGTCTCGTATATCGACAACCTGATGAAGGGACAGGCGGGATCCGCCCTGCAGAACATCAACCTGATGGCCGGCCTGCCCGAGACGATGGGGCTGATGCGCCCCGCGTCCTACCCCTGAGGAGCCCCCGTGAAGAAATCCATGAAGAAGATCCCCGCGAAGGGCAAGCCCGCCGCCCGCCACAACGGTCTGGGACGCGGGTTCGACGCGCTCATCGGCGGCCCGTCTCCCGCGCCCGCCGCGCCCGTGCCCGCCCGCCCCGCGCTGGCCGCGGCCATCGCCAAGCCCGCGCCCGCGCCCGAGGAGCCCCCGCGGGATGGGCGCGTGGTCGGCTCCGTGCTGAAGGTGCCGACGGCCGAGATCGTGCGCTCGCCGTGGCAACCGCGCCAATTCTTCGACGAGGCGGCGCTGGCCGACCTGGCCGAGTCCATCAAGGCCAACGGCATCATCCAGCCGTTGCTCTGCCGGCGGTTGGACGATGGCCGCTTCGAGCTGATCGGCGGCGAGCGGCGTCTGCGCGCGGCGGGCATGGCCGGCCTGGAGCAGGTGCCGGTCATCCTCATCGAGGCCGAGGACCGCAAGGCCGCCGAGCTCGCGATCGTCGAGAACATCCAGCGTGCCGACCTCAACGCCATCGAAGAGGCGGAGGGCTACCGCACGCTCACCGAGACCTTCGGGCTGTCGCAGGGCGACGTGGCCGACCGCGTGGGCAAGGCCCGCACCACGATCGTCAACGCCATGCGCCTGCTCGACCTGCCCGACGAGACCAAGGCGATGGTGGCCGACGGCCGCCTCTCCACCGGCCAGGCCAAGGCCATCCTAGGCCTGCCGCGCACGGAGGACCGCATCCGCCTGGGGCGCCGGGCCGTCTCCGAGAATCTCACGGTGCGCGCGCTGGAGCGGATCGTCACGCAGCTGACCACGCCCCTGCCCGACCCCGCGCGCGCCGCGGCCAAGAACGACCTGCCGCCCGCCTACCTGCGCGACCTCACCGACCGCCTGCACGCGCGCTTCGGCACGGCCGTCCGCGTGACCTCGGGGCGCACCCTGCCGAACGGCCGCCACGCCAAGGGGACCTTGGAGGTGGATTTCTACGACAACGCGGACCTGGATCGCATTCTGGCCCTGCTGGGCGTGAAGATGGACTGAGCGTGGCGGGGCTTCGCAAAACCGTTCTGGCCTGTGGCGCGGCCCTGCTGGCGCTCGCGGCGGGGTGCGCGTGCGCCGGTTGCCGCGAGGCCGGGCCCACGGCGCGTGACCGCGCGATCGGCGCGGAGGCGCTGGCGCACGCGGAGGCGTTGGTGGCGGCGCATCCCACGCGGGTGGGCGGCGAGGGCTCCGCGGAGGCCGCGGCGTGGATCGCCGCCCGTCTCCCGCGCGAGGGGACGCGCATCGACCGTTTCGGGACGCCCTTCGGGCCGATGGCGAACGTGTGGCATTGCCGGGCGGCGCGGCCGGTGGCGGTGCTGGTCTCGCATTTCGACACGAAGGCGGGCATCCCCGGGTTCGTGGGGGCGAACGACGGCGCGAGCACGACGGGGCTCCTCCTGGCGTTGGCCGGCGAGGGGGCGCTGCCCGTGGCCTATCTGTTCGTGGACGGCGAGGAGTGCCGTGAGGCCTATTCCGCGCAGGACGGCCTGCAGGGAAGCTGGCGCGCGGCGCGGGCGGGCGCGATTGGCCGCGACACGCCGGTCATCGTGCTGGACATGCTGGGGGACGCGGCCTTCAACCCCGGGCTGGCGGCGAACGGATCGCCGCGCCTGAACGCCCTGCTGCGCCGCGCGGGCGAGGCCGTGGGCGTGCCGTTGGGCGACGCGGGCGACGTGGTGGACGACCATGTGCCCTTCGTGGCCGCGGGGTATCGCGCGGCGGACATCATCGATTTCGATTACGGCCCCGGGAACGCGTGGTGGCACACCGCGCAGGACACCCCCGACAAGCTGAGCGCGGACGCGTTGGCGCGCGCGGCGGCGTTGGTGCGGCGGGCCGTCGGGCTTTTGGAGGAGGAACGCGAATGATTTCCGAGTTGCTGATCGTGTTGGTGGCCTTGGCCGTCGGCGGCGCGCTGACGGCGACGGGCGTCTCGCCGTGGTACTGGTCGATCGTGTGGGCGCTGCTCACGTTCGTGGCCGGGCAGGCGGCCCTGGCGTGGGCGCTCCGCCGCCGGATGGGTGGGGTGACGGCGCGGATCCAAGCGGTGATGGGGCGCGCGCAGGCCGGGATGCAGGCGAAGGTCAATCGTTGGCGCACGCGGCAGATGAGCGACGCCAAGACCGCCGAGGCGGAGCTGGCCAAGGACCGCGACGCGATGATCGCCGAGGTGCAGGCCATCCTCAGGCCGTTGGAGCGCTATCGCCTGTGGATCCCGCTCCTGGGGCGGCAGTTGGCGACGATGGAGCTGCAGTTCGCCTGGCAGCGCAAGGACTGGAAGCGGGTGGACGCGCTCCTGCCGCGCGCGTTGCTGATGGAGCCGCTGCTGGTGTGCATGAAGCTGGCGCGGATGTGGCAACTGGAGGCGCCGACCGAGGCGTTGCGCAAGGTCTTCCGCAAGGCCACGCGCCGCGCCCGCTACGGCACCACCGCCCTCGTCTACGCCACCTTCTCGTGGATGCTGCTCAGGCGTGGCTTGGTGGACGAGGCGTTCAAGGTGCTCGTGGAGGCCGACACGAAGAACGAGCATGCGACCCTGAAGGCCAACCGCGACCATCTGGCGAACAACCGCGTGCGGCAGTTCTCCAACGCCGGCTTCGGCGAGGAGTGGTACGCCCTCTGGCTGGAGACGCCCAAGGCCCGCCCCCAACGCATCCGCGACAATGGCCGATACTTCCGCTGAGACGCGTCCGCCGCGGGAGGCTGCCCTGCCCCTGCTCCTGGTCGCCCTGCCGCTGGCCGTGGCCGTGGCCCGCACGCCGGCGCTCGTGGGGATGGTCTGCGCGGCCGCGTTGCTCCTGGCCTTCCGGGCGGGGTGCCTCAGGGCCTTCGCGGCGATTGTGGCGGGGGGCTTCCTGCTCAATCTGCTCGTCCCCTCCGGTTTCGCGATCTACAGCGACGCGGACAATTACCTGATCCCGAACATCCGTCTGCTGGCCGCGGGCGGGGCGTTGGCGATGGATGGCGCGGTCTCGGCCGCGCATTTCACCCTGCCGCAGGGGTTCGTGGGGTGGGGCGCGGCGCTCTATCGGCTCACGGGCTGGGTGGACGCGGGGAACTGCCTGGTCTTCCTGCTGCTGCCTGCCACGTGGCTGACCCTGCGCCGGACGCTGACGCGTGCGCAGACGGCGCTGCTGGCCGTGGGGCCGCTCACGTTCGTGAGCCTCTTCTGCGCCCTGCCGGATGGGTGCGTCTACCTGCTGCTCCTCACCGCCCTCTTCGCCCACCGCGCGGGGGACTTCCGCCTGTCGGTGGTGGCGCTGGTGGTGGCCTGCACGTTCAAGACGACCGCGTGGCTGCCGGCCGCGTTCGTCGGGTTGCTGTTGCTGCGCGATTGGCCGCGGCGGTGGGGGTGGCTGGCACTGGCCGCGGCGGTGACGGGGGCGATCGTCTTCCCGACGTTGCGGGCGTTGGCGGGCGGCTCGCTCTCCGCCATCTCCGCGGATTTCCTGGGGATGGACGCCGCCGCCCGCGAGATGGGCTACTGGCCGCGCCTGGCCTATGCCTATCTGGGCCATTGGCTCGTGCCCGGCGACCCGCGCTTCAACGTCGCGACGGGGGGCATCGACGGCGGGGGCGTGGACGGGCTCGGACCGGTCTTCCGCCTGGCCGTTTGGGCGTCGCTGGCCGTGTTGACGCTCTGCCGGCGGCGGTTGACGGGGTGGGGGGGCACGTTGCTCGCGGCGTGGGGGAGCGTGCTGGCGATGCCCACGCTCTACATCGGTTACGCCCGCTATGCGCCCCTGCTCTACGTGGCGGTGATGCTGCCCTTGGTCCTGACGGTGCGCCGGACGGCCGTGCTCGTGGCGGTGCTGGTCTGCGCCATGCCGGCGGCGTGGGTGGGCTGGCGCCTGATGCTCGCCTCCGAGAACCTCACCGCGCAACGGCACGCCGAGGCCGTCCGGAGCGACCTCTACAACGTCCGTTGCGCCTTCCGCGGCCGGCTCGTGGCGGAGCCGCAGCCCACGCTCGCGGGCAACCTGTCCTACACCTATCGCGGCACGGACTTCCCGCCCATGCCGCGCACGCTGGCCGTCGACAACCGGCTGACCCCCGCCTCCGACAAGGCGCGCGGCATGGCGGCCTACGCCTTGGGCACGTGGCTGCCCTGGGCCTGCCGCCACCTGCCCACGCTCGCCGCGGACTGGGCCGCCTATCGCTTTGACACGTTCATGACCTTTCCGCGAGGAACGCATGATGGACTTCCGCCCCCTGCACGCCAATGAGTTGCCCGCGCTCCGCCCGTACGTCGCGCGCAACCCCTTTCATCTCAGCGACAATTCCCTGGGCTTCCTGCTCATGTGGCGCCCCTACGCCCACACCGCGATGGCCGAGGCCGAGGGGTGCCTCATCGTCCGCACCTCCTATGGCGGCAAACTGCGCTTCGCCTATCCCATCCATCCCGAGGCCGACCAGGAGGCCGAGCTGCGCGCGCTCACGGCGGTCGAGGCCTGGTGCGTCGCCGAGGGGGTGCCCCTGGGGCTCTGCTCCGTGCCGATCGAGCGCCTCCCCCTCCTCACGCGCCGCTACGGCCGCGACATGACCATCACCAATCCCCGCACCTGGCGCGACTACCTCTACAACCTCTCCGACTTCGAGGCCTACGCCGGGCGCCGTTTCGCCGGCCAGCGCAACCACGTCTCCAAGTTCCGCCGGGCCTACCCCGACGCCGCCTACCGCGCCATGACCCCCGGCGACCTCCCCGCCATCCGCGACTTCCTGCGCGCGTACGCCGAGCGCCAATACGCCAAGAACTCCTTCCTGGCCAAGGAGGAACTCCACGGCACCGAGACGCTCCTGAGCATGTTCGAGCCCCTCCGCCTCGAAGGCGGCCTCATCGAGCACCAGGGCAGGATCATCGCCATCACCGTCGGCGAGCCCATCGGCGACACCCTCATGGTGCACGTCGAGAAGGCGCTCGTCGGCTACGACGGCGTCTATCCCACCATCGCCCAGGCCTTCGCCGCCGCCATCCGCCCCGCCCACCCCGAATTGCTCTACGTCAACCGCGAGGACGACGCCGGCGACTGCGGCCTGCGCAAATCCAAACTCCAATACAACCCCATCCGCCTCCTCGACAAATACACCGTCCTGCCCCGGCGCGTCATCGAGGAGCTCGACGCCCCGCCCACCATCGACACCGAGCGCCTGCGCCTGCGCCCCGTCCCAGACGCCGACGTCCACGTCTACGCCCGCCTCGCCCGCGACCTCGCGCGCAACCGCTTCTGGGGGTGGGACTGGCGCACCGCCTGGGAGGGCGAGGGCGACCCGCGCGACGCCTGGTTCCTCGAACTGCCGCGCAACGACTTCAAGGCCCGCCGCGAGGTCGCCCTCGGCATCTATGCCGCGGACGCGCTCGTCGGCGAATGCGTCTTCCACAACTTCACCTACGACAACACCGTCGAGCTCGGCGTCCGCCTCCTGCCCGAGGCCGAGCACAACGGCTACGCCGCCGAGGCCATGCGCGCCATGGCCGCCCACGCCCTGTGCTACTGGGGGCTGGAGAAGGCCGTCGCCAAGTGCTACCGCGACAACCTCCCCTCCCGCCGGATGCTCCTGGCCTCCGGCCTCCGCGACGACCACGAGGACGACACCTTCTTCTACTTCTCCCGCACCGCCAAAAACTGACCTTTGGGTTTGCGTGGGGCGGGTGCGTTTGTGGTATAATGGGCGGCGATTTTGAGAAAGGACATCGCTATGGCCAATCGCCCTGTTTGCCTGATCATCCGCGACGGTTGGGGGATGAATCCCCGGTTCGCGGGCAATTCCGTCTTCAACGCCAAGACGCCGGTCATCGACCGTCTGCGCGCGCGTTACCCGTGGAGCCGCATCGAGTGCTCCGGCGAGGCGGTCGGCCTGCCGGACGGTTACCAGGGCTCCTCGGAGGTGGGGCATCTGAACATGGGTGCGGGGCGCATCGTGGAGCAGGAGCTCAAGCGCATCGACGACGGGCTGAAGAGCGGCGAGCTCTTCAAGAGCCCGAAGTGGGAGGCGCTGATCGCCAATTGGAAGGCCAACGGGTCGCAGCTGCACCTGATGGGGCTGTTGCAGGACGAGGGCGTGCACGCGCACCAGGAGCATCTCTTCAAGATCATGCGCCGCGCGCGCCAGGAGTATCCCGAAGGGCGGATCGTGATCCATCCCTTCCTGGACGGGCGCGACACGCCGCCGCGCTCGACGCTGGAGTATCTGGCGAAGCTGCAGGGGGTGATGGGCGAGGTCGGCGGGTGCGTCATCGGCACGGCGATGGGGCGCTATTACGCGATGGACCGCTCCAAGAACTGGGCGCTGACCTCCGAGGCCTTCGAGTGCCTGGTCAACGGCGCGGGCACGCGTTTCGCGACCGTGGAGGAGGCCGTCAGGACCGCCTATGACACCGCCAAGACGCCCGACGGCGACCCGATGACCGACGAGTACGTCCCCTGCTCCGTCATCGGCGACTACGCGGGCATCCAGGACGGCGACTCGGTGATGCACACCAATTACCGCCAGGACCGCGCCATCCAGCTCACCCAGGCGTTCGTGTGCGACGATTACGCCGGCACGCGCACGCGCCGCCCGAAGATCGTCTATCTGGGCTTCACCCGCTACTGGGACGAGTTCGCCGATTACCTGCTCGGCGCGATGGGCGGCGACGGCGCGATGGACATGCTCCTGGGCGAGGTCGTCTCCAAGGCCGGGCTCCGCCAGCTGCGCATCGCCGAGACCCAGAAGTTCCGCCACGTGACCAGCTTCTTCAACGGCAAGAGCACCAAGCCCTATCCCGGCGAGGATCAGGTGGAGGTGCCCAGCCGCTTCGACCCCGCCACCTTCGCCTCGCACCCCGAGATGGAGGCCTACAACGTCACCGACGCGCTCCTCAAGCGCCTCGAGGACAACCCCTACGGCTTCATCGTCGTGAATTACGCCAACTGCGACATGGTCGGCCACACCGGCAACCTGGAGGCCGCCACCCGCGCCGTCGAGGTCGTCGACGAATGCGTCGGCAAGCTGCTGGAGCGGCTCCTGGCGCTCGACGCGCACGTCCTCATCACCGCCGACCATGGCAACGCCGAGCAGATGGTCGATTACGCCACCGGGATGCCCAAGACCTCCCACACCCTCAACAAGGTGGAGTGCATCTACGTGTCGCGCGACGCCGACCTGCGCGTCATGCGCGCCGACGGTAAGCTCTCCGACATCGCCGTCACCTGCCTGGACCTTCTCGGCATCGAGAAGCCGGCGCAGATGACCGCCGACAACCTCTTCGTCAAATGAGTGAGGCGCGGTGCGCGGGGGCGTGCGGCGTGCCGCGCGCCCCCGTGCGTCATTCCCCGAGGAACGGACCTATGGACAACGAGCACCTTTCGCGCATCGAGCGGCTGCAGGCGGCGATGGCCGCCGCCGACATCGACGCGGCCTTCATCTATTCCGCCGTCAACCGCCGCTATTTCACCGGCTTGCAGACGAGCAACGGGTTGTTGCTCGTGGAGCGGCAGGGCACGCCGGTCTTCTACACGGATTTCCGCTATCTGGAGGTGGCCCACCGCACGCTGACCGGCGTCGAAATCCGGAAGTTCAAGCCCTCGAAAGAGCAACTGGCCGACTATGCCGCCCTCGGCAAGGCGTGGCGGACCGTGGGCTACGAGGGCAACCTCACGGTGGCGCAGTATCTGCCCCTGGCCGAGACCTTCACCGCGGCCAAAATGGTCAGCGTCACCGAGATCATCTCCACCCTGCGCGGCGTGAAGTCCGCCGGGGAGATCGCGGCCATCCGCAAATCCGCCGCCGCCAACGACGCGCTCCTGGCCGAGCTGATCGACACCTTCCGCCCGGGCATGAGCGAACGGGAGATGCTGCGCCATTTCCGCATGGCCGAGGCCGCCCGCGGGCTCTCCGAATCCTTCGACCCGATCATCTGCGCCGGCGTCAACGCCGTGGAGTGCCACCATCAGCCCGACGACACCATCCTGCGGCCCGACTCGGAGCTGCTCATCGACATGGGGGTCGTCGTCGACGGCTACTGCTCGGACATGACCCGCACGCTCTTCTTCGGCAAGCCGACCCCGCGCTTCAAGGAGATCTTCGACATCGTGCTGGAGACCAACCGCGCCGTCGCCGAGGCCGTCAGGCCCGGCGTCCGCTGCTGCGACATCGACAGGCTCTCCCGCGACATCATCGGCAAATACGGTTACGGCGATTATTACGACCACGGGCTCGGCCACAGCGTCGGCATCGAGATCCATGAGATGCCCAGCCTCTCCCGCACCTGCGAGACGGTCCTCCAGCCCGGCATGGTCCTCACCGACGAGCCCGGCATCTACATCCCCGGCGAGGTCGGCGTCCGCATCGAGGATCTCCTCGTCGTCACCGAGACCGGGTGCGAAATCCTCTCCCACACCCCCCACGAGATTGTCATCCCATGCTGAGCCAGCCGCCCCCGCCCAATCTCGAACGCGTCGCCGCCCTGGTGCGCGCGCTCCTCGCCGAGCTTGGCGAGGATCCCGACCGCGAGGGGCTCCTCAAGACCCCTGACCGCGTGGCCCGCGCGTTGGCCTATCTCACGCAGGGCTATCGCCAGACACCCGCGCAGGTCCTCAACGGCGCCGTCTTCCAATCCGCCGCGAACAACATGGTCATCGTCCGCGACATCGAGGTCTACTCGCTCTGCGAGCACCATCTCCTGCCGTTCTACGGGCGGTGCCACGTGGGCTACATCGCCGCCGGCAAGGTCGTCGGTCTCAGCAAGATCGCGCGGATCGTCGATTGCTACGCCCGCCGCCTCCAGATCCAGGAGCGCCTCACCGAGGAGATCGCCCACGCCATCCAGGAGATCACCCAGGCCGAAGGCGTCGGCGTCGTCATGAGCTGCTCGCACCTCTGCATGATGATGCGCGGCGTCGAGAAGCAGAACGCCCTCACCGTCACCTCGTCCGTCCTGGGATCGTTCCGGGAGGACGCGGGGGTGCGCGCCGAGTTCATGGCACTCGTCAAGTGACGGGAAATATGTTATCCTTCCCCCTCAAAGCATCACGTTGAAGCAAAGGAGCACAGAACCCATGATGCAAAAACAGAATCTCTTCGCGACGGCCGCGGTGGCCGCGATGGTGGCCTTCGGCGCCGGATGCGACAAACCGGAGGCGCCGCAGGGCGAGACGCCGGCGGCAGAGACCCCGGTCGCCGAGACCGCCGCGGCCGACGACGCCGCGCAGGCGGCCTTGGACGCCCCGGCGGCGCAGCCCGGGATCGCGAGCGACATCGTCGCCACGCCGCCCCCGCCGAAAGACACGGACGTCATCGCCTCCGTGGGCGACGCGACCCTGACCTGGGGCGAGCTGAACAAGCGCGTGGACGCGGAAATCGAGGCCTACCGTAAGGTCGCCGGCTCGATGTTTCCCTCCGAGCAGCTGCCCGCCTTCAAGCAGGAGGCGCGCGCCCAGACGGTCCAGCGCTTCATCTTCACGGCACTCATCAAGAACGCCGCCGCCAAGGCCGGCGTGACGGTCGACGATGCCTATCGCGCGGAGAAGATCAAGGAGGTCGAGGCCCAGCCCGCCGCCCAGGGCAAGACCTTCGACGAGCTGGCCAAGACCTCCCCCCTGGGTGAGGCCCGTATGCGCGAGCTCTTCGAGGAGAGCCTGCTGGCCGAGAGACTCTTCGAGGCGGAGGTCTTCCCGAAGGCGACCGTCTCCGACGAGGAGATCCAGACCGAGCTGGCCAAGAACACCGCGGAGCGCAAGCTGGTGGAGGACGCGTTGGCCGGCTACCAAAAGCAGCTCGCCGACGGCTCGGCGACCTTCGAGGCGCTCGTCCAGGCGAACTCGGTGATGAAGTCGCCCATGTCCGTTCCCGTGGCGGAGCTGACGCAGGGGCTCCCGCCCGAAGAGGCGAAGGCCTTCCAGGCGGCCATCGACGCGACCGCCGAGGGCGGCGTCACCGCGCCGGTGGAGCTGCCCGGGGTGGAGGCGATCTTCAAGGTGATCCGCAAGATTCCCGACGATGCCGCCGCCAAGGCGAAGGCCGAGGCGTTGCGCGCCCGCATCGAGAAGGGCGAGGACTTCGCGGCCGTGGCGCGCGAGGCCTCCGACTGCCCGAGCGGTGAGCGCGGCGGCGACCTGGGCGAGTTCGGCAAGGGCCGGATGGACCCGGTCTTCGAGCAGGCTGCCTTCACGCAGAAGGTGGGCGAGCTTGGCCCCTTGGTCAAGTCCTCCTTCGGCTACCACATCATCAAGGTGACGGCGCGTGACGACAAGGCCGGCACGGCCCAGGCGAGCCACATCCTGGTGCGCCCCGCCACGGTGCGCCTGCTGCCCTTGGCCATGCGGAAGCCGGGGGCGCTGGACGCCGAGGAGCTTCGCGCCATGCTCACCGACCAACGCCGCCGCCTGGCGGTGCGCGACTACATCGAGGCGCAGCGCACCGAGCAGGGCGTGACCTGCTCGCTTTTCCCCGAGCTCGCCGCGCCCGCGCCCAAGGCGCCTCAGGCCCCCGCCCCCGCGGAGGCCGCCGCCCCTGCGCCCGAGGCCGCGGCCCCTGAGGCCGCCCCGGCCGGGAAATAAGGGTTGCGCAACGGCCGCCCGTCGCGAAGACCGGCGGCCGTTTTCGTTTCAGCGGGTCACCGCATGAGCAGACGCAAGAACAACCGTCGCGCCGAATCGCGCCGCAGGGCCGCCGTCCTCCGCCGGGGACAGCGGCTTCGCGCGCGCTTGCGCCTGGCGCTCGGCGCGGCACGCGCCGGGGTCGCGGAGCGGGCGGGGGAGGGCTTCTTCGCGGCGGTGCGGCGGCGGGGGATGTTCCCGTTGCCGGCGGCGCTCTTGGCGTGGCCGGCGCTGACGGTGCTCTTGGCGTCGGTGGGGTTCCTCTTTGGGGGGACGGTCTCGGCGTGGCATGGGGTGGCGGGATTCGTGTTGGCGGGGTGCCTGGCCTTGGTGGGCGGGGGCACGTGGCGGGATGGGTGGCGCCGGGTGGGGGCGCTCGCCTTGGCGGCGCTCGCGCTCTTCGCGGTGGATCAGAGCGTGGTGCTCTTCTCGTGGTGGGACGCGCAGGCTTATCACCTGACGGCCTCGCGTCTGCTCCTGGAGGGGTGGAACCCGGTGTTGGACGCGACGCGGGAGGCGATGCTGGCGGCGACGGGCGCGGACCCGACGACCTTCAATTCGTATCACGTGGCGTATCTGCCGCGGGCGGGGTGGGTCTGGAGCGCGGTGACGGCGGCGCTGACGGGCAATCTGGAGTCGGGCGATTCGCTGATCCTCATCACGGCGGTGACGCTGGGGGCGGTGGCGTGGGGGGTGACGCCCCTGCTCTTCGGCCAGGGGCGGTGGAAACGGTGGCTCTTCGCCTCGCTCGCCCTGCTGTCGCCGGGGGTGGTGGCGAGCGCGTTCTGCTTCGCGCAGGACGGGTCGCTCTACGCGTTGCTGATGACCTATCTGTTGGCGGCGTGCGCCTATCGGAAGACGGGGCGTACGGCGTGGCTGACGTATCTGGCGTTGGCGCCGGTGCTGGGGTGCAACCTGAAGTTCACGGGGGTGGTCGGTTTCTGCCTCTCGGCGGCCGTCTTCACGATCCCGGTGGTGTGGGCGGCGTTGCGCCAGGGGCGTGCGCGGGCTTTCTGGAAGTGGGTGGCGGCGAACGCGGCGGGGTTCCTCTTCGCCTTGGTCGTGGGCTTCTCGCCCTATCTCACGAATTGGGCGAATCACGGCGGCCCCTTCTACCCGGAGCACTCCTTCTCGAAGGACGAGCCTTTGCCGGCGATGACGGCCGACTTCGACTTGGTGAACGACGACGCCGCGGCGATGGGCTATTTCGGCCGCGTGACGAACGCCTATCTCTCCAAGTGGCTCGCCCACCGTTATTACGAGTGGAAGCTGGGGCGGAAACCCTTCAACCCCGTCTTCCACCTGGATCAGGTGAGCGGGTTGGGCTCGGGCTTCCGGATCGTCATGTGCCTGACGCTCCTGACGCTCTGCTTCACGCGACGGTGCGGGATGCCCTGGCTCTTGCTGGCGATCCTGCTGACCAGTTTCCTGCAACCGACGAAGACGATCGGGTATGTGCGCTACGTGCCCCAACTGTGGATGTTCCCGGTGTTGGTGGCTTTCAACGCGATGACGCTGAACGTGCCCCGCTCGCCGTGGGTCGGCCGCGCGCTCGGCGTGGCCGTCACCGCCATCCTCGCCTCCAGCACCTATCTTTTCGCCATCGGCAAGCTGATCCTGACCTTCGGCATGAGCGCCTACGCGCTCTCGATCGTCGAGACGATGCGTTCCGAGCCGCACCCGCGCGCCTACGTGCTCTCCCTGCATGACCGCTACCGTGAGGATGGGCGTTGCCTGGCGGCGTGGGAGACGCTCCCGCCGGACATCCCCGCCCCGCACGTCTTCGACGACTATTATCACACCATCCTGCCCGCGAGCGGCGTGCGCGGCATCGCCTGGCAATCCCCCGCGCAGATGCGCGACCTGCGCGCCGCCGGCGAGCCGTGCTTCTACCTGGGCGAACACCTGTGGTATTGGCCGGAGGATCCCACGCGCATCCGCCACCCCCTCCTGCACCTCTACGCCGGGCACCCGCGCCGCCCGTACACCGCCGCGAACATCCTGCGCATCGCCTGCGACACCTTGCCCGGCCTCCCCGCCTATCTCTTTCGCGTCGGGCGGTTCCGCTGGGAGCAATTCCGGGACAATCTGACGGGGGAGGGCCCGCGCCATGCCCCGTGACGCGGAGCGCGAGGCCCAGGGCCTCCGCCGGTGGGCCATGGCCGCGGTGGCGCTCACCGTGGCGTGTTATCTGGCCAACATCCTTCTCGGCCCGCTCAATCAGGACGAGGGCTGGTACCTTTACGCCGCGCGGCGCCTGATGGCCGGCGACATCCCCCATCGCGACTTCTTCTTCACCCAGGGGCTGGTCATGCCCGCCGTCTACGCGCTCCTCGGTTGGCTCTGGTCGCCCTTCGGCGTCTTGGGCGGACGTGTCGTCACGGCGATCCTCGGCCTCACGGCGATCTTCCTGGCGGACGGCGCGCTCGTCTCCTGCTTCCGCCGCGACGACGAACGCTGGACGGCGCGTGTGGCGCTGTGGGCGTTCGTGGGGCTCTCCCTCTGGTACACCTACTTCACCGCCATCCCCAAAGCCTATGCCCTCTGCGCCCTCGGTCTGGCCGGCGGTCTGCGCCTGCTCACCTGCCTGCGCACGGAGGGCGAGACGGACGCGACGTGCGGGATCGACCCGCTCTGCGCGGCGGCTGCGGGGTTCCTCTTCGCGCTCTTGGCGGACGTCCGCCTCTCGATGGGCGTGCTGCTGCCCGTGGTGGCGCTGTGGCTGCTGTGGCGGCGGGCTTGGGCCGGGGCTTGGACGTGGCTTTGGTTCGGCCTGGGCGGCGGGGTGGGGGCGCTTCTCGCCTTCGGCCCGGAACTCCTCCTTTGGCCGCAGGCGTTTTTCGAGACGCAGGCCTTCCATGCCGCGCGTGCGCCGATGGGGCCGCTGGGCGTGGCGGGGTGCGTCGCGCGTTTCCTGCGCCACAACGCGCTGCTGGCCTTTGTCGGGGCGCTGGCGGCGTGGGTGTGGTGGGCGCGCCGCCCCGCGCCCAAACGCCCGCCCGCGGATCGGGCGGGTTTCCTGGGGCTGTGGCTCTGCGTCGGGCTCGCGCTCGCGGCGGCGCATCTCCTCGCGCCCGTCCCTTACGACGACTATCTCGTGCCGGCCCTTCTGCCGCTGGGCATGGCGGGGGCCTTCGCCTTCGCGCTCCTCCCCTTCGAGTCGATGCGCCAGGCGCTCGCGCGCGCGTTGCTGCTCGCCGCGGCGGCGGTCACCGTGGCGGGGTCGCCCATCGCCGAGGGGTGGTTCTCGCTCGGGCAGGACCGTTTTTGGGTGAATCTCAAGGAGGAGCCGGATCTGATGCGTCTGCGCCGCGCCGCGGCGATCGCGCGGGACGCCGCACTCCGCCTCGGCACGGACACGATCTGGACGCAGGACACCTACCTCGCCGTCGAGGCGGGGCTGGAGGTCCCGCGGGGGCTGGAGATGGGGCCCTTCTCCAAGCCCGTGCCGTTTGACACTTCCGCGGCCCCGCTCGCCGCCTGGTCCGGCTACACCCATGCCCTGCGCTTCCCCGACCTCACCCCCGCGCCCGACAGGGAATCCCGCCTCGCGGGGTTGCGCGCCGCCTATCCCCGCGTCCTCGCCGTCATCCCCCGTTTCGGCCAACAGCACACCACGCTCGTCATCGCCGAGAGGAGCCGTGCCCCATGAAGAAACGTCTGCTTCAGTTGTTCGCCGCCCTGCTTTCCGCGGCTTTCGTGATCTCCCTGTGGCCGCCCTTCGGGCAGAACGGCAATGCGTGGTTCGCGTTGGTGCCGTTGCTGTTGCTCGTGCGGCAGGCGTCGGTGCGGTGGGCGTTGGCGTTGGGGTGGGTCTCCGGTTTCGTGGCGTGGGTGGGGCAGCTGTGGTGGATGCTCGCCCTCACCGACAACGGCGGCCCCTGGCCGCTCATCGTCCCCGCCCTGCTCGGGCTGAGCGCGGTCCTGGCCTGCTTCGTCGCCGCCTTCGCCGGGCTCGCGGCCGCGCTTCGCCGCCGCTGCGCGGGGCGGCCCGGATGGGTACGGATCGGACTCGCGCTCGTGGTCGAGCCCGCGCTCTGGGCGGGCTTGGAGTGCCTGCGCGCCAATCTCTTCACCGGCTTTGCGTGGAACCCGCTGGGCTTGGCGTGCGCGGCATGGACGCCGCTGCTCCAGACCGCGGCGCTGGGCGGCGCGGCGCTCACCTCGGCCGTCCTCGTCGCGGCCAACGGCGCCATCGCCACGCTCCTGGAGCGGCTGTGGTGGGCCGTTATCCGTCAGGCGCCCACGCGCTTCGCCGAGCGGCTCGCCCTGACGCTTGAGAGCATCCTGCCCTTGGCGGTCGTGCTGGCCGCCTTCGTCTGGGGGTTGGGGCGCATCCGCGCCTACGACGCGCTCTCGCCCGACGGGACGGCCACGGTGGTCGTGGAGCGCACGGACGTGCCGTGCGTCTTCGCGCGTGGGGAGACCTACACGCCGCCGTGGCTTGAGGCCGACGGGGTCGCGGCGATGGTCGGTTACGTCCATGCCGACCTGTGGCTGTGGCCTGAGAGCGCGCTCGCCGGGGTGCCCTCGCCCATGCCTGCCGCCGTCGCGCGGCATCTGGCCCGCCTTGCCGGGTTGGCGCGCGCGCCGCTCCTGATGGGTGGGCTCCACCGCGACGGGGAGGGCCGCGCCCACAACGCCGCGCTCCTCCTCACCGCGGATGGGCCAGACGCTGGGCAGGTCTACGCCAAGCGCCACCTCGTCCCCTTCGGTGAGTACATCCCCTTCGACAAGGCCTTCCCAGCGCTCCAACGCCTCGTCCCCACCGGCGCCAGCCTTTACCCCGGCGAACGCGTCACCGCCGTGCGCCTCCCCTCCGGCCTGACCGTCGGCCCGCTCATCTGCTTCGAGGACACCGTCGCGGAGGTCGCCCGGCAGTCGGTGAACGACGGCGCGCGTGTCCTCGTGAACATGAGCAACGACGCTTGGTACGCTCCCTCCGCCCAACCTGCCCAGCACGCCCAGCAGGCCATCCTCCGGTGCGTCGAGACGGGCGTCCCCATGTTCCGCTCCACCAACCGCGGCGACAACACCGCCATCGACGCCGTGGGCCGCGCCGTCCCCATCACCCTCTTCCCCACGCGCCTCCCGCTCACCGCCGCGCCCTATGCCTCGCTTTATCTCCGATACGGCGAATTGGTCTTCGGCGCGCCTTGCGCGCTCTTCGTCCTCTGCCTGGCCGCGTGGCTACTGCTTGCCCGTTTCCTCCGCCGGCCCGCGCCGGCCGCGGTACCGCTCGCCCTGCTGTGCCTCCTGGCCGCGCCGGCCGTGCGCGCGCGGTCGGCCCAAGACCTCCTCCCCACCGCCGGCATGGCCTTGGACGACGGCAACGTGAGCCTCGCCGAGAAGACCGCCTCCGCCATCCTCTCCACGCTCGGCATCTCCTCCGAGGAACGGGCTCGCGCCCAGGAGATCCTCATCCGCGCCGATCTGGAGCGCGGCGACGCCGCCGGCGCGCTCGCCCGCATCGAGGCCACGCCCGAGCTCCCCGCCGAGCGCCGCCTCGCCCTCTCCCTCGCCGCCTACAACCTGCGCCAGGACTTCGCGAAGACCGAGATCGCCTTCGCCGAGGCCGCACCCTCCGCCGACACCCCGTGGGGCGTTGCCGCGCTCCGGCTCGTCCTTCAGGCCGACCTGGAGCTCGGCCGCTCCGTCGAGGCCGCTGAGCGCTTCGCGGCGGTGGATGCCGCCAAGGGCGCGGACGCCCGCGCCCGCGCCGAGAACGCCCTGCTCTGGGTGCGCCGTTTCCCGAACCCGCGTTCCCGCGCCGCGCTCCTGGCCGCCGCGGCGCGGGCGGATCTGGGGGGCGTCTATCTGGAGTGCGCCTTGGCGCTTCCCGAGGCCTTCGCCGAGGCCGAGGACCGCTCCGTCGCGCTCGCCGCGCTGGACCGCCTGCTCGCGGAGGACGGCATCGGCTCGACCATCGAGGCGCGGTTGGCGTTGGCCGCCGCCGCGCTCGATCCGGACGCCGCCGACGCCGTGTCCTATGCCCGGCGGGCCGTCGAGGTCGCCCGTGCGCCGGAGGTCCGTCAGGCGGCGCTCGCCATGCTCGGCGATCTGCTGTGCGACCGGACCGACGACGCGGCGTCCGTCGACGAGGGGCTCGCCTTGCTCGACCGCGCCGTGCGTCTTGACCCCTCCGCCGCGGACGCCCCCGCCCTGCAATTGCGCATCGCCGAGACGCTGGCGCGGATCGGGCGCATGGACGACGCGCTCGCCGCCTACGACCGCTGGATCGCGAGCTATGACCTGCCCGCCCTGCGCATCCGCGTCCGCCAAGGCCGGGGACGCGTCCTGCTCGCCGCCGGTCGCGCCGACGAGGCGCTTGCGGCGTTCGACGAGGCGCTGGCCTTGGCCGACACCGCGACCTTGCGCCACGACCTCATGGTCGAGGCCGTGGACGCCGCCATCGCCGCCGGGCGCCATGCCCGCGCCGAGACCCTGTGCCGCGACATCCTCGCCCAAGGCCGCGACCCGGCCGTCTCCCTGCGTCTGGCCCGCGCGCTCGAGGCGACCGGCGACGTGGAATCCGCCCGCAAGGCCTATGCCGACACCCGCGACGACCCGGCCGCCACCGAGGAGGACGCCTTCGTGGCGGCCATGCGCCTCGGCGCCCTCATGGCCGCGCAGAACCGCCCGCAGGAGGCCATCGCCGAGTTCACGCGCTTCCTCCCGCGCGCCCAGGGCCAGGCCCATCGCGACGCCCTCCTCCTCGAACGCGGCCGCACGTATTACGCCCTGGGGCGGATGGAGGCCGCGCGCGACGACTTCGCCGCCGTCTCCGCCGCCGACCCCGGGCTCGCCTCCGAGGCGCGCTTCTTCACCGTCCTGTGCCTTTACGGCTTGGGCGACGACGACCGTGCCCGCACCCTCGCCCAGGAGTATGTGGCCGCCTATCCCGACTCCAAGCGCATCCCCGATATGCTCCTCTGGATCGCCAAGAGCGACTTCAACCGCGGCGACTATGCCGCCGCCGGCGATGCCTTCCTCCAGTTCGCCGACCGCTGGCCGCAGGAGCCGCGGGTCCCCACCGCGCTCTACCTCGCCGCGCGCGCGGCCTTCCTCGACCAGGATTACGCGCACGCCGTCGAGCGGGTGAGCCGCCTGGCGCAGGCCTTCCCGCAGGCCGCCGTCCTGGCCGACGCCCGTTTCCTGCAGGCCGAGGCGCTCATCGAGTTGGCGCGCCATGGCGAGGCGGTCGACTTGCTCACCGCGCTCGTCCGCCGCTCCCCCAACGCCGCCTGGGTCGGCGAGGCTTACGGCCGCCTCGGCGATTGCCTGCTCATCACCGCCACGGACGACCCGGGGCGCTACGCCCAGGCCATCGACGCCTACCGCGAGGCATTGGCGCGTCTGGACTCGGATCCCGACGCGAGCGTCCGCTACGCGGCCAAGATCGGCCGGGCGAACGAGAAGCGCAACCGTCTCGACGAGGCCGCCGAGCAATACACCCGCCTGCTTTATCGCGCGATCGCCGATCCGGGGCGTTACGCCGAGGAGGGGCGCGATTGGATTCGTCGCGCGGCGACCCGCCTGCGGGCCATCGAGGTCGCGCGCGGCAATCGCGCGGGCTATGAGACGCTCTCCCGGCGGCTTCGCGCTGCGGGGCTGCTTGACTGACCCGGCGGGAAACGCGCGTGGCGCGCCCATTTGGGTGCGCCACGCGTTTTTTTGTCCTTCGCGGTCAGAGCGCGCGGCCGAGGGTCTTGGCCTGTTCGAGGTAGGGGGAGGCCTTGGCCTCGGCAGGGTGGGTGAGGCCGGCGGCGCGGAGGGCGAAAGCCTCGCGGGGGGCGTCCAGGCAGGCGAGGTAGCCACGGAAGGCCTCCAGCGTGCGGTCCATGCAGGCGGGGTCGTCGTCGGCGGAGGTCATGACGAAGCCAAAGGTCTTGCCGCCCATCCGCTCATAGTAGGGGCAGGAACGGTCGATGAGCGTCTTCATCTGGGCGGAGAGGCTGTAGAAGTAGACAGGGGTGGCCATGACGATGACGTCCGCGGCGAGCATTTTCTCCTGGATGGCCTTGGCGTCGTCCTGGATGGGGCAGGGCTTGCCGTGGAAGGAGCAGAGCCCGCACCCGGTGCAGGGGGCGATGCGATGATGGCCGAGGAAGAGGTACTCCACGTGGTGGCCGGCCTCGCGCGCGCCTTCGGCGAGGGCTTGGCAGAGGGTGTCGGAATTGCCGTCCTTGCGCGGCGAGGAGGAGAGGATGAGCACGTTTTTCATGGGCGAAGGCCTTTCATGGGTTCAGGATGGCGCATACTTTACACCTTGGCGCGCGCTTCAGGTCAAGGGTCGGTTTTGCTCCTGCTCCTGTTCCGCCTTTTTCTGCGCGCGGCGCAGGCGGCGGGCCTTGAGGCGCTCCAGGACACGCGCCTGCCGGGCGCGGCGTTCGCCGGTGATGCGGCGCATGGCCGCGCGGGCGACGTAACCCTGGGCCACGCCGAAGGCCACGAAGAAGGCCGTCACGAGCAGGATCACCAGCCCGGGCCGGTCGGCCCACAGCGCCTTGAGCCACGCGATCGCCGGGGCGTAGAGCGTCGGCATGAAGAAGACCACGATGGCGCTCTGGAGCAGGCTGGAGAGCGCGGAGTAGAGGACGTAAAGGCCGAAGTGCACGCGGAGCATCCCGGCGGCGAGGAGCGCGGGGGTGCGGATGCCCGGGGTGAAGCGCACGATGAACATCGTCTTGCCGAGGTGGTTGTCGAAGAAGCGCGCGCAAGCGGCGATCTGCTTCTGGTGGCGGCGCACCCAGCGCAGACGCATGACGTAACGCATGGCGAAGCGCACCGGCAGGTACATCAGCAGGTCGCCGAGGAAGACCCCCCAGAAGGTGCCGTGGAGCGCGGTGAGCGTGCCCATGATGCCCTCGGAGATCAGGGGCGGGACGATCGTCCAGCAGACCACGTTCTCGAAGAAGAGCGTGGCGAAGGCCGTGAGGAAACCCTGCGTCCACGGGTAATCGACGGAGGCCTGGATGGCCTCGACGAGCGCGTCGAGATTGATCCAGGCGGCGGCGAGCAGTTCGTTCATGGCGCGCGCTCCTTGGTGTGCTTGTCGGCGGGGATGCCGAGGTAGTGGCCGATTTCCTCGGCCACGGCCGCGAAGGTGGGCGCGGCGACGTTCCCGCCAGTGTGATAGGTGCCCCGTGGCCGCTCGATGGTGACCAGGATGGCCAGGCGTGGGGCCGTGGCCGGGAAGATCCCCACGAAGGTGGCGTTGTAGTCGGTGTTGTTGTAACGGCCGTTGACGGGGATCTGGCCGGTGCCCGTCTTTCCCGCCACCGTGTAGCTGCGCAGGGCGGCGCGGCGGGCCGTGCCGCCGGCCGCGGGGTCGGTGACGGCCTGGAGCATGTCGAGCATACTGGCGCAGACGCGCGGGGAGAGCGGGCGGCCGAGCACCTCGGGGGCGTTGGCGCGGATGGGCTCGCCGGTGTGCGAGCGGATCTCCCGGAGGATCGTCGGGCGCATCCGCAGGCCGCCGTTGGCGATGGTGGCGTAGGCGTTGCAGAGCTGCACGGCGGTGACGGCGATGCCCTGGCCCAGGGTCATGCGCGTGGGCGAGAGCTTGCTCCAGCGCGAATAGTGGTGCAGGATGCCCGCCTCCTCGCCGGCGAGCTCGATGCCCGTGCGCTCGCCGAAGCCCATCGCGCGGAAGGCCCGCCACAGGGGCTCGTACTGGTGCGGCATCCCGTCCGCGGGCCGGGGCTCGGCCATGCGCAGGCCGATCATCGCGGTGCCGATGTTGGAGGATTTGGCGAGGATCTCGCGGGGCGTGACGATGCCGTAGGCATGGTCGCGGAGCGGCCGCCCGGCGTAATACCACACGCCCGCGCGCCCCACGTCGAAGGTCGTGCGCTCGTCGATGATGCCGTCCTGCAGCGCCATGGCCACGGTGATCGCCTTCATGGCCGACCCGGGCTCGTAGTTGCGCGAGATGGCGATGTTCTTCCAGAGCGCGGGGTCCACGCGCCCGTAGTCCTGCGGGTCGAAGCTAGGCAGCGTGGCCATCCCGAGCATCTCGCCGGTGCGCACGTCCTGCACCAGGATGATGCCCGAATCCGCGCGGAAACGCTGGATGGCCTCGCCGAGCGCCCGCTCGATGATGTACTGCACGTTGTTGTCGATCGTCAGGTAGACGTCGTGCCCATGGACGGCCGGCGTGTTCTCGATCCGCCGTTCGCGCAGCTCGCGCCGCCGGGCGTCCACGACCATCCGGATGAGGCCGTTCGTGCCGGCGAGCGCCCGGTCGAAGACCTGCTCCACGCCGTACACGCCGTCGCCCTGGCGGTTCACGAACCCCAGCACGTGCGCCAGGCGCGCGCCGTTGGGGTGGGAACGCACGCTGAGCGTCTCCGAGAAGTTCACGCCGGCGATGCGGTTCGTCTTCGCCGAGGGGCTGCTTCGCGCGGCGAGCTCGCGGAGGATGGCGTCGTCGGAGACCTCGCAGACGAACGTGGTGTACGTGCGCCGGCCGCCGCTGGTGTGGTAGCCGTTGAAGGCGTCGAGCAGGCGTTCCTCGTCCACCCGCAGCAGACGTGCCAGATCGAGCGGGAGCGTCGCGCGGTTCACCGAGGGCAGTTGCAGCTTCGGGTCGCGCTGGTCGATGTAGATCCGCCGCCCGGAGATGCTCTCGGCCAGCACCACGCCGTTGCGGTCGAGAATCCGGCCGCGCAGGCCGAGCGGGCGCTGCTCGCGGAAATAATTGTTGCCCGGCGCCTCCTCCCCAGGGGGCTCGATCAGGTGCAGGGCGATGAGCCGGTAGGCGACGCAGCCGAAGAAGAACAGCACGATGCCCAGGGCCACGCACATCCAGAACCGCGCCGTCTGCCGCTCCGCATGCTCCATGCCGCCGACCTCATCCCCGTGCGTGCGCCCGCCGCCTTGCCGGGCTCAGCGTCGCACGCGTGCCATCGGGTCGCCCGTGCGGTGCGCGGCGCGCCCTTGCGCCAGGGTCCGGCGCAACGTCTCGGGCATCCGCACCTGACCGTCCGCCGCCACGAAGGCCGTGCGCTCGGGCGGGGCGTAACGCAGGCTCAGCCCGTTGCGCGCGATCGCCTCGTCAAGGCGGCTCGGCTCCGTCAGCCGGTTCCATTCGGCCTGGCACCGCCGCAGGGACTCCTCCTGCGAGCGTTGCTCCTGCTCCAGCATCCGGATCTGCGTGGCCTCCTGGCTGTTGCCGAGCGTCAGCAGCCCGAGCGTCACCCACGGCGCGGCCATGACCACCACCAACGTGCTCACGCCCACGCCCGCCAGATTGAGATGGAACGTCCTCCGCTTCCTGTTACGCTTCGCCATTTTCCGCCGCCTCCCGTTTCCGCACGGCCCGCAGCTTCGCGCTTCGGGCCCGCGGGTTCCGCTCGATTTCCTCCGGCCGCGCCGTTACGGCCTTCCTCAAAACCCAATCCGTGCGCGGCGTCTCCCCGCGCCAGACGCTCCCGCCCTGCTGGAGCGCCACCTCCTGCCCGCAATGCGCGCGGAAGAAGGTCTTGACCGCGCGATCCGTCAGGCTCTCGAAGGTGATCACCGCCAGGCGCCCGCCGGGCTTCAGCAGACGCAGGCCGGCCTCCAGGGCCCGCCGCAGGTCGCCCAGCTCGTCGTTCACGGCCATCCGCAACGCCTGGAAGACGCGCGTGGCCGGGTGCCGGCCCGCCGCGTGCGCGCCGCCCACCGCCCCTGCCACGATCTCGGCCAGGCGCAGCGTCCGGTCGATGGGTGCCCTTCGGCGCTCTCGGTCGATCGCCCGGGCGATGGCCGCCGCGCGCCGTTCCTCCCCCAGGTCGCGGAACAGGCGCGTCAGCGCCTCCGTCGAGAGCGTCGCCACCAAATCCGCCGCCGTGGGCCCGCGGTCGTTGCGCATCCGCATATCCAGCGGCCCGTCCGCGCGGAAACTGAAGCCGCGCTCCGGCGTGTCCAGTTGGTCGCTGCTCACGCCCAGATCCAGCAAGATTGCGTCCGCCCCGTCGAAACCGTTGGCCGCGGCGATGGCCCCCAGATCCCCGTGCGCGCCCTGCGCCAGCACGTGCTCGCCGGGGACGCCCGCGCGCACGAGGTTGGCCCGCGCCCGCGCCAACGCCTCCGCGTCGCGGTCGATGCCCAGGAGGCGCCCCGTGGCCCCGGCCAGGCGCATCACCGCCGAGGCGTGCCCGGCCTGCCCCAGCGTGCCGTCCACGTAGACGCACCCGGGCGCGGGCGCCAAGGCTTTCACCGTTTCCTCCAACAAGACGGGGATATGCATGGCCGCGCCCCTCCGTCAGAGATCCAGCGCGTCCAACGCCGCGCCCAACGCCGCCTGATCCACCGCCGCGGCGGGCTCCAACGCCTCCGCCGCCCACACCTCGCCGTAGGTCACCGCACCCACGAAGGTGATTTTCGCCCCGATGCCCGCGAAGGCGAGCAGCCGGTCGCTGATCCGGATGCGGCCCTGTACGTCGAGCGGGAGCTGCTCGGTGTTCTGGCCGATCACCCGGAGCTTCCGCGCCACCTCGGGGTCGGCGAAGCGCCGCGCGCGGAGTTTGGCCTGGATTTCCTGCATCCGCTCCGTGGAGAGCAGGCGCAGGCATTTCGCGTGGGGATCGGCCATGACGAAGACATAGCGCGGGCCGCCCATCGCGTCGCGCCATCCCGAGGGGATGGTCACGCGCCGCTTGGGGTCCAACGCGTGCGTGGCGCTGCCGGTGAACACGGCCGCGCCCCGCATCGCCGCGGAGGCCTCGTTGCTTTGCGTCTCGTCTTCCACTTCTGTGACCTTCTTTGACACTATTAAACACTTTCCCCCACCGTCCCGTCAAGGGAAATCCTTCGGGCTCTCACTTTTTCCCATGAAACGGCAAACGGTTCCGACGGGAGGACGCACCCGTGGCGGGGGCGGCGGCCCCCGCCGCACGCCCGTGCGTTTTGTGGTATCGTATGGGCATGAGACGTTTGTTGCTGGCAATTTCGCTGATTGTGGCCGGGATGCTCCCCGCCGCCGAGGAACCGTCCCCCGAGGAACGTTACGGGCCCACTTTCTACGGGGTGGAGTTGCCCGAGACCGGCGCGCGCGTGCTGTTGCTCATCGACGCCTCGAAGTCGATGGGGCGCAAGGACGGCGCGCGCACGGATGGCGGCACGCGCTGGGACACGCTCGTGGACGAGGTGACGAACATGGCCGCCACGATGCACGACCTCGCTACCCGCCGCCGCGTCTGCTTCACCGTCTCGCTGCTCTACGAGAGCGGCGAGGGCGCGCACGGCGGCACGGAGCCCTTCGACCTGGCGCAGGCCGGCGCGGAAGGGCGCGTGGTCGCGGCCCTCCGCGAGAAGAGGCTGGTCCCCGGCGGCGACTTCTCCAACTCCTTCGGCACGCTCTGGCCGCTCGTCGCCCGCCAGCACATCACCCATGTCTTTTTCCTGGGCGACAACGACATCGCCCGCCACGCGGACGCCGTCCGCCCGATCGTCTCGGGGTGGTATGCCCTGCCGCGGCGCGACCCCGCCCCCGACCAACGCGAGCTCTGGAAGCAGAAGGTGGCGTGGTGGGAGCCTTGGGCGAAGTGGCGCCCCCCGCGCCCCGGCCGCCCGGCCTTCCGCGCGCAGCGCGCCCTCAATCTGCCACCGCCCCCGCGGGACGTCACCTTCTCGTGCATCGCCATCGGCCAGGCTTCGCCCTTCCTGAAGGAGCTGGCGGGGCTGGGCAAGGGCGAGTACGTGGAGCGCCTCTCCAAGAAACGCCGCTCGAAGTGACCCTCTCCGTCCTCATCGTCTCCTGGGGGCAGGCGGCGCGTCTCGCCGCGTGCGTGGGGGCCGTGCGGCGTTTCCTCCCCGGGGCGCGGACGGTCGTCGTCGACAACGGCTCCGCCCCGCCGCTCACCCCCCTGCCGGGGTGCGACTGGGTGCGCGCGCCGCGCAATCTCGGCTATGCCGGCGGGTGCGCGCTGGGGTGGGCGCGCTGCGCGGGGGAGGCCGTCCTGCTCCTCAACAACGACGCGCTCCTGCCCTCCGCCGAGCCGGTTGAGACGCTTCTGGCCTTCCTGGCCGCCCACCCGCGCGTCGCCGCCGCGCAGGCCACCCTGCTCCTCCCCGACGGCACGCTCGACGCGTGCGGCGAGTCGCTCACGCCCCTGGGGCTCCTCTTCCACCATGGGTACCGCCGGCCGCCCGGGCCGCACGCCGCCCGCGCCTATCCCGTCCTCGCCGCGAAGGCCGCCTGCGCGCTCGTGCGCCGTGCCGCGGTGGAGGATGCCGGCGGGCTCTTCCGCCCCGATGCCTTCTGCTATTACGAGGACATCGATCTGGGGCATCGCCTGTGGCTCGCCGGCTGGGAATGCTGGTACGTCCCCACCCGGCCCGTCCTGCACGACGAGGCCACCACCGCGCGCACCCTCCCCGCCCGCGACGTCTGGCGCCGTTACCTCGGCAACATGCTCACCTCCGCGCGGGATCTGTGGGGGTGGCGCCTGTGGCTCACCCTGGGTGCGCCCTTCCTCTGCGCCCTCGCCCTCGCCGCGCTCCGCCACCGCGTCTGGCCGCGCACGCTCCCTCGCGCCGGTCGGCTCGTCTGCCCGCGCCGCCGCGCCGAGCGCGACCTGTTGCGCCACGTGCTCGCCCATCCCCCGCCCGCCTACTACCTGGCCCTCGTCACCCGCCGTTTCTGACCCCGCCCCGCGGGGCGCCCGTGCGCCGAGGGGCGGGGGACGCGCGAAAGTCGGGAGGGTCTGGCCCGAAACCCTAAGGGGTCTGGCCCGAAAGTCGGGAGGGTCTGGGTCGGAACCCTTAAGGGTTTGGGGGGAGAGTCGGGAGGGTGGGGGGCTTTTGCGGGGCGCCCGCGGGGCGCGATTTTGCTACAATAGGCGACGAAAGGACGACGATCATGCAGAAGGATATCACCACGCTCACTTGGGAGGCGTTCGAGGCGTTGCCGTTGCGGGAGAAGGCACCGTATCTGATGCAGGATGACGGGATGCCGTTCCACACGCTCTTCGCGCAACAGTTCAGCCGGGCGTTGCTGGAGCGGCTGTGCACGCTGGCCACGCGGATTCGGCGGATTGCCAAGCGGCGGGAGGGGGCACTCTTCCTGGCGTCGCTGCTCTGCCACAAGCGGGCGATGCTCTATTTCTCGCAACCGAGCAGCCGGACGTTCCTCTCGCACCTCTCGGCGTGCGAGATCCTGGGGATGCGGACGGGATCCGTGCGCGACGCCTCGACGAGCAGCGAGCTGAAGGGGGAGAGCAAGGAGGATTCGGTGCGGACCTTCTCCTCGTATTTCGACCTGGTGATCATGCGCTCGCCGTCGCGCGGGCTCGCCGAGCGGATGGCGTGGGTGCTGGGCAACTCGGAGCGGCGGATCCCCATCATCAACGCCGGCTCCGGCAAGGACCAGCACCCCACCCAGGCGCTGCTCGACGTGTACACCCTCTTCCGCAGTTTCGAGGAGCAGGGGGGCATCGACGGCAAGACGGTCGTCTTCGTGGGCGACCTGCTGCGCGGGCGGACGGTGCGCTCGCTCTCCTATCTGCTCACGCGCTTCAGGGACGTGCGGCAGATCTTCGTGGCGCCCCCGGAGCTGCAGATCAAGGAGGACATCCTACGGATGCTCCGCGAGAAGGGCATCGCCCACGAGGTCTCGGGCGACCTGCGCCGGTGGCTGCCGGAGGCCGACGCGGTGTACATGACGCGCATCCAGGACGAGTGGGACACCGCCAGCGGCGAAAGCGCGCGGATCGACACCTCGGCCTTCAAGATCGGCCTGCCCGAGGCCGCGCTCATGAAGCCCACCGCCGCCATCCTCCACCCCCTCCCGCGCCGCGACGAGATCTCCACCGACCTCGACAACGACCCGCGCGCGAAATACTGGCGCCAGATGCGCAACGGCATGTGGATCCGCGCCGCCCTCATCGCCGCCACCTTCGGCAAGGAGGCCGAGATCGCCGCCTACTACGACGCCCACCCGAAGGCCTGACCCCATGGACGGCGAGAAGACCCTCTTCACCTACACCCTCAACGCCACACAGGCGGCCGCGCTCGAGGCCGTCGCCGCCCGCCAAAGCGCCCTCCGGCGCGTCCAGGCGCCCTACACCACGCTCGCCCTCCGCGGCCCCAAGCTCACCGTCATGCTCTACACCTCGGGCAAGCTCGTGGTGCAGGGCAAGGGCGCGCGGGACTTCGTGCTCTACACGCTGGAGCCGGAGGTGCTCGGCGCCGCCACCCTCGGCTACGAGGAGGTGCTCGACCCCACGCTCTACGCCCCGCACATGGGCACCGACGAAAGCGGGAAGGGCGACATCTTCGGCCCGCTCGTCACCGTGGCGGCATTCATCGACGAGACCTCCGGCAAGCGCCTCGCCGACCTGGGCGTCCGCGACTCCAAGACCATCGCCGACGGGCAGATCGCCAAGCTCGCCGCCGAGGCCCGCCACATCCTCGGCCGCCGGAACTGCGCCTTCGTCCTCCTGCGCCCCGCCACCTACAACACGCTCTACGGCAAGATCCAAAACCTCAACCGCCTGCTCGCCTGGTGCCACGCCCGCGCCATCGAGACCCTCGCCGAGCAACGCCCCGACTGCACGCGCGCGGTGGTCGACCAATTCGCCCGCACCGAGAGCACCGTCGCCCGCGCGCTCATGGAGCGCGGCCGCAGGCTCAAGGTCGAGCAGATGCACAAGGCCGAGCGCGACATCGCCGTCGCCACCGCCTCCGTCCTCGCCCGCGACCTCTTCGTCGCCGAGATGCGGAAACTCGAGACCGCCGCCGGGATGCCCCTCCCCAAAGGCGCCGGCCCGCAGGTTCCCAAGACCCTTGCCGCGCTCATCGCGCGGAAGGGCCCCGACTGCCTGCCCGATTTCGCGAAATGCCACTTCAAGACCGTCCATGAGGCGCTCGCCGCCGCCTCGCCGAATGCCTGACCCCCGCCAGCCATGACCAAGACCATCCTGCCGCGCACCGCGCCCCTGACCGGCGACTATCGGCCCGAGGGCGACAAGTCCCTCTCCCACCGTGCCCTCCTCTTCGCCGCGCTGGCCGAGGGCGAGAGCGTCATCCGCCGCTTCCTCGTCGGCGGCGTCACCCGCGCCATGCTCCGCTGCCTCCGCCAGCTCGGCGTAGCCTGGGAGCTGGACGAGGCGGCGCACCTGCTCCGCGTCCGGGGGGTGGGGCTGCGGGGGCTCAGGGCGCCCGCCGCGCCGCTCGACTGCGGCAACTCCGCCACCACCTTCCGCCTGCTCGCGGGCGCCGTGGCCGGCGCGGGCGTCCCCTGCGTGCTCGATGGCTCGGAGGGACTCCGCAAACGCCCCATGGGGCGCATCGTCGAACCCCTCCGCGCGATGGGCGCCGACGTCGAGGCCGTCGACGGGCACGCCCCCCTCACCTTCCGGCCCGCGCCGCTCCACCCGCTCGCCTACGCGCTCCCCGTCGCCTCCGCGCAGGTCAAGAGCTGCCTCATCCTGGCGGCGCTCTCCGCCGACGGCCCCTGCGCCATCTCCGAGCCCGGCCCCTCGCGCGACCACACCGAGCGGATGCTCGCGGCGATGGGGGCGGCCATCCGGACGCTCGACCCGCCCGCCCACGGCGCGGTCGTCCTGCCCCAGACCGCGCCCCTGCGCCCGTTGGACCTGGAGCTCCCCGGCGACATCTCCTCCGCCGCCTTCCTGCTTGTCGCCGCGACCATCCTGCCGGGCAGCGACCTCACGCTCCGGCAGGTCGGCGTGAACCCCACCCGCACCGGGATCCTCGACGCCCTGCGCGCGATGGGCGCCGACATCACGGCCGCGAACGCGGCCACCCTCGCCGGCGAGCCCGTCGCCGACCTGCGCGTCCGCGCCGCGCCGCTCCGCGCCACCGACGTCTCGGGCGACCTGGTCGTGCGCATGATCGACGAGTTTCCCGCCTTCATGATCGCCGCCGCCTGCGCCCAGGGCCGCACCGTCGTCCGCGACGCCGCCGAGCTCCGCGCCAAGGAGTCCGACCGCATCGCCATCATGGCCCGCGCGCTTCGGGCCATCGGCGTCCGGGTCGAGGAGTTCCCCGACGGCTTCGCCATCGACGGCACGGGCGCGATCGCCGGCGGCGCCACGCTCGACGCGCATGGCGACCACCGCGTCGCCATGTCCCTCGCGCTCGCCGGGCTCGTCGCCCGGGAGCCGGTCGCCATCGGGGGATTCGGGATCCTGGCCGAGTCCTTCCCCGATTTTCCGCGCGTCCTCGCCCTCTGACCCCTCCTGCTTTTTGTTATAATCGTGCCATGGAAGAGACACTTTTCACCACCGTCAATCGCGAGTACGTGACGCGTTTCTTGGGCGTGGCCGCGCTTTTTCTGGGGCTGACGGGCTGGTTCCTCTATGATGGGTTCGTCGGGTACCCGGCGGAGAACGCCCGGGTCGCCCCCATCCTGGCGGAGCTGGCCAAGGAACCGCTCACCGGCGCCGATTGGGTCAATCCGGCGAAGACCGGCACCGCGCCGCTCACGGAAGCCTTCCGCGAGCATGGGATGGAGCCCCCCGCGAAGATTGCCGACACCTTCAATTCCTGGGTCTCGGCGGGCGACCCCCGCGCCAACGACCCGGAGGCCGCGCGACAGGCGCTCGGGATGCAGCCGCACAGCCCCGACGACATCCGCGCGCAGTTCGTCAGCGCCGCGGTGGGGGTCTGCGCCGCGCTCCTGCTCGTGGCTTTGGTGGTCTGGCGGTGGCAGACGCGCCTCTCGCTGGACGGCGCGGCGCTGACGGTGCGGGTCTTCGGCCGCGAGCGGGTCTATCCCTTGGGGGACCTGGAGGCGGTGGACGACGCGCAGTGGGAGAAAAGGGGCATCCTGCGGGCGCGCTTCCGCTCGGGGACCGTGACGCTCGACGCGTGGCACCACGCGGGGACGCGCCCCATCGCGGAGCGGTTGCTGGCCAGGCGGCCCCAAGCGTGACGAATCCCATGCGCGCCTTTCTCCGATATCTGCAGTTTCTGCCCCTGGCGGGGCTCTGGTGGCTCTACCGCGTGGTGCCGTTGCGCTGGGCCTATCCCATCGGTTGGGGCGTCGGCGCGGGGTGCTTCGCGTTGCTGCGCCGCACGCGGCGCGCCCGGATCGCCGTGGACAACGTGCTCATCGCCGGGCTCGCGCACACCCGCGCCGAGGCCTACCGCATCGCCCGCGACTCGCTGGGGCACTTCGCGGGGCACGTCTGCGAGGCGCTCCGCCTCGGCCACGCCGTCAATGCCCGCAATTGGCGCGACCATGTCTCCGTCGAGATGACGCCGGAGGCCGAGCGGCTCCTCTTCTCGCCCACCTGCCCCATCCTTTTGGCGACGGGGCACCTCGGTGCCTGGGAGGCCGGTATCACCGCCATCACCTCGGCCCGCCCCCTCTTCGCCGTGGCCCGCCTGATGGACAACCCCTACCTGCAACGTTTCCTGAACCGCCACAATTTCCGCGGCGGCGCCACCATCATCCCCAAACGCCACGGCTTCAGCGGCAAGGCCATGCGTCGCTGGAAGCGCGAGAACGCCGCGCTCACCATCCTCTTCGACCAGTTCTCCTCCTCCGGCGTGCCGACCCCCTTCTTCGGCCACGAGGTGCCGGTCTACACCTCCCCCGCGCGGCTCGCGCTCTCCACCGGCGCGCCGGTGCTCGTGGGGGGCTTCCTGCGCGCCGGCCCGCTCCGCTACCGCCTCGTCGCCATCGGCGACCCGATCCGCCCGCCCAAGGTCACCCCCGAGACGCACCAGGAGGCACTGCGCGACCTGACGGCCGAGTTCGTCCGGCGGTTGGAGACGGTCATCCGCATGGCGCCCGAGCAGTACCTGTGGCTGCACCGACGTTTCCGCGGCATCCCCCCGCCGCAGGTCCCCGACCGCTGAGGTGGCGCCATGGACGCGTGGTACATCCCCGCCGACGAGGCGCACATCCGGCGCGAACGCGAGCGCGCCCGGGCCCTCCGCGCTTCGGCGTGGTGGCAGGCGCAGCTCGCCAAGGGCGAATGCCACTACTGCCACAAACGGTTCCCGCCGGGGGAGCTGACGATGGATCACGTCATCCCCGTCGCGCGCGGCGGCAAGTCCACCAAGGGCAACGTCGTCCCCGCCTGCCTGGCCTGCAACCGCGCCAAGGCCGCCACCACCGCGCTCGACGCGTTGCTCGACGCGCTCCCGGGGGGCGGCGAGCCGCCCGACCCCGCGGATTTCGCGGATTTCCCGCCGCCCCCGCCCCGCCGCCACCGTGGCCGGTGAGCGCACGCGGCGCGCGCCGAACGTTTTCGCTTTCGTGCCGAGGCGAAAATGTGGTATACTTCACGCTTCCATTTTGGGTTTATCGTACAACCAAGGATTGCCAACCATGAAGATTGATGTGCAACAGGCCGGGACTTGCCGCGTGAACGTGATCGTCGAGGCGGAGGCGGGCGAGATCGACCCCGCGCTCCGCAAGGTCCGCGCCAAGTACCAGCAGGGCGTGACGTTGCCGGGCTTCCGCAAGGGCCATGCGCCGTGGGAGCGCGTCGAGGCGATTTACGGCAAGGCCGTGAAGGACGACTGCGACCAGTCGGTCATGGGCACGCTTTACGCCGCCGCCCGCGAGGAGCTGAAGAAGGGCGGGCGCGAGGTGGCCGCACTGGCGAACGTCGAGAAGCTGGAGTACGCGCTGGGCAAGGGCGCACAGGTGACCCTCGCGATCGACATCGACCCCACCTTCGACCTGCCCGACATCTCCAAGTGGCAGGTGCGCAAGGCCGAGGTCGCCGCCACTGAGGCGGAGATCGACGAGGGCGTCGAGCGGATGCGCACGTCGGGGAGTTCCTTCCAGGATCTCGCGGAGGCGGGCACGGCCGTCGAGCGGACGGATCTGGTGAGCGTGGGCTACACCTCCGACCTTTCGGAGGCGGGCGTCGCCTCGCCCTTCGCCGCGCGCGAGGAGTTCTGGTTCTGCCCCGAGAGTGGCTCCTTCGTGCCGGGCCTGGGCGACGCCGTCGCCGGCAAGACCGTCGGCGAGACCTTCGCGCACGAGGCGACCTATCCCGCCGACTTCCGCAATGAGGACGTCGCCGGCAAGACCGTCCGCTACACCGTGACCGTCAAGCGGATCCGCCGCCCGGAGCGTCTGGACGACGCGAAGCTCTGCGCGCAGGCGAACGTCGCCGACATGGGGGAGCTGCGCAAGCGCGTGGCCGCCGACCTCTGCAACACCAAGCAGTTCATCGAGGGGCATCGGGTGGGTGAGGACCTGCGCAAGGCCATCCTCGCCTCCGTGGACTTCGACTTGCCCGAGACGCCGCTCAACCGCCTCGTCTACGACAACCTGGCCTCCGACCCCGAGAAGCCCTTGGAGACCTTCGCCGGCAAGGCCGACGAGCTCCGCGCCTCCCCCGCCTACGCCAAGGCCCGCCAGCAGGCCACCGACCAGCTGCGCCTCCAGTACACGCTCCTGCGCGTGGCCCACGACCGCAAGGTCACCCTCGCCCAGGAGGAGTTCGACGCCGCCCTCGCCCGCCTCGCCGGTAACGTGGGGATGGACGTCAAGACGCTCCTGCGCCGCCTGAACGAGAACGGGCGCCTCTCCGAGTTCCTGGAGCGCACGCTCACGGAGAAGGTCTTCGGCCAGCTGACGACCGAATGCGCCACGCTGTGAGCTGGCGGAAGGAGGCAATGCCATGAGCGACGTGATGGAGGAAACCATCTCCGGCGCGATCGTCCGCGCCTTCTTCGACAAACTGCAGGCCAACCTCGCCGTGGACGTCGGCATCGTCGGCGCGGGCCCTTCGGGGCTCGTGGCCGCGCGTTACCTGGCCGACGCCGGGCTCAAGGTGGCCGTCTTCGAGAGCAAGCTGGCCCCCGGCGGCGGCACCTGGGGCGGCGGGATGCTCTTCAACGAGGTGGTCGTCCAGGCCGACGCTGCGACGATCCTGCACGACTTCGGCATTGCCACCCAGGACCTCGGCAACGGCTACCACACGCTCGACTCCGTCGAGATGGCCTCCGGCCTCATCTTCGGCGCGCGCAAGGCCGGCGCCACGATCTTCAACACCATGTGCGTGGAGGATATCTGCGTGCGCGAGGGCAAGGTCTGCGGGCTGGTGGTCAATTGGAACCCCGTCCGCCGGCTTGACATGCACGTCGACCCGCTCGTGGTCACCGCCCGCGCCGTGCTCGACGGCACCGGGCACCCCTCCGAGATCGTCCACAAGGCCGTCGACAAGGCCGGCCTCAAGGTCGATTCCCCCACCGGCGGCATCATGGGCGAGAAGCCGATGTGGATGGAGGACGGCGAACGCACCACCGTCGCCAACACCAAGCGGCTCTACCCCGGCCTCTACGCCTCTGGCATGGCCGCCAACAACGTCCAGGGCGGCTTCCGCATGGGCCCCATCTTTGGCGGGATGCTCAAATCCGGCAAGAAGGTCGCCCAGCTCATCCTCGACGACCTGCGCTGAACCCTCGGGACGGGCGGCGGGCACGCGATGCCCGCCGCCTTTTTTCATATCGGGATCCCCTCATGGAAGACTTTGGCCTTTACCTTGTCATCACCGACCCCATCACCTCCTACGAGGCCGTGGCCGAGGCCGCCGTCCGCGCCGACCTGCGCTACGTCCAGCTGCGGATGAAGCGCGAGCCGCGCGAGCGCGTCCTCGCGGTCGCCCGCGCCCTCCGCGCCATCACCCGCGGCACGGGGACGCGCCTCATCGTCAACGACGACCCGGCGATCGCCGAGGAGGCCGAGGCCGACGGCGTGCACCTGGGGCAGGGCGACCTGCCCATCCCCGAGGCGCGCCGCCGCCATCCCGGGCTGGCCATCTTCGGCCTTTCCACCCACTCCTACGCACAGATGGAGGCCGCGCGTGAGGTCCGCCCCGATTACGCGGGCGTTGGCCCCGTCTTCCCCACGCCCACCAAGGCGATCCCCGACCCCACGCTCGGGCCGGCGGAGGCCGGGCGGATCGTGCGCGACTCGCCGTGGCCCACCGTCGCCATCGGCGGTATCGACGCGGGAAACCTGCCGACCGTCCTTCGCGCCGGCGCGCGCAACTTCGCGGTCGTCCGTGCCGTCTGCCGCGACCCGCGCCCCTACGACGCCATCCGCCGCCTGCAGGACATCTGGCAGGCCGAGGTGCGGCGATGAGGGTCGCCCGCCCTTGGCGAGGATGGCTTCGTGCGGCCGTCGCGGCGGCCGCGGTTTGGACGTTGGCGATGGTCGCCGCGGGCCCCGTGGCCGACCTTTTCGCCTTTCCCCGGCCGCCCCTCGACCCCGCGCGTTACCCACCCACGCGTGCCATCCCGCTGGCGGATGGCACGCGCCTGGCGCTTGCCGTCTTCCCGAACCCCTCCAGCCCGTGGCACGTCCTCTATTTCCATGGCAACGGCGAGGACCTGGGCGAGACCGCCCGGCTCCTGCGCGCGCTTTCACGCCACGCCACCGTCCATGCCGTCGACTACCGCGGCTACGGGCGTTCCGAAGGGCGCCCCTCCGTCGCGACCTTTGTCTCCGACGCGATCGCGACCTATGACTTCGTGGTCGGGCAGGGGAAGGTGTCGCCCGAACGGCTCATCGTGCAGGGTTATTCCCTTGGCACCTCGGCCGCCGCGCAGGTCGCCGCGCACCGGCCCGCCGCCGGGCTTCTCCTGGGCGGGGCCTTCTCCTCGCTCCTGGCCGTGCCGCGCCTTCAGACGCTTCTGCCGCGCGACATCCTGCGCACCGACCGCGCCCTCCCGGCGGTCACCTGCCCGATCCGCCTTTTCCATGGCGTGGACGACGCGCTGATCCCCTTCGCCCACGCCGAGCGGCTCCTGGCCGTCGCGCCGCACGCCACGCTCGTCCCGCTCCCCGGCAAGAACCACCGCACCGCGCACGCGCACGACGCCGAGCAGCTCGGCGCCTTCATCCGTGCCTTGGAGGCCGACGCTCAGTGACGCGGCAGCGCGGCCAGCGCGTTGCCCATGCGTTCGAGGGCGACGCGCAGGGTGGCCGTCTGCGTGGCGAGGTTGATGCGCACCCAGCCCGGGGCGCCGAAGATGGCGCCGTCGTGGAGCGCCACCCGTGCCGTGCGCAGGAAGAAATCGCGCGGGCTCTCGCCGCCCAGCGCCAACGACCGGCAGTCGAGGAAGGCCAGGTAGGTGGCCTCCAGCCGGCAGAGCGGCAGCCCCCACGCCGCGGCGGCGCCCTCCATGAGCGCGCGGTTGCGCCGCAGATAGGCGAGCATCCCGAGGCGCCACGGCTCGCCGTGCCGGTAGGCGGCCTCGGCGCCGACCCACCCGAAGAGATTGACGGACGGGATGAGCTGGTCGTTGTCGCGCGAGAAGTGGGAGCGGATCTCGGGATCGGGGATGATGGCGAAGGCGCACCCCAGGCCGGGGATGTTCCAGGTCTTGCTGGGCGCCACGAAGGCCATCAGCCGGCGCCGCTCGGCGTCGGAGCGGGTCAGGCGCAGGAGCGGGTGGTAGAGGTGCGGCGCGTCGAGGACGAGCCCGCCGTGGATCTCGTCGCTCGCCAGGAGGAGGTCGTTGGCGGCGGCGAAATCGAGGATCCCGCGCAGCTCCCCCTCCGACCACAGGTGCCCGAGCGGGTTCTGCGGGTTGCAGAGCATCCAGCCGCCGGCGCCGCGGGCGTCGAGGGTGGAGAGGTCAGGCAAGGGCACGCCGAAGGGGCTGAGCGCCACGCGCCGCTCGCGGATGCCCCGGAGCGCCGCGGCGGAGATGAAATGGTGGTAGACCGGCTCGTTGATGAAGACGTCCGAGCGTGCGGGGCGTGCGTCGCGGAGGAGCCGGCAGAAGAGGTTGAGCGAGGTGACGACGCCCGGCTGGGGCACCACCCACTCGGGGTCGATCTCCCACCCGTAACGCTCGCGATGGTAATCCAGCATGGCCTGGATGGCCGCCTGCGAGTCGCGGGCGTAGCCGTAGCATCCCTCCTGCGCGCGCCGCGTCAGCGCCGCGACGATCTCGTCGCACGCGCGGAAGTCCATGTCCGCAATCCACAACGGCACCACGTCGGGGCCGAACTGGGTCCATTTCACGCTGTCGCCCCGCTCGCGATGGAGCGGCCGGTCGAAGAAATCGAAGTCGTAAGCGGTCATCTCTCGTCTCTTTCCGTGCCCGATAGTGTAGCACACTTCGCCCGGGGAATGGGAGCGCCCGCCGTGCCAACAGGGCAAACGCATAAAAATCAAGGGAAGAGTAGTTGCTCAAGTGTCGAGATGTCGAAGGAAGCTCTGAAGCGTTT
>CALXMV010000002.1 GCA_944389565.1 uncultured Kiritimatiellota bacterium
GCCAACTACCGTATAGCCATCCTCTTCCATTGCGGCGCGCTTCCACACCCGACCCACTAAAAACTCTGAAGAGCCCACGACATGGGAAACGGCTTGCCTTTTGCGGGGGAATGTGAGATACTTGACATACCTTTTCGCGTGAAAGGGGAACGTTTTTGGAAAACATAAAAAAGGACGTCATCATGGCCATTCGAGCAATGATTTTTATCGACGGTTGTTGGCTTTACAAAGGCCGTCAGGCACTCTTCGACAAGCTAGGCGAGAAAGGGTTCGAGATCGACTATAAGCGCATTCCCGACATCATCGCCCAATCGCTCGCGGAGATCAGCGGGCAGGAGGTAGACGTGGTGCGGACGTGCTATTACGGCACAATCCCGGTGAACAAAATCGGATATAACCCCGCCAAGCAGAAAGTCTTCTACGATTTCCTCGGGGAGCAGTGCGGGTACGAGATGGACATCACGGAGATCGACTTCCGCAAGGAACCGACGGCCCAGCCCGACAGCAAGTGGGTGAACGCGAACCTGGCCTCCGAGATGACCTACTACGCCACGATCCCCGGCGCCTACGACGTGGCGGTCCTCGTCGGCGGCGACGCCGATTACGTGCCCGTCCTGCGGCGCGTGCGGATGCTCGGCAAGCGGGTCCAGCTCGTCGCCATGAACGCGGTGCGCGGGCACGTGATCTGCAGCAAGACGCTTCTGACGGCCTCGGGTTGCTTCGATTTCCCGCATATGTTCATGGACGAGCACGCGGTCGAGTTCCGCCTGCGGCGCGAGACCCAGCGGCGCGTGTGCATGAACTGCGGCAAGGAGGAAGAGACGACCTGGGGCGGGGAGGAGTTCTACTGCGCCGAGTGCCGTGCGAAACGCGCCCGCCGCGTCCGCACCTGCGACAACTGCGGCAAGGAGGAGGAGACGACCTGGGACAAGGACTTCTTCTACTGCTCCGAGTGCCGCGCGAAGTATCGTGCCGCGGAAGCCGCCAAGCGCAACGCGGAGGCCGCCCCCACGTCGGTCTCCATCGAAGGGGAGAACACCACCCTCCGGGCGACGCTGACGCCGACCTCGCCCGCATCGACGCGCCGCCCGCTCCGCGCGCCGGACGAGGACGAGGAGGACGCCAAGGCCTAAGGGCGCGCCCTTGGCGCGCGTCTTCCCCGCGAAGACAAGACACAAAGGCGGCCGACGGGGGCACTCCCCGGCGGCCGTTTCTTCATATGCGGGCGCCCAAGCGCTTCGGGACGCGCCTCAGGGGCTTCGCCGCCCGTGCGGCGCGTCTTTGACGAGTGGGCGGGGGTTGTGCTACAATGCACGGCAATGAAGGGATCACGTTTATGGCAGACGAACAGCAAGCGATTTACCTGAGCTCGTTCTTCACCGAGGCGGACATCGTTTTCGAGCAGACGGTGCCGTCGTCGTACAACATGGTGCACCAGTTGGTCGGGTTGGTCGCGGCCAACCATCTGCCCGGGGTGAAGGCCGAACCGATCGTCGACGCGGTGCTCCGCCGTGAGCGGACGTCTCCCACGGTGGTGGGCGACGGGGTGGCGTTGCCGCACGCGCGAATCGAGGGGATCCAGCGGCCTTACATGGCGCTGGGCGTCTACCCGGCGGGCATCCCGCTGGCGGAGGGGGAGAAGCCGGTGCGGTTGGTCTTCCTGCTGTTGGTGCCGGAGCACCAACCGGCGCGTTACCTCCAGATTCTCCGCGCGTTGGCCACGCTCCTGCGCGAACCGGGCAGCGCGGATCGCCTGGCGGCCCTGCGCGAGCCGGCGGAGATCATGCATTTCCTGCGGCGCAGCGAGATGAAGCTGCCCGATTACATCTGCGCGGGCGACCTGATGAGCGGCAAGCCCTCGGCCATCTCCGTCAACGCCCCGCTCTCGGAGGCCTTGGAGCTGTTGATGGACGAGGAACGCGTGGAACTGCCGATCGTCGACGAGCAGGAGCGGTTGGTCGGCGCGGTGGACACGCACGCCTTCCTGGGATGCTTCATCCCCACGGGATTCCGCAAGCTCTTCCCAAACCTGAAGAACTCGCCGGCGCCGACGTTGGAAGCGTTGGCGACGCGTCTGCGCGACGCCTCCCGCACGCGGGTGCGTGAGGTCATGAACACGGACGTGTGCATCTGCCAGGTGGATACGCCGGCGCGCGAGATCGCCGCCGACCTCGCCGAGCGTAACGCCGTGAAGTGCTATGTGGTGGACAAGGAGGGGCGCCTGACGGGCGTGATCTCGTTGGCGCAGTTCTTCCGCCGCATCCTGCGCGACTGATCGGCCATGGGCGGGCGCCCATCGCGTTTCTCACCGAAGGACGACCTTCTGCGGGGAGGGCGGCGTTCGTGGCGTTGGCTCCGCTTCTGGGTGCCCGCCGAGGGCGAGACCGTTCGCATGGGGCGGGTGGTCCTGATCTGCTCGGCCATCGGCGTCTTGGCGGGGCTGATGGCCGTCTGGTTTTTCTCGATGATCGAATGGGTGCGCGTCTACACGTTGGAGACGCTGGGGGCGATCCACATCCCCTCGGCCGCCGGCGAGGTGGTCTTGGCGCATCCCTTGGCCCTCCCCTACGCGGCGCTGGACCAGGTCGCCCCGGGGTTGGCGGGGTGCGTGGCCGGCGCGATGCGCCTGGCCCTGCCGGCGGTCGGCGCGTTGCTGGCGTGCCTCCTGGCGCGGCGGTTCGCGCCGTCGGCGGGCGGGCATGGCACGGAATCGGTCATCGCCGCCTACCATCACTCCGCGGTGAACCTGCCGGTGGCCGTGGCGCCGGTCAAGGTGCTGGCATCGAGTCTGGTGATCGGCACGGGCGGCAGCGCGGGGGCGGAGGGGCCCATCACGCAAATCGGCGCGGTATGCGGGGCTTTCGTGGGGCGCGTCCTGCGCCTGTCGCTCCATGAGCGGCGCGTGCTTCTGGCCGCGGGCATGGCCGCGGGCATCGGTGCCATCTTCCGCAGCCCGATGGCGGGGGCGCTCTTCGCGGCGGAGGTGCTCTATCGTGGGTTCGACCTGGAGGGCGACGTGCTGATTCCCTCGATGGTCGCCTCGACCATCGCCTACATGACCTTCGCGTGCGTCTTCGGGTGGGAGCCGCTTTTCCAGACGCCCGCGGAGCATTTCGCCGCGCCGCACAAGTTCGTCATCTACACCCTCCTGGCCTTCCTGGTCGCCGCCGCGGTGCGTTTCAACATCCTCTTCTTCCGGCAGACGGAGATCGCCTTTCGGCGGCTGACGCTCCCGGGCTGGGCCAAGCCTGCCATCGGCGGCTTGCTCGTGGGGCTCCTGGCGTTGGGGTTCCCGCAATTGCTCACCTCCGGCTACGGGCACATCCAGCAATGCCTGCAGGCGAACGCGGATGTCCTGGCGAGTCCCTCCTTCGCCCCGTGCGCGGTGGCGACGCTCTTCCTGCTCGGGCTCCTCAAGGCCATCGCCACCAGTTTCACAGTGGGGAGCGGCGGCGCCGGGGGTATGCTCGGGCCGGCGCTTTTCTGCGGGGCGATGTACGGCGCGGGGCTGGCCGCGCTCTTCGCCATGTGGTGGCCTGGCATGGGCATCTCCCTCTCGAACTGCGCGATGCTCGGCATGGCGGCCTACCTCACGGCGGCCGTCCGCACGCCGTTGGCGGCGATTCTGATGGTCAGCGAGTTCACGGGCAACCACAACCTGCTCCTGCCCGCCATGTGGGTCTGCGGCCTGGCCTTCCTGCTCACGCCGGGATGGACGCTCTACAAGTCGCAGGTGCGTGACCGCGACTCCTCCCCCGCACATCTGCGGCGCCATGCCTCCGCGCGGCTCGACGTCGCCGTGCGTGTCCGCAAGAAGAAAAAACATCGCCGCTGAGACCGGGGATTTGGTAGAGTATACGGCCATGTGGCGATATGTTCTGCGAAGATTGCTTGAGATGGTGCCCACGACGTTCGGGGTGCTGATGCTCTCGTTCGTGCTGTTTTACGTGGTGGGCGGCTCCCCGGCGGCGACCGTGCTGGGGCAGCACGCCTCGCAACGGGCCATCGCCGCCTTCGACGCCGCGAACGGGTATGACCTGCCGCTCTTCTGCGGCAATTGGTACACCGTCGACGCCCTGCGCAAGGCGACGGACGGCTCGGGGACGACGGAGCTGGCCTTCGCCCTCGGGCCTGGGCGTTATGACCTGCCGGGCGCCGCGCGACTGACGCTCCGCGAGGCGAAGACCGGGACGGTGCGCCATGAGGTCGGGCGGACGGAGGTGACGGTGCCTGAGGGCTGGACGCTGACGGAGGCCGACGGCGCCACGGATGTGCGGCGGCACACACGCCATTTCTTCGACTCGCAGTTCGTGCGGTATCTCAATGGGCTGATCCATCTGGATCTCGGGATGTCGTTGGAGACGAAGCAACCGGTGACGACGGTGCTGGCGCAAGGCCTCCTGCCGACGCTCTCGCTCTCCGTGCCGATCCTCCTCTTCGGCGCGGGGATTGGCGTGGTGCTGGGCTTGCTGTGCGCGGCCTTCCAGGGCGGGCTGTTGGACAAAGGGGTGCTGGCGGTGTCCACGCTGCTCATGAGCGTGAACTACGTGGTCTGGATCCTGTTGGGGCAGTTCCTGCTCGGCTTCAAGTGGCCGATCTTCCCGATCTGGGGGTACGAGAGCGCGTATTACCTGGCGCTCCCGGTGCTCATCGGCGTGGTCAGCGCGCTGGGGTTCGACGTGCGTTTCTACCGCGCGGCCATCCTCGACGAGGTCTACCGCCCATACGTCCGCACGGCGGTCTCCAAGGGCGTCAGCCGGGGACGGGTGCTCTTCGTGCACGTGTTGCGCAATTCGCTCATCCCGATCGTCACCTACATCTCGCTCTCCATCCCCTATCTCTTCACGGGGAGCCTCCTGCTGGAGAGTTTCTTCGGGATCCCCGGGCTCGGCTGCGTGAGCATCAACGCCATCAACTCCGCCGATATGTCCGTCGTCCGCGCCGTGGTCATCTTCGGCGCCCTAATCTATCAAGTGGTCAACCTGCTCACCGACATCGCGTATGGCTGGCTTGACCCCCGCGTGAGGTTCGCACAATGAGCGCCATCCCCGACACGCCCGCCGCCGAGAGCGCCGCCCGCCGGGCCCCCTCCGCCTGGGCCCGGCTGTGGGGCGACTGGGGCACGCGCCTGTGCATCGTCGCCATCGCACTCTACACCCTCACGGCGCTCTATGGCGAGATCGTCTATCGCTATCACAAAGGCAGTCTGTGGGAGAACGCCCCCGCATGCCTCACCTGGGGGCCGGAACGCCAAGCGCCCTACAACGTCACCCACCTGGAATGCCGCTATCTGCCGCCGCTCAGCATCGGCGTCTGGCCGGCGCACACATTGGCCGACGGGACGCCCGTGCCGGAACGGCGCCACCGTTACTGGTTGGGCTCCGACAATCTCGGACGCGACGTGCTCCAACGGCTCATCCAAGGGGCACGGATCGCCTTTCACGTAGGCGTGATGACCTCGCTCATCGCGATCCCGCTAGGCGTGCTCCTCGGGTGCCTGGGCGGCTACTTCGGCGGCAAGGTCGACAGCGTGGTCGTCTGGCTCTGCGCCACCGTTTCGGCCATGCCCGGGCTGCTCTTCATCCTGGCAATCGCCCTGATCGCGGGCAAAGGGCTCTTCGGCATCTATCTCGGCATCGGCCTGACCACATGGGTGAGCGTCTGCCGCAACATCCGCGGAGAGGTCATCAAGCATCGCGACCGCGCCTACGTGCAAGCCGCCCGCGTGCTGGGCTACTCGCACGGGCGGATCCTCTTCCGCCACATCCTGCCCAACGTGATGCACATCGTGCTCATCTCCTTCTCCATCCGCTTCCCCGCGAGCGTCGCCACCGAGGTCTTCATATCCTTCCTCGGCATCGGCGTGCAGGGCGAGCCTTCGTGGGGCGTGATGATCAACAACGCCCGCGTCCGGCTCTGGCAAGGCATCTGGTGGGAACTCGCCTTCGTCTCGCTGGCCATCTTCCTGCTGGTGCTGATCTTCAACCGTCTCGCGGACGCCCTCCGCGACGTCTTCGACCCGGCGCTCCGCAATCGCTGACCCCGTGGCGCCCGCCGGCCCCACCGCGCGAGCGAGGGGTGGCGGCATGGCGATGCGTGCGCCGGCTGGCCGGGGGACGAGCGGCCCGCCCTTCCCGGAACGGCCCGACACGGTTCTGTATCCGCGCAATCGCCCTGCGGACGCTCCGCACGCCGACGCCGGCGAGTTTTTGCTTGCGCGGGGATGGGGAGTGCGATAAAATAGACGGCGTTTTATAGGTCAATGGCCGACGGAAGCGCGGGTGCGCGGCCAAGCCGGTCCCGGCCCCAAACCCAACAACGCACGGAGAAGCATCATGAGCTGCTGCTGCAAAGCGCTTGAGAAGATCATCAACCCTGAGCTGAAGGCCTGGGTCAAGGAATTCGCCGAGCACACCACCCCCGAAAACATCGTCGTCTGCGACGGGTCGCAGGAAGAGTATGACCGTCTGGCCGCCGCCGAGGTCGCCCGCGGCGCGTGGATCAAGCTCGATGAGAAAAAGCGCCCCGGCTGCTACCTCGTCCGCTCCCATGAGTCCGACGTCGCGCGCGTCGAGAAGCGTACCTATATCTGCTGCAAGGACAAGAACAACGCCGGCCCCACCAACAACTGGATGGATCCCACCGAGATGCGCACCATCATGTGGGATCTCTACAAGGGGTGCATGAAGGGCCGCACGATGTACGTCATCCCCTTCTCGATGGGCCCCATCGGCTCGCCGCTCTCGAAACTCGGCGTCGAGCTCACCGACTCCCCGTACGTCGTCTGCAACATGCGCATCATGACCCGCATGGGCGACGCGGCGCTCGCCCTCATCAACGAGGGCGCCGAGTACGTGAAGTGCTACCACTCCGTCGGTGCCCCGCTTGAGCCCGGCCAAGCGGATGTCGCCTGGCCCTGCGCCCCGATGGAGAAGAAGTACATCACCCAGTTCACCGACCCCGGCGAGGAGGCCATCTGGTCCTTCGGCTCCGGTTACGGCGGCAACGCCCTCCTCGGCAAGAAGTGCTTCGCCCTGCGCATCGCCTCCGTCCTCGCCCGCAAGGAAGGCTGGATGGCCGAGCACATGCTCATCCTCAAGCTCACCAGCCCCGAGGGCAAGAGCTACTACGTGACCGCGGCCTTCCCCTCCGCCTGCGGCAAGACGAACCTCGCCATGATGCTCCCCACCCTCCCCGGCTGGAAGGTCGAGACCTGTGGCGACGACATCGCCTGGATGCACGTGGGCAAGGACGGCGCCCTCCACGCCATCAACCCCGAGAACGGCTTCTTCGGCGTCGCCCCCGGCACCTCCAAGGTCTCCAACCCCAACGCCCTCCACGCCTGCGAGAAGAACACCATCTTCACCAACGTGGTCCTCACCGACGACGGCGACGTGTGGTGGGAGGACATGGGCGTCCCCGCCCCCGCCCATGGCATCGACTGGAAGGGCAATGACTGCTACGCCTCCAAGGCCAACCCCAAGAAGATGGTCGCCAACCCCGACGGCTCCGGCGAGCCCATCAAGGCCGCCCACCCGAACTCCCGCTTCACGGCCCCGGCCGTCCAGTGCCCCGTGATCGCCAAGGAGTGGGAGGATCCCGATGGCGTGCCCGTCTCCGCCATCCTCTTCGGCGGCCGCCGCCCCTCCACGATCCCGCTGGTGAACATGGCCAAGGACTGGGCCCACGGCGTCTACATGGGCTCCGCCGCCGGCTCCGAGGTCACCGCCGCCGTCATCTCCGACCAGATCGGCCAGGTCCGCCGCGACCCCATGGCCATGCTGCCCTTCTGCGGCTACAACATGGCCGACTACTTCGGCCACTGGCTCGAGATGGGCAAGAAGATCGCCGCCGACAAGCTCCCGAAGATCTTCTTCGTGAACTGGTTCCGCAAGGATGCCGAGGGGCACTTCATGTGGCCCGGCTTCGGCGACAACTCCCGCGTCCTCAAGTGGGCCTGCGAGGCCATCGAGGGCAAGGCCAAGACCAAGGACACCCCCATCGGCATCATGCCCACCGACGACGCCATTGACCTGACTGGTTGCGAGACCACCCCCGAGACGCTCCATGAGCTCCTCACCGTGGACATCGAGGGCTGGAAGAAGGAAGTCGCCGGCGTCAAGGAGTCTTGGGAGAAGTTCGGCGACCGCATCCCCGCCGAGCTCCGCGCCAAGCTCGACGAGATCACCGCCGCCCTCAACGCCTAAGCGCGGCGAAAGCAAAAAGAGCCCCGACCATTCGGTCGGGGCTCTTTTTTTGTCCGGACGCGGCTCACTCGCCGCGCGGCGAACCGATCCTCAAGGCATCGGCCAAAGCCAGAATCGTCTGCTGGGTCTGCGGGGTCGCCACGGGCGGCGGGGGCGGGTCGCCGGCGGCGACCCGAACGGCCGGCCAACCGCCCAGCAGGACACGCTTGCCCAGGCTCTCGCGATGGGCGAGGCGGGCGACGAGCGCACGGTAAGCCGCGTAGGAGGGGCAGCGCTCGTAACGCGCGCGGAGCGTGCACCGCTCGTCAAGCAGGAGCGCACGGTCGAGCAGCGCGCGGTCGCCCAAGGCGTTGGCCTCGCGGATCAGCGCCAGGACGCACGCCTGCAGGAAACCCTCTGTGGCGGAATCCCCCGGCATCTTACGCAGTTGGGCGATGAGTCGCGCGGCCTCGCCGGAGACGGGCGGGGCGAAGGCGTCGAGCGCGTCGATCCGTTCGAGGGTGCCGAGGCAACCCTTCGGGAGCGGACGGTTGGGGTCGGCCCGCCCACGCAAGAGCCACGGCGCGCCGGGGTCTTTCGCGGGCGGGGCGTCAAGCAGGAGGACGACGGCGTCGGGGTCGAGCTCCTCGGGGAGCGTCGCGGCGGGAAGGAGCCAGCGGGCCTCGGGCAAGGTCTTGCGCAGGGCGGCGAGCGCCTCGCGCGGCGGGAAGGCCCCCGCGTCGCCCAAGAAGAGGAGCCTCTGCCCTGTGCGGAACGACCAGTTCCAATCGCGGATGGTCGCATAGTACGCCGCGATGTGCTCGGGAGAGACATTCGCGACGCCCGCGGGGGGCTGGCTGAAGAGGGGGAAGACCATTGGCGTATCCCAATCGCATCGGCGAATCGCATCGCCTGCCGCCCTCCATCGGGCCGAGGACTCGAGCGGGGTCATGGGTGGGTCGCCGGGGAGCGCGCCATACGTGGCCCGCCACCAATCCTCGACGGTGCAGGGCACGACGAAGCCCTCCTCGCCTCGCCCGAAGTCCATCCCCGCAACCCATTCGGCCATCTCAAGATCCTCGTTCAAGAAGCCCGAGGAGGCGTCGACGGCGAGCAGGCGGAGCGTGTCCCCGCGTTCGTCGGCGGCTTGCGCGGAGGCATTTTGGTCGATGAAGGCGTAGGCGGGCATCCCGCCGATGGTGAGGGTCTCGGCCAAGGCCGCACCTCGCCACACACGGACGGTCAGTTCGCCGGGATAGTCAGCATTGAGGCGATCGAACCTCTTGGCGTAACGTTGGTCGCAGTAGTAACGCAGATAGTTATCCGGGATGCCCTGGAGCAGGGGTGGCAGTTTCCCCGCAACCCTCAGGCGCGCATAATGCCCCATGAAGAGGTCGCGCGGGTCGCCGAAGGTAACGGGCAGGACGACCTTCTCGCCGCGCGTGAGGATGAGATGATGCTTGATGAGCATCCATGCGGGCACGGCGGCCTGCGCCAGGATGGCCGCCACGAGCACGACGAGACGAAGCGTCTTATTCATGGTGGGCCTCCTTCCGCGCACGGCGGGCGATCAGGAGATTGAGCGCCAGCAGGGCCACGCCACCCACGACGAGCACGCCCCCTCTGAGCATGAGATTGGCCTCGGCGGCGACAGCGCCGGACCACGTGGCGCCGAGCGTGAGGATGAGCCCCTCATTGGCCACCATCCGCCGCCCGACGACGACGCCATGCGCGAGCGCCGCGATACCCACCGCCAACGTCCCCGCCAGCGACACCCACCCGCTTTCCGTGGCCAAGGTCGCGCAGACGGCCGGCGCCAGGAAGAGGAAGACCCCCTCGTCGCGCAACCGCCCCCTGCACACCGGCGCCACGCACGCCAGGAGCGTCACCGCGCCAACGGCCCACAGCGGGAAAGCCGGGCCGGACAGCCCAATATCCGCGCCGAACGCGGCGAAGCCAAACATCAGGACGAACACACCGAAGGTCAGGAAGAGCGAGAGCGGCCGATCATGCGGCGCCCTCCCACGCTCGACCGACACGGCAAAAAAGCCGAACGCGGCAAGAAAAAGGACCAAAAGGGCCGTGACGACCGTCTCGCTCCAGCCCATGCAACAATCCAGGAACCCGACAAGCGCGACGGAGGCGACGATGAGCCAGACGCTCGTCCCCAGCGCGATCAGCCACCGCCACGCCACGCCATCCGCGCCCCCCACGCGCCACTGCGCCACCGTCCGAGGCGTGAGCGCGACGGTGCACACGGCGACCACCGCCAACATCCCGGCGGCCTCCTGCGCCCGCGTCAGCCCCCCGATCTCCTCGACCAAGCAGGCGGCGGCGATGGCAAAGCCCACGCAGACGAACCACGCGGCCTTGGAGCGCAACAGCCAGACGATCGGCAGAAGCAACGCCGTGACCACGGCGCAAAAGGCGAACTCGTCCGAGGCCAACTGCAGGATGCGCCCCAAGAGCGCGACGGCGCAGATCACCCCACCCGCCCAAATCGCGCCCAGCACCTCCTCGGCCGCCACGTCGTCCCACCCTTGCCGCCACAGCCGCAGGCACCAGCCCCACGCCACGACGAGCGGCGCAAAGGCCACGGCGATCTGCGCGGGAAAGGGCACCCAATGCCAATTGGCCGCCAGCATGGCCACAAGCCCGATGAGGATGAGCATGGCGCCGGAGACGCCGAACCATAACACTCCCTTGAGCGACGCCGGCCGTGCGGCCGGCTGAGTTGGTATTTGCATGACACGACCTCCGAGTTCGGGAGATGGGAATCAGCGAAGCAGATTGGCGAGGGCGTCGGCGGCGCGCGCGGTGGCTCCGACGCCCCCCAGGCGCTCGCGCACCTCGGCGTAGGCGGCGAGCAGGTCGCGGCGCTCCGGGGTGTCGCGCAGATAGGCGAGGCACCACCGCGCGGCGTTGGCGGGCACGCAGGTGCGTTGGAGCAGCTCCGGCATGGCCAACCGCCCGGCGACGATGTTCACGAGCCCGGCGAAACGGAAATGCGCACGGAGGGTGATCAGCCGCGCAAGGAGTTCCGTGGCCAGGCTCACGCGATAGGCCAGCACGGCGGGGCAATCCATCAGGCACGCCTCGAGCGTGGCGGTGCCGCTGGCGATCATCGCCGCGCGCGCCTGCGCCAGCACGTGCCGCGCCTGGCCGTCGACCACCGTGAGCGTCTTGGGGCCGGGGTGCCGCGCGAGGATGCGTTCGGCCTCGGCCCGCATTTTCGGCGTCGGCGCGGGGAGGACGAAGGCGCAGTCGCCGATCTCGGCCTCGACCTGCCGCGCCGCTTCCAGAAAGACAGGCAGAAGCGTTCGGATCTCCCCCGCGCGGCTCCCCGGCAGGAGCGCCACCCGCCGCGCGGCGCCGTGCCACGGGAGCTCGGGCGGCGGCTCGGAGCGCGTCGCCGCCGCCTGTTCCACCAAGGGATGCCCCACGTAAACGGCGCGGAGGCCGGCGGGCGCGTAAAGCGCCGGCTCGAAGGGGAAGATGCATAGCAGCAGGTCATACGCCCGCGCGACCCGCCTGATGCGCCCGCGCCGCCACACCCACACCTTGGGCGAGATGTAATGCGCCGTGCGCACGCCCAAGGCCTTGACCCGCTCGGCCAGGGCGATGTTGAAGGAATAATAGTCGAGCGTCACCAGCAAGTCGGGGCGCCACTCCCGCGCCAAAGCCGTCATGTCGTCGAGCGCCTTGCGGAAGAAACGGAGCCGCCCCAAGACCTCGACGATGCCCATCGCGCCGAGGGCGTCGGTGTGGTAGAGCAGGTCGGCGCCCTCGGCGCGCATCGCGTCGCCCCCCATGCCGCGGACCTCGATGGCGCGGCCGGGGAAACGCGCGCGGAGTGCGCGGATGAGCGCGCCGCCGTACATATCGCCGGAGACCTCCCCGGCGGCCATCAGGACGCGAAGGGGGGCGTCGCTCATTCCGCCAACCGCGTGACGATCCGCTCCGGCCACTTGGAGCCGGTCTTCGGGTCGGTGACGTAGACGTGCGCCCAGTCCAACCCGACGACCTGGCCGGGTTTGAGCGCGGCGATGACCTCGCGCAGGGGCACGGGGGTGTCGGCGTCGGGCGAGCCGTCCTTATGCGCCACGCGCACCATGAAGTCGCGTTGGACGGGGTCGCCGTAGCGGCCCTGCTTTTCGTAGGCGGTGTATTCCACGATGGCGAAGCGGGCGTACTTGCCGCCGTGGTCGCACTGGTTCGGGCAGAGCGTGGTGCGGAAGCGGCACGGCACGTCCTCGATGCCCTCGAAGCGCGCCAGCGTGCAATGGGTCGAGAGCGTCTCGCCCGGCAGTTCGGCAAGATTCCGGTAACTCACCGCCGCGCAGCCCGAGAGGAGCGTCGCGATCGCCAACAGGGGAAGGAGCGTTTTCGTTTTCATGGGGTTATCTTAGCACAAAACACGCAAAGGGGGAAGGCCGCACACGAAAAACCCTGGGTGCCTAGGCGGGGACACACGTGTGGCGCGGGTGGCGAGAGACTGTTTTTTCGGTCGGAATATGGCATAATAGACCCGTTCGTCCCATGAAAGGATTCCTTATGAAAGCCCCCCTCAAACTGTTGCTGACGGCGGCGTTGCTCATGCCGCTCTGCGGCCTCGCCGCGCCCAAGAACATCATCGTGATGATCCCCGACGGCACGGGCGTCGCCACGCTCACCGTGGCCCGGCAGGTCAAGGGCGCGCCGCTCGCCTTGGACACCGCCATCTACGGGCTCGTGCAGACACGTTCGGCGGACAGCGAGGTGACCGATTCCGCGGCGGCGGCCACCGCCATGTCGTGCGGGACGCGCACCTACAACGGCGCCGTCGCCTTCGACGTCGAGAAGCGCCCGCTCCTCACCTTCGGCGACTGGGCCAAGGCGCAGGGTAAGGCGGTGGGCATCGTCACCACCGACACCATCGTCGGCGCCACGCCGGCGGCCTTCTCCAGCCACGCGGTGAAACGCTACGACTCCGACGCCCTCATCGAGGGGCAGATCGGATCGGGCATCGACCTTTTCCTGGGCGGCGGGCGCGAACTGCTCACGCCCGAGCGCGCCGATATCCTCCGCGCCAAAGGATACGCCCTCCCCGAAAACGCGGACGCCCTCGCGGCCATCAAAGGCGGCAAGGTCTTCGGCCTCTTCCGCGACGGTTCGCTCACCGCGATGGTCGAGCGGCGTGACAAACCCTGCGCCGAGCCGACCCTTCCCGCGATGGCCGCCAAGGCAATCGAGATCCTGAGCCAAGACCCCGACGGTTTCTTCCTGATGATCGAGGGCGCGCAGGTCGACCACGGCGCCCATGCCCACGACCTGCCCTGGTCCGTCCATGAGCTTCTGACCTTCGACGAGACGGTCGCCCAAGTCCTCGCCTGGGCCAAGGCCCACCCCGACACGGTCGTCCTCATCGCCCCCGACCACGAGACCGGCGGCCTGACCCTCCCCCGCACCAAGGATGGCCCCGGCGAACGCATCCGGGCCGTCCGCGCCGCCACCGCCAAAAAGTCCGGCCGCGCCAAGGATTGGGGCGTCCGCTACTCCTCCGGCGACCACACCGGCGTGGACGTCTTCCTCGCCGGCAACACCCCCGCCGTCCGCCCCTACGCCAACTGCGAGTTCCCCAAGGCCATCGCCGGGCGCGAGGCGCAGACGCTCCCCGAGCTCCGGGGCGAGACCGTGGAGGAAAACGGCGTGACCTACCTCAAGACCCCGGACGGCAGGAAACTCCGCGCCAACTACGACGCCATCTTCGTCAAACCGACGGGCAAGTGGTACGCGCGCACGGCGGAATAAGCCTGCCGCGACGACGTCCCGGGACGCGCCTGCCTGGCTGAGCGCCCGGGGCGCGTCCCGCGCTCCCCCCTCCCACCACCCTTATGCGGAACCGCCTCCTCCACGGTTGGTTGCCATGCCTCCTGGCCGTCACGGTCTGGGGCACGACCTTCGCCACCACCAAGCAGTTGCTTGCGGCGTTGCCGGCCACGGAGATCCTGGCGCTCCGCTTCGCGATCGGCTACGCCGCGCTCTGGGCGCTCGCCCCGCGGCGTCTGCGCTGGATGGGGTGGCGCGCGGAGACACGCATGGCCATCGGCGGGGCCCTGGGGATCGCGCTCTATTTTTTCTTCGAGAACCACGCGCTCGCCCATGCCCGCGCGGGGATCGTCGCCGTGATCGTCTGCACCTCCCCGTTGCTCACCGCGCTCATCGAACGCGCCCTCGGGCGCACGGCGCGTCTTGGCCCGGGGTACTGGCTGGGGTTCGCCCTGGCGATCGCGGGGGTGACGCTCACGGTGACGGATGGGGACTGGGGCGCCCTGCGCGGTGCCTGGCAGGGGGTCGCGCTCGCCGCGCTCGGCGCCGCCGCATGGTCGGCCTACACGGTCGTGGGCCTGCCCTCGGGCGACGGGCTCGCGATCACGCGCCGAACCTTTCTGTGGGGGCTCTTGGCGATGATCCCGCTCTGCCTGCCCGAGCTCGGCGCCTGGCGCGCGACGCCCTTGGCCGACGGCGGCACGTTGGGGCGCCTGCTCTTCCTCGGGTTGATGGCCTCCGCGCTGTGCTACGTGGCTTGGAACCGCGCGGTGGCCGTGCTCGGCGGGTTGCGTGCCTCGTTGCCGCTCTATCTCAACCCGGTGGTCGGCGTCCTGGCCGCCGCCGCGATCCTGAACGAGCCCCTCGACGGGCTCATGGCATTGGGCGTGACGCTCACCCTGATGGGCGTGGCGCTCTCCGCCTTCGTCACCCGGAGGAACGCATGACCGCCGTCACGCTGGCAATCCATGGGCGCCTGCCCGCCGAACTCCCCCGCGCCACCCTGCGCCGTGCCGCCGAGGCGTGCGTCGCCGCCGCCCAACGCTGGGCGCGCCCCCCCACCCCGTGGCGCGAGGTGACGATCCACCTCGTCCACGACGCGCTCTCCGCCCAAATCAACGCCGCCATCCTCGGCCACGAGGGCCCCACCGACGTCATCACCCAGCGTTACGACAGCGTCCCGCCCGAACCGCCCGGCCTCGTCGGCGAACTCTACGTCAATCTCGACGAGGCCCGCCGCATGGCCGACCGCCTCCGCCGCACCACCTGGATCGAGGAGACCGTCCTCTACATCGCCCATGGGTGCGACCACCTCACGGACGCCGACGACGCCACGCCCGAGGAACGCCGTGCCATGCGTCGCCGCGACCTCCGCTGGATGCGCGCCGCACTCCGCGCAAACCGCCCTTGAAGACCACGCACGATGACACCCGCGATCTCCTTCGAGTCGGTCCGCGAGGCGGAGTTGCCGACATTCGCGGCAATGGGCCGGCTCGCCTTCGCCCCCGCCCTGCGCGCGGCCCACGGCGCGGGGACGGAAGTGCCATGGCCTTCCGCGGAGGAGGATCTGCGGCAATTCCGAGAGCCCGGGATCGAGACGTTCTGGCTCCTCGCCGAAGGCCGCCGCGTGGGCGGGGCGCAGGTACGGGTCGAGCGCGGCGGGCGGCGTAACACGCTGGAACTCTTCTTTCTCGAACCCGGCAGGGAGGGGCACGGCTTGGGTTCGGCCGCATGGCGGGCGTTGGAGGCCCGCTGGCCGGAAGCGGATTGGCGCTTGGTGACGCCCGTCTTCGAACGACGCAACATCCATTTCTACGTGAACAAGTGCGGCTTCCACATCACGACGTTCTTCCACCCGCGCCACCCCGACCCGCACAAGCCCCCGATGCGCGATGCCAAGGGGCGCCCGCCACCGGGCATGGACGCCTATTTCCTCTTTGAGAAACGCCGCTCTTGGGCTCACCCCCGCTGATTGCCGCCAAAACACCGTGCGACGCGTCAGGAAGCCCTCTCGCCGACTAGGGTTCGTAGAAGCGGAGGAGCGGGATGGGCCAGCGGGAGCCAGGGGCGAAGTTCAGCAAGCCGATCTGGACGCGCAAGCCCGGCAGGGCATCGGGGCGGTCGTCGAAGGCGTCGCCGTCGATGACGTTGAGCAGGCCGATCTGGGCGCCGGGGCCGCCGCAGGTCGCGGCGTTCTTCAGCCCAACCTGCGCGCCACGCAACGTGACGGCGCGATTGATGGCGGCGACCTGCGCGCCGCGCCAGCCGTCCAAGGCCAGGTTGTACAGCAGGGCGAGCTGCGCACCGCCGAGCCCTTGGGCGATGTTGCCGATGACCCCGACCTGCGCTCCCCGGAGCCCTTGGGCCACGTTCATGGCGCCGACCTGCGCGCCGGCGCTCGGCGGTTGCCCCCCGCCCGCCGAACCGAGGATGCCGGTGGCAAGGGCGAGCTGAAGGCCCCGCACCCCGCCCTCGCCGGTGGTCGTCGCGGTCATCACCCCCAGCTGTGCGCCGCGCACGCCCTCCTTCGTCGAGAAAAGCCCCGCCGAGAGCCCATGCATCCGCGCCTCGGAGACCTCCGCCAGAAAGAGATCCATGCCATAGAGATCCACCCGCCCGCATCGCCGCACGAGCGCGGCGTTCACGGGCGACTGGGCGAAAGGCTCCACGCACCCGCACAGGGTCAGGCACAGTGGCAGGAGGGCAAGGACGGCACGACGCATGGCTCCTCCCCTCAGGCCCGGGTTCGGGGCAGGCAGGCGGCGAGGATGGGCACGGTGGCCGCCGCGGCCACGATGCGCAGCCACGTCTCCGCCGCAAGCGGTACGGTGCCGAAGGCCGCGCCGCCGTAGACGACGATGACCCACTGGAGCGCGGCCGCGATGAGCAGGGCGCCGAGAAGCGCCGGATTGCCCCACAGCCCGCGGAGCGGGTTGCCGCCCTCCGGGCAGCGCGCGGCGAGGGCGTTGGCCAGCTGACAGAAGACGAAGAGGGTGAAGACGGCGGTCGCGTTGGCGGCCGTGCCGAAGCCCGTGCCCAGGAAATCCCACCACCGCAGCTGGACCAGGGCGAGCGCGGCGATGAAGCACCCGACGATTCCCATGCGCAGTGCCATCCCACGGCTCACGAGCGGCGCGTCGCGGCGGATGGGTCTGCGGTGGAGCAGGTCGTCGCTCATGCGCTCCAAGCCCAGGCAGAGCGCGGGCGGGCCGTCCATGATGATATTGATCCAGAGAAGCTCCAGCGGCGAGAAGGGCGGGGGCTCGTCGAAAATCACCGCCACGAGGACGACCAGCACGGCCGAGACGTTGACCGTGAGCTGGAAGAGGATGAAGCGCTTGAAGTTGTCGGTGATGCCGCGCCCCCAACGGATGGCGCGGACGATCGTGGCGAAGGCGTCGTCGAGCAGCAGGATGTCGCACGCCTCCTTGGTCACCTCGGTGCCGGTGATGCCCATCGCCACGCCCACGTCGGCCTCCTTGATGGCCGGCGCGTCGTTGATGCCGTCGCCCGTCACGGCCACGGATTCGCCCCGTGCCTTGAGCGCCCGCACCACGCGCAGTTTGACCGAGGGGGTGGAGCGCGCGATGACGCGCACGGTCTTGAGCGCCTCGGCGAAGGCCGCGTCGTCGAGCCGTTCCAGCTCGGCGGCGGTGACGGCGCGATGGCCGCCCTCCAACATCCCGAGCGAACGGGCGATGGCGGAGGCGGTGATCAGATTGTCGCCGGTGAGCATCATTACCTCGATGCCCGCGGTGCGGCAGGCCTCGATGGCCGGCGGCACGTCCCCGCGCACGGGGTCGGCGATGGCCGCGAAGCCGTCGTAGACAAGCGCCCCCTCGCCCTCGGCATGGGCGAAGGCCAGCACGCGGCAGGCCTGGTCCTGCCAGACGGCCATCTCGGCCTCGGCCTTGGCGCGGGCCTCCGGGGCGATGTCGCAGGCGGCGAGCACGACCTCGGGGCTGCCCTTCATGAGCGTGAGCGGGCGGTCACCCCCCAGCCGCGTGACCATGCGCTTGGTGTCGGAGGAGAAGGGCTCGACCGAGACGATGCGGGCGGTGGCACGGAGCGCGGCGGGGTCATGGCCCTCCTTCGCGGCGGCGACAAGCAACGCACCCTCCGTTGGGTTGCCCACGAACCCCTTGCCGTCGGCCGTGAGGTCGGCGGTGGCGTTCACGCACAGATTCGTCAGCAGATCGCCCTCCGGCGCGCAACGCGTCCCCTCGGCGTCCACGAGGGCCAGGACGGCCATCCGGTTCTCCGTCAGCGTGCCCGTCTTGTCCGAACAGATGAAGGTCACGCACCCAATCGTCTCACAGGCCACGAGCTTCTTGACGAGCGCGTTCTGCTTGGCCATCTTCAGCACGTTGATGGCCAGGCTCATCGCCACGATGGTGGGCAGGCCCTCGGGCACGCACGCCACGATCAGCACGATGGCCGAGATGAACGCCTCGCCCAACAGCCTCCACGAGATCCCCCCGTGATGGAAGAAATCCTGCCCCAGCTGCACCGCGAAGACGAGCGTCGCCGCGGCGATGCCCGCCAGCGTCACCCATTTGCCCAAGTGCGCCAGGCGCTCCTGAAGCGGCGTCTTGCCGCCCCCCTGCCCCGCCAACGCCGCGGCGATCCGCCCGAACTCCGTGCCCATGCCCACCGCCGTCACCACCATCAGCCCCGTGCCCGCGGTCACGAAACTGCCCGCATAGAGCATCGTCGGCCGCTCGGCCACCGGCGCGTTCGCCGCCACCTCCGCCACGGCGGACTTCGCCACCGGCGCGCTCTCGCCCGTCAGGGCGCTCTCGTCGGCGATCAGTCCCGTCGATTCGATCAGCCGCCCGTCGGCCGTCAGCTTGTCGCCCGTGCCCACGAACATCACGTCGCCCACCACCAGCTCGCTCTGCGGGATACGCACGCTCCTGCCGCCGCGGAGCACGCGCGGGCGCACGTCCGCCCCCATCCCGCGCAGGGCCTCGAAGGCCTTCGCGCTCCGCCCCTCCATCCCCACCGAGATCCCCACCGACAGCAGAATGGCCAACGCCACGCCCACGCACTCGGCAAACTCCGTCTCCCCCCCGGTCACAAGGTGCGCCACGTTCACGCCCACCATGATCAGCAACGCCAGCACCAGCAACAGGATCATCGGCTCGGCGAAGGCCTCCGCCAGGCGCCGGCACCAGCCGATCGGCTCGGGCCGCTCCAACTCGTTCGCGCCGTGCGCCTCGCGGCTCGCCCGGACGCCCTCCTCCGAAAGCCCCTGCCGCGCGTCGCTCCCGAGCGCGCGCAACACCTCCTCGGCGGGTGTGTGAAACGCTTTGTCCATCGTCACTCTTCTCTCACGTGTCCAAACAAAAAGGCCCGGCGCTTCCCGCGCGGGCCTTCCTGCTCACTGACCAAGTGCGACCCAGCGCGGCGTTCCCGCCGCACATGAGTCTCGCCATCGAAGATAGACCAGGCGTTCCCGCCGAGACTGTTGGCCTACCGCGCTTCCGCGCCGGCTACTCCCTCAATGCGCCACCAATCCTACCAAAAACACCTCCCCCCGCGCAAGACAAAAAGCGCCGCCCCGGAGCGAAAGTCGGGAGGGTTTGCCCCCAAACCTCCTAGGGTTTGCCCCCGAAGTCGGGAGGGTTTGGGGTGAAACCTCCTAGGTTTCATTTTTTTGGATGTTGTAGGGATGGGCAATGGGATTTGATTTGCTTGTAGTTTTTAATATTATGATGTAAATAAATATGTTATATTGATTATCAAGGATATTTAGTGTTTGTCCGTGCATGGTGGTGTGTGGCGGAGAACTTGACAATGCGCTTGCACAATGCGTGGGGGATTTGGTACAGTTAAGGGGTCGCTCGGGATGGGCCCGGGCGGACGAATGGAGTTGGAGCGATGGCGAAGGATTGCGCGAGGGTCTCGGCGGAGGCGTTGCGGAGGACGGAGGGGCGGTTCGTGCGGATCGGGGAGTGTCTGTATGTGCGCAATGGGCGGCTGTATGGGGTGAAGACGGTGCATGGGAGGATGGTCCGGGCGGTGGCGCCGCTGCGGGGGGCGGAGGCTTATGATGGAAGGGGGAGGCCGACGGCGGCGGCAAGGCGTTGGGTGCGGGTGTGGGGGGATCAGGTGGTGGCGGAGGCGGAGCGGGCGCCGGAGGAGAGGTTGCGGGTGCCGTCGTTGGGGGAGTTGGCGGAGATTTATGAGGAGATCGCGGGGGTGGAGTTTGAGCTGAATGGGACGCCGAGGCCGTCGAGCGTGGGGGTGGTGTTGCGGTCGTTCCGGTTTGTGTGCAGGGAGTGTGGGCTGCGGGAGGGGGACGCGGTGTCGGCGTTGGATCGGGGGAGGCTGGATGCTTTTGTGGCGGGGGCGTTGGCGCGGGGGGTGAGGCCGGTGAGTGTGTTCGCGCATCTTTCGCATGTGCGGGGGGTGTTTTCGCGGTGGGCGTTGGAGCGTTATCGGGCGCGGGGGCTGGCGGTGGCGTTGCCGGATCTGCCGCGGCGTCGGGGGCGGCAGGAGGAGAGGGTGTATGTGCGGCCGCCGGCGGCGTTGCGGGAGGCGACGCTTGCGTGGTATCGGGGGTTGGAGGGCGCGGAGCCGGGGGTGTGGGTGGCGGCGGGGCTGATGGTGCAGTTCGGGATGCGCAATGGGGACGCGGCGCGGCTGTCGTGGGATCGGTTCCAGCGGGAGGGGGAGCGGGTGGTGTTGGCGTATCGCCCGCAGAAGACGGCGCGGTCGAGCGGGAGGTTGGTGCGGTGTGTGATGAGTGTGGGGTTTTATGGGCGGCTGCGGGCGGCGGCCGCGGCGGCCGGCGGGGGGCTGGAGGAGGATGCGCGGGTGGTGCCGGACGCGGTGGGGGCGTTTCGCCGGATCAACGCGGAGATGCGGCGCTTGGGGTGGGTGCCGCCGGAGTGGCACAAGGGGGCGTATGAGCTGCGGAAGATGTGCATCGACCGGATCTACCGGGAGTTCGGGGCGGAGGCGGCGGTGCAGGTGAGCGGGGACGACATCCGGACGGTGTGCCGGTTTTACGCGGATCCTTCGCGGGCGTGTGACCGACCAATGGAGCTGGCGTGAGGAAACAAGGGGCGCTGCCCCTTGACCCCGGCAGGGGGAAACACCCCCTGCACCCGCGGGCCCGCCGGACGGCGGGCCTTAATTGTCGGGCAGTATCAAAAAGGGAGAATATTTGCTTGCAGACGAAGCTCTGGGAGCGAGCCGTTGGAGAGGAGGAGGCTGAGCATTCGAAGGTTTTTACGATGTTCACCAATTGTGCCATCAATTTCCCCATATGGATGATAGCCGTGGAGTTCAGGGTGACTGGCGCAGAAATCGTTGAGGCAAGTGCGCAACGCATCTCGCGTGGAGTGTCCCTCTGGAACGGTGAGGGTAACAGTGGTGCGAAGGTGCTCCCACTTATCGTGGGCGGCGGGATCAATCTTGCGGTTGGTAACTTCGTGGAGGGTGAGTTGTGCCTTGATCTGTGATTCGTTGTTCATGGAGTTTGGTCCTTTGGTGGGTTGCGCTGGGCGATGGGGTTGGGGATGGTTTTGTCGGGGCGCCAGGCGGCGGGTGGGAGGTCGATGGTGGTGCGTTTGGTGAGTGGGGTGATGGATTGGATTTTGCTGACGGCGTAGGTGCGGAAGCCGCGGGTGGGCGCGCCGGCTTTGCTTTCTTCCCAAGCGCGAAGGAGGTGTTTGCCGGTGCGGGGGTTGGTGCCGAGGCGGTAGGGGTGGATGATGCGTTCGGCGCCGTCGTAGTCGATGCGCAGGGGCGTCCCGGCGCGGACGTGCGGGGCGAGCGTGGCGGCAATGGCATGAGAGGCAGTGGACGCGAGTTGAGCTGTCTCGGCCGCAAGAATAGCCGCTTCTATGCGGTCTCGGCGTTCAATTGCCTCGGCTCTAAGTCGGTCTCGTCGCAAGAGTGCCTCGCGAGTATCCGTATCGCCGCCGATTGCACGGGCATCTGCCCAGCGTTTGGCGGCTTCTTGCTGACGAGCAGAGGGCGCGTTGTCGGCCCAAGCGAAACCGATTGTTCCCAGTGTGAACGCTTGAATGAGGAGTATGGTAAAACGTGTCATAGCTTTGATGGGGATAGAACGGTGGTTCGAATTTGTTCAATCGGGCAGGGGCGCCTCGAGAACCGCGAGATGGAGCAATGTTTCGTCAATGGGTGTGTTCGTGTACTCATCTTTCGTGAACCTTGCGTAAACATTTGGGTGGTCGACGATCAAGCGCGCCAACGCATCAAACATCGGCTTGCTTTCCTTTTCTTGGAGAGAGACGTTGGTGCGCGCATTCACGCCTAGTTTATGTGCAAGATATTGAAAGGCATAGACGAAACTGTGTTCACTGCCCCAAATGAGTCTGCCATTGTGCTTTTTCCACCACGCCGCATAAGCGTTTTCGATGCCATTGCAAAGAATGGATTTTAGTGTGCCTGCGCCAACGAGCAGGCCAATGCCTGTGAAGCCCATTTTGGCGTAGGCAAGAACCAGGAGGGGAACGAGGAAGAGCCCGTAACCATAAAGGATCCCGTAAAGCCGAAAGAACGGCATTGCCACGCCGGCAAGCGGAGTGTAGGCCCTGGCCAGCTTCATGAGAAGCTGGAGAGTCGCGCTCAGCGGAGGAATCAAGAAGAGAAGGAGCAACGAATCGGAGAATGTGAGTGTGGCCATGGCGGCCACCCAAAAGAAGAAGGAGGGCGAGAGCTCGATCCCTTCGGCATATTGAAAGACGGTAAACGCGGTATGTTTGGGGGCCAACCGCCCGATGAGCGCAAAAGCGAAGGCCGTGTCAAAGCGTATTTTCATTCCGCGGTTTGTGTAAACAGACATCGGCTTCCCTTTGTTTAATCGTCGGTGTTCATAGTATATCTCATTTCGCGCATTTTTGCGTGTTTTCGCTTGCGCGGTGTAAACAACCTGTGTTATTCTATTGCCAGATTGATGGAGGACAAGGATGCCTAACCAGCCGGATGTGAACAAAGTGGTCGCCTCTGTGCGTGTCCCTGTCGAGCTCATGGCGCGCCTGCGCTCGCTCGCTCGGGAGCGAAAGATGACACTGACCCAGCTAATCAATTTCATTTTGCACGAAGAGCTCGACAGTCGGCCTTTGTCTCTCGAAGATTTGGAATGGATCAAAAACGAGGTTCGGAAAAATGAAGACAAACGCAAGTGAGTCGGAGACCGTTCGGATTGAACTTGAGTTGGTGGCGGCCGTCAAGTACGGCCCTGACAACGTTTGAGAGGCGCGCTTTCGCACTTTTTGCCCGCTTTCGCACTTTTTCGCTTGCCCGCGGTTTAACAAACCGCTATAATGAGTGGCGTGAAAGGTCGATGAAATGCCGAATCAGCCAGATGTGAACACAATCATTCGGTCGATACAGATACCGTTGGAGTTGATGGCTCGGCTGAAGGTTCTTGCCAAGCGGCGCCAAATGTCGGTGTCGCAGCTGATTGTTTTTATCTTGCACCAAGAGTTGGACGCCATCGCATTGACGGAGGATGATTATGAATGGATCCGTGAGCAAGTTCGCAAGAATACGGAAAAACGGCGAAAGGGTTGACCTTAGCCTGACCATCGAAGATGTTGCCAAAGTAAGACGCTTTGGCGAATCCGTGGACGATGGCGTTGTTTTTATTTTGGCAAGAGGTTTAACAAACCTCTCTTTTGGCCCCGGAGGTTTAACAAACCTAAATGGAGAGACGCAGCATGAATGAGGCGATGGGCGTGGGCGAGCCGCTACGCTTGCTGACGGTGGATGAGGTGGCGCGGTTGTTCGGGTCGCGCCCGGAGTGGGTGCGGCGGAAGCTGATCGGCGAGGGGATCGTGCGGGCCTCGAAGGTGGGCGGACGTTTCTTTGTCCGGGCCGACGAGGTGGAGCGTGTGTTGTCGGAGAACCTGGTGAGGGAGGGCGCGCGATGAACGTCAGGGAACAGAGGCGGGTTTTGGAGGGCATTGCCCGTTTGCTTTCGTCGGCGAGCGGGTTGCTTGAGTCGGCCATCGGGGATGCGCACAGGTTGCGGGATAAGGCCGACGAGGATTGCCCGTTCGACGTGGACACGTTGGACGAGGATCTTTGCAGGGCCATCGAAAACTTGTGCGACGACGTGCGGGTGGCCTGCGGGGAGGTCGACGAGTTGCTGGAGTGGTACGACGAGGAGGAGAACGTGGAATGAGGCGTGAGGATTGGGTCGCGCGGGAGCGGCGCGTGGCGCGGGAGCGCGAGGCGTGGCGGCTGGAGTGCCGGCGGCGGGAGGCGTGGGAGATGGTGGCGGTGGCGGTGGGGTCGGCGCTGCTGTGGTTGCCGTTGGCATGGGCGGTGGGGCGTTCGCTGGATGGGGAGGGCGCGTTGTGGGAGGTGGGCGACACCGGCGCGCCGGAGATCGCGGAGGAGGTGGCGTATGGCTTTGAGTGAGGCGTTGCCGGGGTGGTTCCGGCTGGGGGCATGGGTGACGGACGGGACGGGCCCGGCGATGGCGGTGGGCCAGATCCGCCGGATCGACCTGGACGAGGAGGTGGTGGACGTGGCTTGGGTACGTTATTACGGGACGCCGAAGACGCCGGATCGCGAGACGCTGCCGCTGTGGTCGGCGTTGCGGCCGGTGCGTTTCCGGGAGCCGACCTTCGAGGAGGGCGTGGGCTTCCTGGGGAAGGTGATGGTGTCGCCGGGCACGGTGCGCAGGCGCGCGACGCTTTTGGTGGAGGTGGGCCAGGCGATGGATGATTGCGGCAACCTGCTGACGACCTTCAACAGGATCCCGTGGGAGTGCCTGCAGACGTCCACGGTCGAGGGGCTGCCCTTCGGCGTGGCGGAGGAGGCGCGCGAATGAACAGGGATGCGACGCGGGCGCGGATCGCGCCGGAGGTGCTCGCCGCGCGGCCGCTCTCGGCGCGCGAGGTGGCGGCGGCCTATGGGATTGACGTGGCGACGGTGCTGGACGCGTGCAACCTGTTCGTCCAGTCGCGCGGGCGCAAGGGGCTGCGTTGCTATCGCGAGGGGCGTTATTGGCGGATCCGCCCGGTGAACGTGGAGGCGTGGATCTGCCAGTTGGAGGAGGACACGGCGAAATGTCTGCGTTGAACGGCGGCGAGATTTTGCCAGACGAGGGCTTCCTGCCGGGCTTCGAACGGCTGGACGCGACGCGCGAGGCCATCGCGCGCCTCTCCGACGCCGACATCGATCGGCGTTTCCCCGCCCACACGGGCGCGAACCTGAAGGCATCGAACCCGCGGCTCTACGCCGTGGCGGCGCGGCTGTTTTTCGAATTCGGCTTCTCGCAGCGAGAGATCGCCGTGATGTGCCAGATCTCGCGCGGGAGCGTCGCCGCCATCATCGAGACCGAGCAAGGCGCCGGACGCTCCGTCGCCCAGCGTCGCGCCCGCCTCGCCCGCCTCCGCCGCCTCAGCGAGCGTGCCCTGGCCACCCTCGAAGGCCTCCTCGCCGACGAAGAGGCCGTCCGCAAGGCCGGACCCGTCGCCATCGCCTCCATCTGGAAGACACTGGAAGAGGCCGGCGCGGCCCTGGGCCAGGAGTTGGACAAGGTCGTGGAAGTGCGCGAGCCCCCCGCGAAGGCCGAGAGCCTCGACGAGGCCACGAAGTTCCTGGAGGCATGAAAATGGTCGCGCGTGACGGAATGGATTTGGTGGGGCCGAAATGGCGTGGGCGGGAGCGCGGGGCGCGCGCGAGGAAGGTTTCACAGTTCGTAGGCGTGTTGGAAAGTCAATCTGTTATGAAGACTGTGCAAGCGGTTTGCATGGAGCAGGGGGCGGGGGGGCCTCCCCCCCGCGCGGCGACGCCCCCCCCTTTCGTTAAATGCATGAGGAGGTCGGAGATGGGCGAGAGGAGACGGAAGTGGGTGAGCGTGAGCGAGGGGCGGGTGGTGCTGGACGACCCGTTGCCTGAGGTGTACGGGGATTGGGGGGTGTGCCGTGCGCTGGGGTGGCGGCGGAGGAAGTTGGTGGCGTTTCGGAAAACGTTGCGCCGGGGTGTGGATTGGGATGTTCGCGAGGGGGAGGTGGGGATGACGGGGGCGTGGTGCCGCGCTCGGGGGCTGGACGTGAAAAGCCTGGCGCCGGCGGGGGGCGTGGTGTCGATGGAGGTGGTGGGGTTTGTGGCGAACCGGCAGTTGGTGCTTGGGCGTGCGATCGGCGCGGGGGTGGTGGGGCCGGTGCGGGTGCGTGACGCGGGGGATTTCCGGCGTGGGGATGTGTTTGAGGTGTCGGGGGGGCGGATTGTGGGGCCTTGGCCGAGGAGGGATTGGTGATGGGTTGCTCGCGTGAGGAGGGTTTGCTGCGTTCGTTCTGGGAGCTGCATTGCGAGCGGCTTTCGGCGCGGGGGCGTGGGGCGTTGTGGACGGTGTTCGCGGTGGAGGGGCAGGCGTTGGACGCGGATGCGTGGGTGTATCTGCTGGGGCCGGAGTGGCGGTTCGCGTTGGGGGAGCTGGTGGGGAATGGGTTTGGGCATTTGGTGGCGCGCGGCGGTGGGTGGGTGTTCGAGCGGGCGCGGGGGCCTGAGGAGCGTGTGCGTGGGAATGAGCTTGTGAGGCGGCGCAGGGTGCGCGGCCGTGACGGAAAGGATGCATGTGATGAGCTGGATCAAGATTGAGACGACGTTGCCGCAGAAGCCGGAGACGATAAAAATCTCGGCGATTCTGAAAAAAAAGCCGTCGGAGGTGGTCGGGGCGTTGGTGGTGCTTTGGTGCCTGACTGACGGGCTGACGGAGGATGGGTTCCTGCAGTATTACGGGCGGAAGGAGATCGACGCGGCGGTGGGGATGCGTGGGTTCTGCGCGGCGTTGGAGGCGGTGGGGTGGATTGAGTTAGGCGTTGATGGGGCGAGGCTTGTGAATTATGGGAAGCATAACGGGCGGAGCGCGAAGTGCCGTGCGGAGACGGCGCGGCGTGTGGGGAGGAGGCGTGCGCGGGGCGTTACGGAGGTAACGGAGGGTGAGGGTTCGTGTAACGGTGATTGCGTTACGGATGTAACGGGCGTGGCGTTAGCTAGAGAAGAGAAGAGGAGAGAGTACTCTCTGGGAGAGAGTACTCAACGCGCGAGGCGCGTTACATCGACCCCCTCTCCCGAGGGTTTTGTCCCTCCGTCGGAGGAGGAGGTGGCGGGGGCCGTGGGGGTGGGCGGTTTTGATTTGGCGGAGGGCCGGAAGTTCTGGCTGTGGCATCAGGCGAGGGGGTGGCGCGGGGTGGAGGATTGGCGTGCGGCGCTGGCGCTGTGGATGACGCGTGCGGGGGGGCTTGAGGCGCCTGCCGCGGCGGGCGAGGAGCCGGCGGGCGTCCGGGTGACGCGGGCGGACGTGGAGATCGGTTGAGCGGGAAGGACGGTGCGTCATGGGCGATCGGGATTTGGCGAAAATGCGTGGCGCCGTGGGGGATGGGGCGTTCGGGGGGGTGTCCGGGGATGGGACGGGGGAGGTGGAGCGTTGCCTGATCGGGGCGGTGCTGGTGGAGCCGGCGTTGGCGATGGGGGTGTGCGAGAGGCGTGGGGTGGACGAGGGGTGGTTCACGCTGCCGGAGTGCCGTGCGGTGTGGCCGGTGCTGACGCGGCTGTGGCGTGAGAGCGGGGTGATGGACCCGGCGGTGTTGGGGCAGGCGTTGGGGCGGTCGGGGGCGGTGAGGTGGCTGACGGGGTGCATGGAGCTGTGCGTGACGGGGAGGCACGCGGGGGCGTATGTGGAGCGGTTGGCGGCGGCGCGGCTGTCGCGGGCGGTGGCGGCGTTGGGGCGGGATCTGATCCGGGATGCGGCGGAGCTTGGGGGGCAGGAGGCGTTGGAGCGTGCGGAGGGGGCGTTGGGGGCGTTGCGGGAGCAGGAGAAGGCGAGTTACGGTGGGTTTTCGACGGTGGGGGATTTCGAGGGTGCGATCGTGGCGGATTACGAGCTGGTGAGGCGGAGGCGGATCGTGGAGGGGGATCTGAAGTTCTTCACGGGGTTGCGCCTGCCGTGGGACGTGCTGAACGTGAAGTACACGGGGGTGAAGCCTGGGATCCATATCGTGGCGGCGCGGCCGAGCCAGGGGAAGACGGCGATCGCGGTGTGCATGAGCGGGGGGCTGGCGTTCGACGGGGTGAGGCAGCTGTTTTTCAGCGTGGACATGCATCCGCGGCTGTTGGCGGAGCGTTATGGGGCGTTGTTCGGGCAGGTGAGTTTGCCGAAGCTGAACTTCGGGGGGAGCGCGGCGGACATCGAGCGGCTGAAGGCGGGTTTGTGGCGGGTGCGTCACGCGGGGGCGGCATCCCGTGAGGGGGCGCACCCGGACAACATCCTGATTTCGGACGCGTGGCGTGTGGACCGGATGGTGGGGGAGATCCATCGGGCGGTGAGGTACGACGGGGTGCGGTGCGTGTGGGTGGATTACCTGCAGATTCTGAGCGGGGACCGGGAGTACCGGACGCACAAGGAGGAGATCGATTCGGTGTTGGCGCGGCTGAAGCAGACGGCGCTTTCGCTGGGGATCCCGATTTTCTGCCTGGCGCAGCTGAACCGCGAGAACGGGAAGGATCCGAGCCGTGAGCCGCAGCTGACGGATCTGGGGGACAGTGGGAGCATCGAGCGGGAGGCGAGCACGGTGCTGATGCTGTGGAAGGATCCGGCGGTGCGGAAGGCGTGGGATGAGCGGCCGCCGTTGGATCTGGCGTTGGGGCAGGAGAGTTTGGCGGAGAAGCTGGAGCCGATGTGGTTGCTTTTGCTGAAGAACCAGCAGGGGGCGACGGGGCGGGCGCCGTTCGTGTTTTACAAGAATTATTTCATGTTCCGGCCGGCGGATCATTCGGCGCGGCCGGTGTTGACGCGGGACAAGGCGAACCGTGTGGTGAAGGAGGATCGGTCGCCGTTTTTCGGGAAGATCCGGGATGATTTCCTGGTGTTGTCGAAGGCGGACGGGTCGGGTTTGGACGATTATCTGGAGAAGGTTGGGGCGCTTGGGTTCCGGGGGTTGGAGAACTTGAACCGACGGGAGGTGCGGGAATGAGCGCGTTTTTGGGAAATCATGGAGGGCACAAAGGTGTGGGGCGCTGCCCCACGCCCTGCAAGGGGCGCTGCCCCTTGACCCTGCCAGGGAGCACGGCTCCCTGGACCCCGGGGCGCGCCTGCGGCTTGCCCTTGTTTGGATGAAGGATTGGAGGATTGGTTATGCCGGATTGGATGAAGTACAACCATGTGAGGCGGTCGGTGGCGGCGACGGGGATGGAGGTGGAGGCGCGGCCGGGGCGCGCGTGCGCGGATTGCGCGCGGTGGCGGTGTTGGGCGCGTGGGGATGAGCGGTGCGGGGTGTGCGTGCGTGTGGCGGGGGAGCTGGTGACGTGCGATGGGTGGGGGGAGGCGTGCCCGCTTTTCGCGGCGCGTGCGGGGGAGGCGCGGCTGGTGGGGGAGCGGGCGCCCGTGCCGCGCGCCGTGAATCGCGGGGGGGCGCGGGGATCCGGTGGGCTGAGATTGTTTGATTTTTGAGGGGCGCCGCGCGCCCCGTGAATCGTGAATCGTGAATCGAGCGCCCCTGTCGGGGCAGAAAGGACAGGTCGATGAACTGGTTGCAGCGGAAGTGGTTTGAGCGGCGCGAGCGCGAGGCGTTGGCGTGGGAGGCCCGGCGGGCGATGCTGGGGGAGGAGGTGTTGGCGGCGTTGGGGGGGCTGAGTCTGGAGCAGCGGCAGGCGATCGAGCGTGTGTTGCAGCGTGTGATTGACGGGCGATGCGCGATTTTGGCGCGGAGCGCGACGTTGCCGGAGGGGGCGTTGCGTGAGGCGCGTGGGGCGATCATGGGGTTGCAGGATCTGGCGGATGGGTTGCGTGGGCTGTGGGGGGCGGAGAAATGAGCGGGATGTCCGGTCTGTTTTGGCCTGGGGGTGTTTTTCGGGGTTGCGTTTTTTGGGATGATGGGGGCGTGGCGCGTGGGGCGTCCGGCCGGGTGGCCGGGGCTTCGCGCGCGTTTTGTTTTCGTGGAGGGTCTCTGGGATGTTGGAGACGGTGAGTTGCGAGCGGTTGATGAGGCGGTGCGCGTCGGCGGTGGGGTTCACGGCGGGGGTGCCTTCGGGGAGCGGTTTCGGGGAGCGGCTCTGCGACACGGTGAACGATGCGGTGGCGCGGGTGTGGGGGAAGGCGCGTTGGCCGCAGCTGACGGTGTTCGAGCGGCGGTGGTTTCGGCCGCCGTGGGGGGAGGGGGTGGCATATGAGGCGGGGCAGGAGGTGTGGCACGCGGGGGCGTATTGGCGGGCGGCGCTGGCCGGGCCGGTGGGGGAGCCTGGGGTGGACGCGGCGTGGGAGGAGGTGGCGTTGGCGGATTTGGTGAAGTTCATCGCGCTGGATCAGCCGTGGGAGCGGCATGAGATCGGGTTGCGCGGGGTGGATTTGGCGGCGTTCGCGTTTGGTCGGGACCCGCGGGTCTGCGCGGGGGCGGCGCCGTTGGCGGGGTGTGCGTGGATGGGGGATTATCCCGGGGGCGGGGCGACGCGGGTGCGTTTGCCGGCGGATGCGCCGGAGAGCGTGGTGGTGGCGTATCAGCCGCCGGCGCCTCGGTTTTCGCTGGAGGCGTGGGAGGCTGGGCGGGCGTATGGGTATGGGGAGCGGGTTTATCATGGGGGTGAGTGTTGGCGGTGCCTGGGGAATGGGGTGTCGGAGGAGCCGGTGGTGGATTGCGGCGTGGGGGTGTGGGAGCGTGTGCGGTTGCCGGAGTTCATGGTGGCGTGCGTGCGGGCTTATGTGGCGGCGGCGTTTTTGGAGGACGAGCAGGGGCGTGCGCGGGCGTATGGGCGTGCGGACGCGGAGCTGGAGGCGTTGCGGGAGGCGTTTTGCGGGGGAACGTCGGCGTATGGGGAGGCTGCTTTCGGAGGGTATGGCGATGAGTGAGAGCCAGACGGATCGGTTTTACCCGAATGTGCGGGATGGCCGGGCGTGCCCTTACGCGGGGGACGCGGAGGCGGTGAAGGCGCATGTGGGGGCGCGGGACAACCCGCATGGGGTGACCGCCGAGCAGGTCGGCGCGGTCACGCCCGGCCAGGGTGACCTGCGATGGGTGGGGCTCTACGACCCGGAGCAGACCGAGCGGGCCACGCCGTTCGACGTGGCGGGGCTCTGGGCCATCGTCGTCCAGCAGGGGGAGGTCGGCGGCCTGCTCGTCGGCACGCGGCTGGGGCAGGGGGTCGAGGACCTCGACTTCACGACCGCCTTTCAGGCGCGCGCGATCACCGTGCGCGGCGACAGGAACACCAGTCCGAAGGTCTACCTGCTCTCGGCGACCGGCGTCTTCGAACCCGAGACGGTCGCCCAGATCCAGGACATCTCCAACCGCCTCGACGAGCACGACGGCAACGCGGGCGCCCACGGGGCCATCCAGAACGCCCTCAAGGCGCTCATCGCCGCCGAGGCGCAGGCCCGCGAAGCGGCCATCTCCGAAATCGAGCTCACCCCCGGCCCGCAGGGGCCCCAAGGCCCGAAGGGCGAGAAGGGCGAGAAGGGCGACCCCGGCCAAGACGGCGCCCCCGGCGCACAGGGCGAGAAGGGCGACCCCGGCCCAGAAGGCCCAGTGGGCCCAGCCGGCCCACAAGGGCCCCAAGGCCCCCAAGGCACCCAAGGCCCCAAGGGCGACCCCGGCGACGACGCCACCGTGACCATCGACACGGCCATGCCGGGGACGCCGGCCGACGACCACGTGCCCAGCACGAAGCTGCTCCGCGATGAACTGGAAGACCGACCGCACTTAGAGGTCTATGGCACCTATTTCAGGTTTTCCGATTCGTCTAGCCGGTATATTTTATTCGACAATCTGGCCGGGTCGGAAGACAAGACGAAACTTGGCGTAGGCCAATTCGACGGCGGCCCGACAGAGAAATACATCGAACTTGCCGGCACGGCCTACGTGGACGCCAAGGTCGCCGAGGCCATCGACACGGCGATGCCCGCCGAGCCGGCGGACGACCACGTGCCCAGCACGAAGCTGGTGAAGGCGGAGCTGAGCGCCCAATCGCTCTGGGAGAGGCTGGTCATCACCAATATCTCCGCCACGTCTGACGTTTCGGAGGCGGGTGGGATGGCGTTCACGTTCGGCTATCCCGCCGCATCCGGAGGCGGGCAGAACTTCCACTTCAAGCATGAACAGGCCAGCGAGACGTTCGTGGTCGCCCTGAACAAGGACAACGCGAACTATGCGGAGGTCACCCTTCCCACGAAGGCCTACGTGGACGGGGAGCTGGCGAAGCGGTCTCCGGAGCTGGTGGCCGGCGAGAACGTGACGCTGGAGGAACAGGCGGACGGGAGGGTGAAGGTCTCGGCGACGGGGGGAGAGGCCTACACGTTGCCGGTGGCTTCGGCGTCGCGGCTGGGCGGGGTGAAGGTGGACAGCGCGGGGGAGACGTCCGGGCTGAAGGTGGCGGGCGACGGCACGCTGAGCGTGAAGCTCTATGGGGTCGGCGGACTGCGCGTGGACATGGACGGTCTCTGCGTGAAGGTGGACTCCGGCAGCGGCGCCACGGAGCGCTCCGGGCTTTCGCTGGGGACGGGCGGACTGTCCGTGGCGCTTTCGGACGATTTTTATGGCGAGGGGACGAGCGGGCTCGAGAAGACGGATTACGGGCTGCGCGTGAACCTCGGGCCGCGGCTTGCCGCGATCCAGCCGGTGGTGGACAGCGGGAGCGTCGCGGAGGTGGCGGCGCAGTTCAACGCGCTCTTGGCGGCGCTGAAGGGGACGGGCGAATGAGGATGCCGGGCACGCTGGGACACCTGGGCCCACTGGGCCTTCTGGGACCTCTGGGCCTACTGGGCCCACTGGGCCTACTGGGCCTGCTGGGCCCACTGGGACAACTGGGCCGACTGGGCCCACTGGGACAACTGGGCCTGCTGGGCCCACTGGGACAACTGGGCCTACTGGGCCCACTAGGCCTACTGTGCGCGCCTGACGGCGCGACGGGCCGACCCACGCCCCGCGCCTCCGCCCGTCGCCCCGGACGGGGCGCCCCCAGATGGCCCAGAAGGCCTAGCCGGCCCAGTGGGCGCAGATGTCCCAGCGGCGCGGGGGAGGTCGCGGCATGAGGGCGGAGGACGTGATCGCGTTCCGCGCGCGCTACGGCGAGGCCAAGACGCCCGAGGCGAAGCTGGACGCGCTGGCCGACCAGCTGGAGGCCACGGGGCTCTGCAACGTCTCGGCACGGATGCACATCAAGACGCTGGAGACCGACCTGGCCAAGGGGCTCGCCGCCCTCGCCGACCTCATCGAGCGGAAGCACGGGGCGCCGCGCTTCCGTGACGACCCGCTGGGGTGGTTGCGGTGCAACTATCAGTGGATCGTGATTTTCCTTTTGGCCGTCAAGGCCGCCGACCTCGGCGACCTGCTGGGCAAGCTCTTCGCCCTGGGAGGCACGCCGTGAGCAAAGACCGCTTAGACAGGATCGCCGAGCTGGGCGCGAAGGAACAGGCCCTCATCGAAATCGGCCTGCAACTGGATCGCATGAGCAGGCTCTTTGACCACGTCTTCGACGAGCCCGAGCTGGCAAGGCAGGCCTGCTTGATGTGGTGGGCCGTCCACAAGGCGCACCTCGCCACAATCGACGAGATCGCGGCACTCAAGCAGGAGGTGCGCCGTGATTGACCTGCTCAAGAAGGCGCTGGCGCTCCTGCTCGCCGTCTGGCAGGCCATCCCCTCCGTGCGTCGTGCTCGGGAGCGGCGGGCCTTCCGCCGGGCGGTGGCCGAGCACGACGAGCGCGAGATGAACAGACTGTGGCAACAGCGGAGGGACAGACGATGAAGCGGATGATGAAGCGGATGATAGGCCCACTGGGAGGCGCGCCTGACGGCGCGCGTGGATGGGCCCACTGGGCCCACTGGGACGACTGGGAGGCGCGCCTGACGGCGCGCGTGGATGGGCCCGCTGGGCCCACTGGGCCCACTGGGCACACTGGGACGACTGGGCCCACTGGGCACACTATGCGCCCCTTACGGGGCGACGGTCAGGCACCCGCGCGGACGCCTCGCCCGTCGCGCCGTCAGGCGCGCCTCCCAGTCGGCCCAGTGGGCCTAGCCGGCCTAGTGGGCCTATCCGCCCTCCTCTGCGGCTGCTCCGCCTACACGGTGATCCCCGCCGACCGGCAGATGGTGCCCGTGCGCCACGCGCCCGAGGTGGGCGACGACATCTATCTGCGCACGCGCGAGGGCGCCACCGGCTGGTACGTGCCCGACGCGGTGATGCTCGAACTGCTGGAGGGCGAGTGATGAAGCGGATGATGGGGCAGATGGCTGGGCCCACTGGGCCTCCTGGGACATCTGGGCCGGCTGACGCCCCTGACGGGGCGACGGGCAGGCGCATGGGCGTGAGTTTTGGCGGTCGCCCCGTTACGGGGCGACCCGGTGGGCCTATCGGAAAGGAGACATGAAATGGACTGGCTGAAGAGACTGTGGGATTGGATCCGCGGGGGAGCGCGCTCGCTCTTGCTGGCGATCTGCGAGGCGGTGATCGAGCGCGCGAAGGCGATCGCCGAGGACGACGAGCTGGTCGGGCTCTGCCTGGATGCGATCCAGGCGGCAGTCGCCGAGGGGCTGACGGGCGACAAGGCGTGGGTCTACGCCCGCGACCGGCTGGTGGCCGCGCTGAAGGCCGCCGGGCGCGAGCTCGGCGACTGCGCCATCGACACCGCGCTCCAGACCGTCTACGACGCGTGGAAGCACCGGGAGGAGGCGTGAGATGAACAGTCAGGGGAAGCCGTACGGGCAGCGGATCAAGGAGGCGTTGGCGCGGGGCGCACGGGCGGGGCTGGCGTTGCGGAAGCGGCGCGAGGCGGCGGGGCGGTCGGCGAAGGATGGGGGGCAGTTCGGGGCGATGCCTCGGATTTTGCATGATCAGTTGGTGGCGCGTTACGGGGGGCGTTACGACGAGGACGCGACGTTGATGCGGGATTTGCGGCGGCGTTATCCGGAGATGATGGCGGCGGACGGGGATGTGCCTGGGGATTCGGTGGACGGGACGCGGAACGCGTATGGGCGGGTGTCGATGCGGTTCATGCGGGGGCGTTGGTGGCGGCCTGCGCCGGGTGGCGGGTGGGAGGCGTTTGACCCGCCGAGCAAGATGCGGTGGGGGGTGGACGATGCGCCGGGCATCCTCTGACGCCTCTGACGGCGTGGATGGAAATCGCAAAGGGCACAAAAGCAAGGGGCGCCGCCCCTTGACCCCGGCAGGGCGAAGGTCGCCCTGCACCCCCGCCTGGAGCGTGGCGCCTCTGACCGCGGGGTATTGAAGGCCGAACCGGAGAGACTGGCATGAGCGAGCAGGAAACCGAACTGACTTTCAACGCGCTGCGCGCGCGGGATTGGGCGTGCAACCATGCGCGGTGGCAGGTGGTGCGGCACCGGTGGGGGGTGCGGGGGGTGAAGACGTTGGTGCGGGTGGCGGACGACCCGCCGCTGGAGTGCATGCGCGAGGCGTTGGACTGGCTGCGGTCGGAGGCGGGGTGCGCGGAGGTGTGGGTGAATGGGAAGTCGGTCGGCGGGGATTGGCGGCCGATGGGGGCGTGGTATGAGGAGGCGCGGGCGGAGGATGGGACGCAGGCGGTGACGTTGCGGGTGTTTCAGGCGTTGCGGGACAGGGAGGACGGGGAGGCGGAGGGGCCGTTCCTGGTGGAGGATGGGTGCGTGTGGCGGGTGGAGCACACGTTTTTCTGGGACGTTCCGGAGGTGGCGGAGGTGCCGGAGGGCTCGAGCGGGGTGGCGTATGAGATCCAGGGGCTGCGGCGCGACGGGGAGACGGGGCTGTTCAGCTATGTGCTGGTGCGGCGGGAGCGCGCGGCGGTGGCGGTGGGGCCGTGGGCGAGCCATCTGGACGTGTTCCGTGAGCGTGAGACGGCGTTGCTGCTGGGGGTGCGTGACGACGGGGATGGGTCGGTGGACGAGAAGGTGGCGGGTTTCCTGGCGGAGAACGATCTGCCGCTGAAGGCGGGGGACGGGAGGTCGCTGGACGTGGGGAAGCGGAAGAACGACGATTGCACGACGGACGTGACGGTGGAGGTGACGCGTGAGGTGGGGGTGCCGGGGGCGGTGCGGACGGTGGCGGAGGACGCGTTCGCGCGGCGCGTGTCGGTGACGGACCGCGCGCAGGAGTCGGAGGCGGTGGGGCCGGAGGCGTTGGGTGGGGAGGCGCGGTGCGAGCGGACGGCTGGGGGGCGGTTCGACAACACGGTGGTGACGGTGGTGCCGAAGGAGGTGCCGGAGGCGGAGACGGCGGGGACGCAGACGCTCTACGAGGCGGAGGCGTCGGTGACGGACCGCAACGTGGACGAGGCGGGGGCGGACCCTGACGGCGTGGCGGGGGCGGAGGCGGGGAACGACCCGGCGACGGGGGAGGCGGGGCGCCTCGTGCGGGTGGCGCGTCGGCTGACGGCGGAGGGGCGTGTGGACGTGACGGTCTCGGAGCGGGTGGAGCGGGGCGTGCCCGAGGCGGAGGTGACGACCGCCGAGGGGGCGTTGGCCAGGACGGAGCGTGCGACGCACCGCAACCAGGCGGCGGCGGACGTGGCCGGGCTGGCGGGAACGGGCGCGCCCGCGCGGGGCGTCATCCGGCGCGTGACGGTGGCGAAGACGCCGGGGAACCTGCGGGACGTGACGGTGGAGACGGAGGTGGCGAAGGCGGCGGACGCGGGGGAGGCGGGGGGCGCGTGCGCCAGGACGATATTCGAGCACAGCGACACGGCGGTGGCGCGGAACCAGGCGGAGGCGTTGGGGGAGGCACCGGCGGCGGGGGGCGGCAGGACGTACCGCAACGTGAGCCGGCTGAACGCGGACGGGACCTTCGACACGGAGGCGACGGTGGCCGAGGAGCTGGAGGTGGATGGTGCGGAGGTGAGCGCGTCGGAGACGGCGTTCGAGGCGTCGGAGACGGCGACGGGGAGGAACGTGGGCTCGCCGCCGGAGGCGCCGGTGGGACCGTCTGCGGCGAACGGGAACCTGCTGACGCGGACGGGGGCGTCGCGGACGCCGGGGGGGCTCTGGGTGGCGACGGTGACGCGGACGTCGCCGAAGGCGGCGGAGGTGGCGCTGACGTTGGCGAAGAAGGATGGGCGGCAGGTGCGGAGGGTGTGGTTCCGCAATCAGCCGCGGGCGTGGGTGGAGGCACGTGCGGCGGAATACACCGACGGGTCGGCGAGCCTGAACGACTTCGGGCTTTACGACGGGGCGTTCACGGTGACGGTGGACGACGGCTCGGGGTCGGGCGGCGGGGGGCGGATCGTGCTGGACGTGTGGGAGGCGACGCGGCAGGAGACGCGCGTGCAGGACGAGGTGGACCGTGAGGCTGGGGTGATCCGGCGGGTGGCCTACGTGAGCGAGGTGGTCGAGGGGGTGTTGAACGACAACGCGCAGGCGGCGTACGCGAAGTGCGCCGGGAGCGTGGGGCCGAGCAGCGTGCGTTACCTGGGCGGGCGGACGGTCGCGCAGGGCGGGCGGGGCTATTACGCGTATTCGTTCGTGAAGTCGCTGACGACGAAGACGGAGGAGATCGCGCTGTCGGTGACGGACGGGGGCGGGCACGTGCTGGGCGACTGACGGCGATTTCGTGGATCTCGAATTGGGTGTGAATGGATGAAGGAGATGAAGGTCATGGACGAGATGGCGGCTGGGCGTTCGGCGGAGGCGCGGGCGGAATTGTTGGCGGCGGAGCTGCTGGAGGCGCGCGCGCGGGTGCGGGCTTTGGAGGAGGGGTCGGCGGAGGCTGGGCTGCTGGGGGAGGGTGCGGCGTTGCCGGCGCGTGGGGCGGGGCCGCGGGCGGTCTTCGCGCGGGCTTCCGCGCCGCGGGCGTGGGAGGTGCGGGCGTTCGTGGGGAGCGGCGGCACGGAATGGCGGGTTTTCTGCCCGGCGTGGGCGGCGGGGCGGCGGATGCTTTACCCGGCGGGGATGGGGGCGGGATGGAACGCGCTGGCGGTGGCGGCGGCGGGGACGCTTTACGCGGCGCTGACGTGGGTGGGGACGCGTGGGGCGGATGGGTCGGTGGCGTGGGCGGCGGGGTCGCCGGAGGTGACGGCGGACCTGGCGGGGCTGCCGGCGGACGCGGAGCCGGGGGAGGAGGCGGGGGACGCCTCGGGGCGGCGGAGCGTGGCGGTGGCGATCGGGCGGTGGGTGGCCGCCGGCGGCGGCGCGCGTTGGGAGCAGTGGCATGTGGGGGCGGTCGTGGAGGCGGGGCCGTGGCGGACGGGCGGGGCCGGCGGGGGGCTGCCGGACGGGGCGGTGGCGTGGGGGCGCGTGGAGGCGGAGGAGGTGCGCGACGGCTCCTCCTCGTCGGGCGGGGCGCTGACGGGGTATCGGATTTGGCAGTGGAAGCAGGCGTGGGACGCGGAGGCGGGGGCGTTCCGGGAGGTGGCGGGCTCGCGGACGTTGGTGGCGGAGCTGGAGGCGGGCGGCGGGGCGGGCGGCGCGTGCGTGGGGCCGCTGACGGTCGAGGAGGGGGAGTCGGGGGCGGTGCTGAGGCAGTATTACGGGACGATGGCGGGTGGGGCGTTCGTGAGCGATGGGCGTGTCGCCTCGGAGATCCCGCTGTACGGTCACGCGGAGGATCACACGGAGGGGGTGCTGTGATGGCTGGGCGGGTGTTCGATTGGCCGGCGGCGTGGCCGGGGAGCGGCGCGGCGCGCCCGTTGTCGGCGGGCGGTGGCCGGGGCGTGGGGTTGGTGGCGGCGCATCGCCCGACGGGCGTGGCGGTGTTGCGCCAGGCCGTGCGGGGCGACGTGGGGGCGCATCCCGTGCGGTTGTGGGACGTGGACGCGGGCGAGACGGTGGTGCCGGGGCGCCTCGACGCGGACGAGAGCGTCTCGGTGGCGTTGCCGGACGTGGCGGCGCGGGTGGGGGCGTTGCGCGCGTGGCTGGCGGGGAAGGGGGTGGACGCGTTCGGCGAGGGGCCGGAGGTCGTCGCGTCGGGCGCGCCGGCGTTGGCGTCGTGGCTGACGGACGCGGGCGGCGGCGTCGCGCTGCGTTATGGGATGGATCGGTGGGGGGATGCGCCGGAGGCGGTGGCGCTGAACCTTGCGATGTCGGCGGCGTCGATGTCGCCGAGTCTCGGTCTGACGCGGGTGTGCTGGCGCGTGTTCGGTTTCCCGACGGTGGCTGCGGGGTGCGCGATGCGCATCCGCTTTGCCTGCCGGTTGCGCGGGTTCGTCAGCTCGCCCTATGACGCGGAGGCGTCCGGGTGGGGGGCGTGGCGGGTGCGCGCGGGGGTTCACGCGCTGGGGGTCGACCCCGAAGGCGTGTGGCCGGGGGAGGCGACGCGGACGCTTTTGGCGGGGAAGACGTTCGAGGTGCCGTTGCTGCCGCGGTCGGCCTACACGGGCGGGGGGTGGAACTGGGCCGTGGCGGAGCCGGAGGACACGGTGGCGGAGGGGGAGTTGGCGTTCGCCGTGCCGGAGAGCCGGGTGGCGCTCTTCGCGATGGATTGCGTGGGGGTCGCCGAGACGCTTTGCGGCGCGCTCGGGAACCTGCCGTCCGACGAGGGGAGCCTGATCGTCTCCCTGATGGCGGTGCGTCCGCACGAGACGGCGTGGGCGCGGGTGGGGGTGGCGCAGGGATGATGGCTTTTCGCCGGGGCGGGTGCCCCGGCTCTTGGATGAACGTTGAGCGAAGGAGCGAAGCGATGAGCGCGAGCATGAACAGGGTGTTTCTGTGCGGGAACCTGACGCGGGATCCGGAGACGGCGCAGACGGCGTCGGGCGCCACCGTGTGCAAGATCCGCCTGGCGGTGAACGAGACGTTCCGCGGGAAGGACGGGGAGACGCGGGAGGTGGCGACCTTCCTGGACGTGACGGCGTGGGGGCCGCTGGCCGAGCGGTGCGGGCAGTTCCTGGGCAAGGGGCGGCAGGTGCTGGTGGAGGGGCGGCTTTACGTGGAGCAGTGGACGGACAGGGAGACGGGCAAGCAGCGCCAGCAGGTGCGCGTGCGGGCCGACCGGGTGGGCTTCCTGGGCGGCGCGCCCTCGGCCGAGGGCACGCCGCCCCGTGAATCGCGAATCGTGAATCGTGAATCGCGGCCGGCGGGTGGGGCTGCGCCCCACGCCCCGGCGGCCACCCCCGCCGCCCAAGCCCCCGCCGGCGACGCGGCGGATTTGCCGTTCTGACAAGTGAACAGCGAGAAGCGAACAGTGAGAAGGGCGCCCTGACGGGCGACGGGCAGGCCACCGCGCGGCGATTGGCCCGTCGCCCGTCAGGGCGCCAGTGGGCCTATAAGGCCCATTTGGCCCAGACGCGCCGACAGGCGCACCGAAAGGAGCGAGACATGGAACAAGGCGATTCACGGCTGCCCGTCCCGCGCGAGCGTGACGAGCAGCTGGGCGGGGTGACGCGGGCGAAGGCGGAGGCGTGGGCGCGCGCGCACGGCGCGCGGGTGGGCGACGGCATGAAGGTGCTGGGGGCGGCGTTGGCGCGCGAGACGGCGCGTCGGCGCGAGGATCCCTTCGCCCACGGTTACGAGCCGCCGATCTGGTTCGTGGCCAGCGCATTGCTGGCGGGGAGCCCCGTGTCGGCGGCGATGGGGGCGCGGGTGCGGGAGCGGACGGGGCTGGATTGGGCGACGTTCGCGGAACGGATGCGCGCGGCCTGCGGTTTCGAGGGGCCGGTGCGCGAGATCCTCATCATGGGCGCGAACCGCTCGGGCAAGACGGACTGGGCGAGCAAGCGCCTGGTGCGGCGGCTTTGCTCGGGGCGGGGCGAGCAGCTGGTGGTGGGGGCGCAGACGCGCGAGACGAGCCGTTCGACGCAGCAGGACCGCGTGTGGCACTACCTGCCGCGCGAGCTGCGCGCGCGCAACGGCGAGCGCGGGAACGTCTTCTACCTCAACCACAAGGACCAGACGGGTTTCACCTTCAACAAGGTGACGCTGGACGACCACGGGAACCTGCGCTTCGTGACCTACGAGCAGGACGTGAACGCCATCATGGAGGGCCCGGCCTTCGACGAGGGGTGGCTGGACGAGGAGTTCGGCAAGCGGTGGCTGGACGCGCTGCGCTTCCGCCTCTCGAGCAAGCGCGGGACGCTGATCGCGACCTTCACGCCGGTGAGCGGTTACACGCCCGTGGTGGCGGATTTCCTGGAGGGGATGACGGTGACGCGACGGACGACGGCCTACCTGCTGCCGCGCGACGGCGGCCCGCCCCTGCCGCACGCCCAGCTGGGGCTCAGCGAGGCGGAGTGGGAGGCGGTGCGCGCGGGCGAGCCAGGGGCCGCGCCCGAGAGCCGCCCGGAGGATTGCTTCGCGTGGCTGGAGGACGCCGGGCCCTTCGGCGAGCCGGAGAACGTCGCGCCCGGGCGGGTCTTCGAGCAGGTGCCGCGGGTGGCGCGCAAGCGCGACGGGTCGGCCGCCATCCTCTGGTTCCTGGGGCGGGACAACCCGTACGGCGCGCCGGGGCGGGTGATCGAGGTGGCGGCGGGGAACGTGCGCGCGGAGGAGGCGATCCGCCGGCGCGTCTACGGCCTGGCCACGCAGACGCGAGGGGGGCGCTTCCGCTTCGACAAGGCCCGCCACGTGGTGCCGGCGGCGGCGGTGCCGGGATTGCTGGCGCGCACGATGGTGACCGACCCGGCGCCGGAGCGCAACTGGTTCAGCCTCTGGATGGGTGTGGACGCGCGGGGCGACGTGTGGGTCTACCGCGAGTGGCCGGGGTCTTACGAGGTGCCCGGCCAGGGGGTGCCCGGCGACTGGGCGGTGGTGAGCGACCGGCGCGGGGGCGTGAACGACGGCGACCGCGGCCCGGCGCAGGAGAAGTTCGGCTTCGGGCTGGAGAAGTACAAGGCCGAGTGGGCGCGCCTGGAGGGCTGGGCCGACGCGCAGGCCTGGGCCGGGGCCAGGTGCCCGGCGGGCTTCCCGCCGAGCGAGGAGATCCGCGCGTGGGACGCGGCGCACGGCGCGCGCGAGCCGCTGCGCCGGCGCGTGCTCGACAGCCGCGCCGGCAGCCAGAGCAAGATCGGCTTCGGCGAGGACCGCACGCTGCTGGAATTGTGCCAGGAGCTGTGCCCGGATTTCGTGCCGGCGAGCGGGCGGCGCATCGGCGCGGGCGAGGAGCTGATCAACGCGTTGCTCGACCCGGCGCCCGGCGGCCGGCGCCTCTTCGTGAGCGACGCGTGCAGGAACACGGTCTTCGCGCTTTCGCGCCTGACGGGCGCGGACGGGCAGAAGGGGGCGTGCAAGGAGCCGATCGACTGCCTGCGCTACGGGCTGGAGAGCGGCCTCTTGGACGACCGGCCCGACCCGGCGCTGGACGCGCCGACCTGCGGCCCGGGCGCGGCGCTTCCCCGTCCTCGCCCGGCGGCGCTGGAGATGGACTGGGGGGATGACTGAACAAGCGAACAGAAAGAAGGACGACCGGCAAGCGGGCGACAGACCGCCCGCCGCCCTGGAATGGACTGGGGCGACGACTGGCGCGCAGGCAGGCAGCGCTAGGCTTCCCGGGGCGTTTTGAGCGTGGAGGCGATTTGGATCAGTTTCAAGGCCATCAAGCGCCACGCTTCCGGAGTTGTGTCCGGGAACCCGAGCAGGTTGGCATGGTCGGGATTGAGGCGGCTGGGGCTCCGCTCAACGTAAAGGCAGTTGCCGGTCAAGGCGGGAAGGTCGTTCGTCGGCAAATCGACCCATCCCAAAAGTTTCTTCGGCGGCGTCAGCCCTTGGGCGAACCGCTCGCCGTGCCGGACGACCGCTTCGTCAAACGGATCGTCATGAAGCGTGACGGAGCATTCCAGGCGATTCCCGGCACACGGGTTGGGGAGCGGCTTGAAGACGGCCGGCTTGACACGCCCGTTTTTGTCGACGTGCCCGGAAAAGGCGACAAAACGCGCCGACCAGACTGGTAGGCGTTCGCGCGTGAGCGCGCTTCGGACGATCTCAGCCATTGGGCAGCACCTTGTTGATGAGCGTGCGCAGGATGGCAGGGAAGGTATCCTCCTCGACCCCGGAGAAGTGCCCGGTGGCCGTCTCGTCGCCGAGGAGCGCCGCGTAATTGTAGGTGCCGTCCGGGCAACAACCCACCGAGCAGACGCGGGAGGGCGTCGCGTACCAATCCAACCCGATTGCCCCGTCGGGCTCCGGCGAGATGGAAGGTTCCGGCAAATCCTGCGGGATCGCGCGCACAAGCCGCTTCGCGCAATCGAGCGCGACGGGCGAGATGGGCACTGCGCCGTAACAATCCCAATTCGGCTCGGAACAATCCGCGGCGAGCGCGTCAAGCGCGGCGCATAGATTCTCGTGTCCCCAAAAGAGCGATGACGCGCAAAGCGCCTGTTGCGCGTTCTGGACGGCGAGCGCACTTTGGTTGGACAACGTGTCCTGCGTGGCGCTCACGACGAATGCCGAAGCCGCGAGCTGCCCGAACGCGGGCAGGATCGAGAGCGGTCGCTGAAGAATGGGGTAGGCCTGGCTCATTTCATCGCGCTCCATGCTTCTTTCGACAGCGCGGCCCGGAAGAGTTTGTTCTTGACGCCACGCAAGGCCCGCATTTCCTGAATGGCAGCGTCCGCCGGGAGCGGAACCGTCACGCGCGACGAGACCTCGATATCGACAATGACGAATGGGTCCGCATCGACTTTGGCCGCCGGCAGGAACGATTTCGTCACGGTGGCACGCACCTTGCCCGCGCAACGCTCGCCCGGGAACGCGAACGCCTCTTGGCTGATGAAACGCTCGGTCCGCAACCCCTTCCCGTCCTGCGCGCGCACGCCGCGCAACAGCGACGCCCAGGACTGGCCGGGCAAAACGGAAATCTTGTTGATGTTCCGCAAGGAGACCTCGGCGACCGCGGGCGCCGAGGTCTCGAACCCCGCCCAGCCGAGATAAAGCGGCAACACGCCCGAGACCTCGTCCTCCAAAGCCTCGAACCCGGGATAGGGCGACTGGAGCAGGTGGAAAGCCAGCCCTTCCAGAGTCATCCGGACTAACGCGCACAATGCGCCCAAAGCGTCCTCGCGCGCATATTGGAAGCCGGCCGGGGCGCCTGTGTCGGGCAGGCCTCCAGCCGGGGCTTCGCCTGGGGCCGGCGCCCGATAAATCGGCAACGGTTCGGCATATCCGGGAAGCGCAAGCGGCTCGGCGCACGGGATGGGTTTCGCCAGGCGAAACGAGGCGATCGCCTCCACGACAGGCGGGTGGCTCAATTTTCCGGGCATCGCGCGCATAATCACATCCTTGCTCAATCCATGATGAATAAACACGGACGATTATATAAATAGCCCCGCGCTTGTCAAGCCAACCGCACGGTGCACCCGACCCCCAGCCATCCCCGCGCGGCGATTGGCCAGTCGCCCGCTTGGCGGGCGATAGTGGGCCTATAAGGCCCATTTGGCCTATCCGACCTTCCCCATCTCCCCCACGCGGTGGCCGGTTTGTCGCGCGGCTTGCCGCGCGCCCTTCTCACTTCTCGCTTCTCACTGTTCGCCTATCTTTTCCCGGACATCCCGATTTCTTGCGCGCCGCCCGCGCAAAAACACCTTGATTTTTGAGATAACAGAGGCACGGGCACGGGAGGACTGCCGCCCGCGGACCCGGACGGGGCGAGCGCGCCCTGAATAGGCAGGCCATCCGGACACGGAGCGAGACATGGAAGACGAAGACGAGGACATCATCGAGGAGACCGACCCCGGCGCCGAGGGCGACGGGGAGGAGGAGACCGCGGGGGGCGAGCCCGAGGGCGCGCCCGACCACGACGCCGCGGAGGACGGCGGGCCCGACGGCGGGCCCGAGGACGGGGACGACGCGGAGGAGACGGGCGAGGGTGACCTGCCCCAGGGCGTGCGCAAACGCCTGGCCAAGGTCACCGCCAAGCGCCGCGCCGCCGAGGCCAGGGCCAAGGCGCTCGAGGGCGAGGTGGCGCGTCTGCGCGACCGCGCCGAGGACCCCGGGCTCTACCGGGCGCTCGCCGAGCGCCACGGCATCCTGCCCGACCTCATCGGCGAGCGCGAGGCCAAGGGCCTGCACGACCTCGACGAGGCCGCACGCTCGGCCGAGGCCCTGCGCGACCTGCTCGACGACCTGGAGGACTCCGGCGAGAGCGAGACCGAGCTCGGCGGCAAGACGGTGACGCGCGCCCAGCTGCGCAAATCCCTGCGCGAGCAGGAGCGCCGCGCGGCCGACCTGCGCGAACGCTTCGGCGACGCGGGCAAGCGCCTGCGCGCGCGCACCCTGGCGCTGATCAAGCTCGGCCTGGCGGCCGAGCAGGCCCAGGGCGCGGCCAAGGCACGCACGGCCCCGGCCGCCAAGGAAACCAAGCCCCGCGGCGACGCGGGCCGCCCGGCGCGGGTGCGCCGCGGCGACGTGAACGGCCTGGGCGAACGCCGCGACGAGCGCGGCGAGGACCCAGGCCAGAGACTCGACCGCCTCATCCTCGCGGGGATCCGTTCCCGGCGCGGGTGAGGCACCAACCGACGGAGGCCGACGATGGCCAGCGACATCTTTTACTTCTCCGAGCGCCTGGGCAAGGAGGACGACTACACCGAGACCCTCATCCGGCACAAGCCCGAGGAGCTCGTGATCATGAACCACCTGAAGCACACCTACCCCGGCATGGGGGCGGTGCGCGCCTGGGAGCGCAACAACGAGCTCGAGGGCAAGCAGGCGAAGAACTACGTGGCCGTGGCCGAGGGCGTCGACAAGACCGACGGCTACGGCCACCAGGCCAACGTGATCGTCAAGTCCATGCTCGAGAACGCGCGCTCCACCGGCTACCAGATCAGCCGCGAGGCGATCGTCCTCTCCGGCGGGCGCCTGCGCGAGAACGAGCTGGCCAACCTGATCCGGCGCGACGCGAGCGACTTCGCCCGCTCCATCGAGCACATCGTCGGCTCGCGGCAGGAGGCCGTGACGCAGAGCACCACCGCCACGGTGACCAAGACGCGCGGCCTGATGTGCTGGCTGCAGAGCGCCGCGCATTCCGTGCAGGACGTGCCCGAGGCCTTCCGCCCCGTGGCCGAGCTCACCATCGCCAAGGCCGGGGAGCTGACCGAGGAGGCCTTCAAGGCCAAGCTGCTCGAGGCCCGCCAGCGCGCCGGGCGCGCGCTGCGCCTCACCGGCTTCGTCGGCCTCAACGCCAAGCTCGCCTTCAGCGACTTCCTCGGCCGGGTGACCACCGTCACCGACGCGAAGAACCCCGCCAGGGAGCTCAGCCAGATCGTCGACTTCCTGCGCTACGACGTGGGCGACGTGAAGCTCATCGCCTGCGACGGCATCGACTGCGACACCTCCACCCTCGAGCCCGGCACGCTCTCGGGCCACTCCGGCGCGTTCGTCGAGCTCGAGCACTTCCAGCTGGAGTTCGCCCAGCCCGTCACCCACGAGGACCAGACCGGCAAGCTCGACAACGGCGGCGGCCCGCGCGGCTTCCACCGCGCGATGTTCCGCCTCAACAGCACGGGCCTGCTGGGCTCCTTCCGCATGGTCAAGGCTTCCGCGTGAGCGGAAGCCTTGACCCGAGAATCGTGAATCGTGAATCGTGAATCGCCCGCGCGCCTGGCGCGCGACAGGCGAAGGAAAGGGAAACCGTGAAACCCACCTGCCCAAATCGATACGCGCCTCATCCGTCGCCCCATAGGGGCGCGCGAGCGTGGGGGCGTGGGGCGCAGCCCCGCCCACCGCGATTCACGATTCACGATTCACGGGGCGCGCGGCGCCCGCCGCGCAACTTCTCCGCGAGCCGATGGAGCATCCGGCCGACCCGGTCGGTGAGATTGAGCGCGTCGCGGGTTTGCTCGCGCGTGAGCAGACCGACACGCTCGGCAATCAGCAGTTGCGTCTGGGCCTCCGTCGCGGAACCCGCCGCCATCAGCAAGAACCGGCGGAAGTCCGCGTCGGAGTTGCGCGCGTATCCCTCGGCGATGTTGGAGGGCACGGAGATGGCTGCGCGGCGGAGCTGGTCGCCCAGCGCGAAACGCTCCTCCGGCGGAAAACGTTTGGCCAGCGCGTAAACCTCCGCCACCAGGTCCATCGCGCGTTGCCACACTTCCAAGTCACGGTAACTGTCCATATGCGGAATCCTTCCTTGCCCACAGTCTACCATGTCGGGCGCGCCTCGCGCCAGTCGCCCCGCAGGGGCGCGCGATTCACGATTCACGATTCACGATTCACGATGTCGGAGAACCGCCCATGAAACGATTAGGGACGCGCGTGGCGGTGGATGCCGCCGAAGCCGAGGCCCTGCGCGCGCGCCTCACCGAGCTCTGCGGCGAGGCCTCCGAGCGCACCGCCGGCCGGCGGCGCCTGCGCGCGCGTTTCGGCGCGGCCGGCCCCTACGGCACCGACGGCGTGAAGCGCGAGCGGCGCGACGGCCTGCGCGTGCGCCCCTTCAAGGGCGCGGCCAACAACGCCATCCGCTGGGCCGACCAGATCGCCGACGCCGAGCGCAGCCTCATCCTCGAGCTCGCCCGCCGCGCCCAGCGGCGCGTGCGCCCCATCGGCGGCGACGAGGAGGGCCAGCGCCGCGCCGCCGCCCTCACCCGCCTGCTCGACTGGGCCGTCGGGCGCCTGGGCGCGGAGTGGGGGCGGCAGCTCGCCCTGGCGGCCACCTACGCGATCGTCGACTCCCCCGCCGTGGCCCTCCTGGGCGTGGAGTGGGAGCGGCGGCCGATCCTGGCGCCGCGGCGCGTCACGCGCGAGCGGGCCGCCCAGGCCATCCTGGCGCGCGACGCCTCGCTCACGGCCGAGGAGCTCCTGGCCGCGCTCGACCTGGGCGAGCCCGACCCGCGCATGGAGGCTGCGCTGGCCGCCGAGCTGGGCGTGGGGCTCCCGCTCGCCGGGCGAATCCTGCGCGCCTTCCGCGGGGAGGACGAGGCGGAGTACCCGGCCGTGGCGGGCTTCGACGAGGGGCCCGCCATCCGCGCCTGGCAGTACGGCACCGACTTCGTCATCCCCACGCTGGCGGCCGACCTCGACTTCGCGAGCCCGTGGTTCCGCGCCGAGTGGGTCACCATCCCCCGCCTGCTCGACCTGGCGCGCGCCAACGGCTGGTCCGACGCCTTCGTGCGGGCGGCCATCGAACACCGCGGCGCGGCGGCGGGGGACTTCGAGGAGGCGCGCGACGCGCTCGTCAGGCGCCGCGACGAGGTGCACCTGGTGTGGTGCTACACGGTGGAGGAGGGCCCCGGCGGCGCGCTGGCGCGGTGGCAGACGGTGCTCTGCGCCGCCCCCGGCATCACCGCCTGCGGGCGCGAGCTCGTGCGCGGCCGCCGCGGCCGCTTCCCCGCCGTGCTCCTGGCGCGCGAGCGCAACGGCGAGAGCCTGCTCGCCAGCCGCGGCGTGGCCGAGCTGGCCTCCGCCTCCTGCGACCTGGCCAAGAAGCTCGCCGACACCGGCAGCGACAACGCCATCATCGGCGGCCTGCCGCCGGCCATCGTCAAGGGCGCGGACACCAACGTGACGCTCAACCCGCTGGCCGTCATCAACCTGCGCCCCTCCTCGGAGATCAGGTTCTTTCAGCCCCCGGCTTACCCCGCCCAGGGCAACGCCGAGGTCAAGCGCCTGCGCGACGAGCTCTTCGACTACTTCGGCCAGGCCGCCGGCCAGAGCCCCGACCCCGAGGCCGCGGCCATCCGCCGCCGCGCCCGCATGGCCGCCGTGCTCGACACCCTGCGCGACCTGCTCGCCGCCCTCCTCTCCGTCACCCAGGCCAACGCCTCCGACGCGCTCCTGGCGCGCATCCTCGGCCCCGACGCCGCCCTCCCCGGCCTGCGCGACGACATCGAGGGCACCTGCGCCCTCACCCTCGAGGTGAACGTCGACGACCTCATCGCCAAGAACGTCATCGACAAGGTCCAGGCCTTCGGCCAGATCCTCGGCCCCCTCGACCGCCAGCGCCAGGTGGACACCGCCCCCATCCTCCGCGCCGCCGTCCGCGCCCTCTTCCCCGACGTCGGCGACGAGGCCCTCCGCTCCGTCGACGCCGCCCAGGCCCGCGACCTCGCCGACGAGGAGGCCAACTTCGTCAAGATCAAGGCGGGGCTCCGCCCCCAGATGGACACCGAGGGCAACTGGGACTACCGGGCCCGCCTCGGCTTCTGGCAGCGCACCCTCCGGGACAACCCCGCCGCCCTCGACGACCTCTCCCCCGAGGCCCGCGCCTTCGCCCAGGAGTGGGTCGCCGCCCTCCGCCAGCAGGCCGAGCAGTTCGGCCCCAACGCCGAGCTCGGCAAAACCGGATCGCCCGCGGTGGAGCCCCTCGGCTCCACCGCGGGTGCGTGAATCGTGAATCGTGAATCGTGAATCGCCCGCGCGGCAAGCCGCGCGGCAGGCAAACCGAAAGGAAACGGACATGAGCAACATCATCATCGAGCGCCGCGGCCCCAGGGGCCCACAGGGCGAGCAGGGCCCACAAGGCCCCAAGGGCGACACCGGCGACAAAGGCGACACCGGCCCGCAAGGCCCCAAGGGCGACCCCGGCGAGGGCGCCGCCGTCACCATCGACACCACGATGCCCGCCACCCCCGCGGACGACCATGTGCCCAGCACGAAGCTGATGGCGACAAGTCTGGACAATATGCCCGGTTTCGAGAGTGCGTATCTGTCGAAGGATCATTCCGCCGACGAGTTGGAAATCGTCGAGGCCGATGGATTCGTCAATGAGGGCGAGGACTTATACGCTATTCTTTTCACGTTCTTGGCATCTGGTATTGATGAGGCAGCACTTTCCAATTTGAAGCTGTCGTACAGAAATGGATCCTATACAAAGGAAACCTCTCCTGTTATTGAAAAACAGATAACTGGCGATTTCTCGGTTACTTTTTTTGTAAATGGAATCAAGAAAAACCAAGTCTTAAGATTCGTAGACAAAAACGGCAATAACAGAAAGCTCAAGTGTTTGGCGGTAAAAAAAACCGAAGACGACCAAATAGCGCTTTATGTCGAAGGCGAGGAGACGAAAGAAAGCAAGACCTTCGCTATTTATGGATTACAGCACTTTAAGAAAAACACCGAATTGTCGATCGCGGACACTTTCACAGAGTTATACCACGCGCTTATACAATCGGCCACACAGCTTAAGTTTACCCCCGTCGAGCCGCTGGCGGACGGGGCGAACGCGGCCGCCTGCGCGGCCAAGATCAACGAGATCCTCGCCGTGCTCAAGGGGGCATGAGCGATGGGCCCGCTAGGCCAACTAGGCCTTCTAGGCCCCCTGACGCCCCTTACGGGGCGACGGTCGCGCCGTCAGGCGCGCCTCCCAGAAGACCCAGTCGGCACAGTGGGCCTATCCGGCCTATCAGGCCGCCCCCGCTGCACGTACGATTCACGATTCACCATTCACCATTCACGGGGCGGCTTTCGCCGCCCGCGCCTGAAAGGAGCGAAGCCATGCCCACCCTTGAGGAACTGATCGCCGGCACCGAACGCCGCCGCCGCGCCGAAGACGCCCTGGCCTACGCCCGGGCCACCGGCCAAGACCTCGCCCTGCGCGACATCCCCACCCCCGCCGGCAGCCGCCCCTATCTGGTCGACGCCCAGGGCGCCATCACCGCGCCCCTCGCCCACGACCGCCCCCTCGCCCCCGAGGAATACGCCGCGCTCGACCGCGCCCTCGGCGCCGCCGGCGATTCACGATTCACGACTCACGATTCACGGGGCGGCGGCGAAGCCGACGCCCTCCCCGCCCTCGCCGCCCTCTACGCCCCCGAACGCCGCGCCCGCGCCGTGCCCTACGCCCCAAGCGCCTACCTCGGCCCGGACGCCCTCGGCGCCCGCCGCGAGGAGGCGATGTGGGCCCGCGCCGCCACGCGCCGCGCCGCCCAGGACCTCCGCGCCGAGCGCGTCCGCGCCCTCCTGGCCGACGAACGCGCCTACGGCAACGCCCCCTCCGACCGCCAGCGCGCGGCCGCCGAACGCTGGGCCGACGCCCGCGCCCTCACCGGCGACACCCGCACCCGCCAGGTCTTCGAACGCCGCGACCGCCTCGCCGCCGAGGCCCTCGCACGCGCCGACCGCCTCCGCGCGCAGGACGTCGCCGCCGAGACCGCCCGCCAGGCCTCCGCCGACGACCTCGCCGAGGCCATCGCCCAGGCCGACGCCCAGCGCGCCGCCGCCGACCTGGAGCGCCGGGGCACCCTCGCCGTCGCCCAGGAGGAGACCCGCCGCGCCAAGGCCGCCAACGCGAACGCCCTCGCCCTCGAACGCCTCCGCGGCGAGAACGCCCTCGGCCTCGCCGGCGCCAACAACGCCTCCTCCGAGCGCGTCGCACAGATCCGCGCCCAGGCCAACCGCGACGTCGCCCTCCTCCAAGGCACCCTCGCCGCCGCCCGCGCACAAGGCGCCCTCTCCCCCGAGCAGGACGCCGCCTTCAAGCGTGCCGAGACCCTCGTGCGCCTCTCCCAGTCCCTCGCCCGAGGCGGCCTCGACGAGACCGCCCTCTTCACCCTCGACAACGAGATCGACAACGACAAGACCCTCTCCCCCGAGGAGAAGGCCGCCCGCAAGGCCCAGCTCCGCCAGAACAACCCCGAGGCCGTCTCCTGGCTCCTCGGCGCCGCCGCCCGCCAGATGGAGGCCGCCGGCCTCCCCGGCATGCCCGCCCCCGGCGCCCCGCCCACCCCGGCGGCACCCGCGCCCGGCGCCCTCGCCGGCCTCGCCGACTGGAGGTGAGGGCAGGCGAACGGCGAGGAGCAAGAAGCGAGAAGGGCGCCCCCGCATGGGGCGACGGGCGATGCCCGTGGGCGTGGGTTGGCCGGGCGCGCCTCCCGGTGGGCCTAGGTGGCCTGGTGGGCCTAGACGGCCTATCCCCAAGCCGCGCAGGCCTGGCTGTAGGCGCGCGCCCCACACGTCGCCGCCGCCGACCAGACGTGACGCGCGTCAGGGGGGCTATACGATTATCGCGCTTGAGGCGCCGGGCAGAAGACGCCGATAAGCGACGTGTTTGTGATAATTCGCGCAAAACGCTTTTTGCGCATGAACAGGGTCGCCGCATGATGGAGACTTAACGTCAAATCCTGCAACGTCGCGTCTTCCTCGATCATCTTGACCGTAAGCCCGGCCTTTTGTGCGGCCTGTGCGGAAATGTGACGGTCGTGCGTTTTGGACGTATCGTGTTGGGCGAAGACGCGCAATACATGGTCGATACGACTCGCTTTGTCCTCGGCGTCGCACAGCATCCCGGACTCAAGCCAGTCTTTTGAGACCTGGCGCGCCAGCTCCGTGGCTTTTTGGCATTCCCCCAACAGCGTCATGGGATACTTGCTGATAATCGGTTGCCATAACAACGCCAGATTGGGATTCTCCGCGATATCCTTCTTTGCCTGGGCGAATTCTTCGACGATTGCGTCCGTCCGATATCCTCCAAGCGCAGGGTCGATCGGCCCCAGGCAAGAATGTTTGCCCATAAGGATCTCACGGGCGCACATCGCCAACAGCGTGCCGCACGACATGGCCATATGCGGGATGAACACGGAGATATTCGTGCCAAACACCGACCGTAAATAAGACCCGATGCCCTCGGTTGCAGGCACCGACCCTCCCGGAGTGTGCAAGAACAGGTCCAACCCGTCCTGCTTCGGCATCCTGTAAATGGCGGACATGAACCCTTCCATATCCGCTTCCTGGATGTTTGAGTCCTCGAACCCGAAAAGGAACCCGGAGTAGTAGAGAATCAGGTTGCGCCCACGATGGGTCGCAAACTGATTCATGTACTTCTGCAAGACGTTGGCCACGCCATCCGGTGGGGTGGCCTCGTTCTGGATTTCGAGATTTGACGGTGCCATGGCAATTCTTCCTAGCGTTCGGAGACGACCGGGCTCTTCGCGTAGAATTGGTAAGGGGACGGGCCGTGCGGGTCGAGCCCGGCACGTCGAAAAGCCTCGTCGCGAAAGACGAACGCATGGCCGGGCATGCGTGACTGGATATCCATCAATCGCAACACCGTCTTGACGCGCACGTCTTTCAGAACGCCATTCGATACAAGCCTTTTCATGCAAAACTCCCTTCGCTCGCCAGTATCAAACAAGAACGCATAGTATTAAACCACAACCCGCGGCCCCCGCGCAACTTCCCCGGACATCCCGTCCATTTGCGTCCGCGCGCCCCGCAAACGCCCGCGCTTTTGGCACAGTGTCCTCGTGCGGGGCGCCCGCGCCGGGCCCATCCCCCCTCATACCACCACCCGGCGCGGGCGCCCCGCCTTCTCACACACGGGAGCGAACGCAGTGAGCGACACCGACACCACCTTCCAGGAACTCTTCCACGTCATCGAGCGCGACACCGGCGCCGAGCGCTACGTCCCCGTCGCCCAAAGCCGGGACTACGCCCGCGCCATGCGCGAGCAAGGCCGCGACTTCGACCTCCTCGAGGACTGGGAGTCCGACCAAGGCGAGCGCGTCGCCGTCAACCCCGAGAAGCGCGAGGCCTTCCTCCAGGCCGCCCGCGAGCGCGGCATCGCCGTCCGCCAAAAACGCCCGATGTGGGACGGCGCCACCACCCTCTGGACCGACGGCCAGGGCGGCGCGATCGCCGTCGGCCAAGCCAAGCGCGAGGCCTACCAGGCCGCCGCCAAGGAACGCGGCCTCGCCGTCGCCGAGATCGGCCCCGAGCCCACCTTCCTCGACCCCGAGGAGGCCGACAAGGAACTGATGGGCCGCGAGCACGGCGGCTTCGACTGGGGCTCCCTCCTCGACGGCCTCAAGTTCCCCGCACGCCTGGCCGGCTCCGCCGCGCAGGGCATCCTCGCCCTGCCCACCCTCGCCGCCCTCGGCGGCGAATACGCCGCCGCCAAGGCCGGACTCATCGAGGAAGGCGCGCACCCCGTCTCCGGCGTCGGCATGAAGGCCATCGACGCCATCGAGCGCGCCAAGCCCGAATACACCTTCGCCAAAGACCAATCCCTCCCCGGCCGGGCCGCCAACGCCCTCATGGGCGGCCTCGAATTCATGGGCGCGCTCGCCGCCGGCGGCGCCGCCGAGCAAGGCATCCGCGCCGCGGCCGGGGCCGCCACCCGCGGCGCCGGCGCCCTCGGCGCCACCCGCCAGGCCGCCGAAAGCATCGCCCGCGGCGGGGCCGCCGCGGCGGACGACGCCACCGCCCAGGCCGCCCGCGCCGCCGCGCCCAAGGCCACCGCCGCCGAGCAGAGCGCCATGCGCCAGGCCCTCGCCGACGTCGCCACCGCCATCCCCCCCGGCACCCCCGCACAGGAAGCCGCCAAGACCCTCGGCGAGGCCTACCTCCGCCGCCTCCCCGCCGCCCAATTCCGCGAGGGCGCCCGCCAATTCGCCCAGGCCGCCCTCCGCCCCGGCCTCTGGAAGGCAGCCCCCGTCGCCCTCGGCGCCCTCGACGTCCACCGCGCCTACGCCCAGGCCGGCCACTCCGAGGACAAGGCCATGCTCGCCACCCTCGGCGACGCCGCCCTCGGCTACCTCCTCGTCTCCCTCGGCGACGGCTTCGGCGCCTTCGGCGGGGCCGCGGCCACCACCGGCGGCACCCGCTTCTTCCGCGCCCTCGCCGGCAACGCCGCGCGCGACCCCAACCTCAGGGCAGCCCTCGCCGCCGGCGCCGCCAACGTCCTCGGCTCCGCCGCCACCGGCGCCGGCCAGGCGGCCGGCCACCTCGCCATCCTCCGCGGCGCCCTCGGCGAGGAAGAAATCTCCGACGCCGACCTCCTCGGCGCCGCCGCCCTCGGCGGCCTCTTCGGCGCCGTCCCCGCCGCCGCCCAGGCCATCCGCCCCATCCGCCAGGCCATCGCCGAGGACATCGCCACCGCCGCCGCCCGCGCCCAAGCCGCCGCGCAACGCGCGGCGCGTGAATCGCCGACCGTGAATCGTGAATCGCTCACCTGGCGCCCGCTCGACGCCACCGACCCCAGCGCCCCGCCCGACACCCCGCAGGGGCCAAACGCGGGCGGCGTGTGGCGCAGCCCTACCCAACGCGATTCACGATTCACGACTCACGATTCACGGGCCATCGCGCCAAGCGCGATGGCCGCCCCCGTCGCCGTCAGCGACGCAGGCGACATCCTCTTCCGCTCCGGCGCCATCTGGCGCGCACGCACCGGCGACCTCCTCATGCCCTCGGGCGCCGTCGTCTCCCCCCAAGGCGACATCCTCACCGCCGCCCCACCGCCCGCGCCGCAACCCCAGCAACCCACGCCCGCGCAGGACGACCTCTTCGGCCTCCCCCCGGACCCGGCGCAACCCCCCGCGCCGGCGGCGGGGCAAGACCCGGCCGGCACGCTCGCGCTCTACGACCTGCTGCGCGAGGCCGACGTCCAGGTGCACAACGTCCCGATCGGCCAAATCCAGGTCAACCGCGACATCAAGCAATTCAAGGCCGATGCCGACCCCGTCACCGGCGTCGTCGCCGGCGAGGAACTCGGCGGCGAGTACCAAGCCGTCCCCGCCAAGCCCATCCTCCTCCTCGAGAAGCTTGACGGCAGCCTCGAGGTCGTCACCGGGCGCCACCGCCTCGACCTCGCCCGCCGCAACAACCTCCCCACCATCCCCGCCAACATCATCCGCATGGCCGACGGCTGGACGCTCGACATGGCCCGCGCCCTCGACGCCTACGACAACATCCTCGACGAGAAGGGCTCCGACCAAGACTTCATCGACTTCTTCCGCCGCGCCCGAATCGACCGCGCCACCGCCGAGGCCAAGGGGCTCGTCACGCGCAAGAAAGGCCGCGACGCCTTCGACGTCGCCGAATACGCCTCCGAGGACCTCTACGCGCTGGCCATGGGCGACGCGCGCATGGACGCCCAGACCGCCGCCGCCATCGCCCGCGAGGCCCCCGTCCCCCGCGCCGCCGGCCAGCGCGCCCAAGGCTGGAACCAGAACATCCAGGCCGCCGTCTCCCGCGCCGTCCTCGAGGAGGGCCTCCGCGCCGACGACGCCGCCATCATGGCCCGCTCCCTCCGCCAGGCCTACGCCCAGCGCATCCGCGAGCGCGGCCTCGAACAGCTCGACCTCTTCGGCAACGACGACACCTTCATCCTCGCCATGACCGTCGAGGCCAAGTTCGCCGCCCAGCAGATCCGCCAGATCGACTTCGACCTCCGCGGCCTCAAGACCGCCGCCGGCAAACAATCCGGCAACCTCGCCGCCCGCGACACCCTCATCCGGAAATACCGCCTCAAAGGCCCCGAGGACCGCGAGGGCATGGCCCGCGCCATCGCCGCGCTCGAGGAGCAGAAACGCCGCTGGCAGAACTACCACACCGACCCCGAGCTCGCCGAGCTCGCCCACGCCCACGCCAAACGCGCCCTCCGCCTCGAGGCCATCGAGCAAGAGGCCGCCGCCGAGGCGACGCAAAGTGTCGCCCGTGAATCGCCCGAGGGGCAAAGCCCCGCGCCGCAGCCCGCCCCCGCCGCCGAAGCGGCACCCGCCAATCAGCAGATCGGCCAATCGGCGAATCAGCCGGCGGCGCGAAGCGCCGAGCCGCGCGTGCTCCCCGCCGCGACCATGCGTGACGCGAAAGCCCACGTCGACAAGCTGGCCGAGGACAAGGTGGAGGTCTCCACGCTGAACGGCGACACCCTCCGCTTCTCCAAGCAAATCAAGAAAGCCTACTCCAAGGCCGCCGAGAACCAATCCGACGACCGTGCCGCGCACTGGGCCGCCGTCGCCGCGCTCGAACATCTGTGTCAAAGCGCGGACCACATCTTCAAGGAGCCGCCCCGGAACGGCAGCGCCGACATCGCCTACTATCACAAGTACGCCGCGCCGTTCGTCCACGGCGGGGTTGGCTACATCGCCAAGATCACGGCCAAGGAATATCCCAGGCAGACGGCCCGCGGTGTTTACTCCGTCGAGGCCGTCTCCCTCGAACGAATCGGCGACCGGGGAATCCATGCCTCCATCGCAAACGGACAGACGCTCGACCCGGTCGCCACTGATAAGATAGCCCAAATGGCCGAGCGCGTCAAGCGCTTTCTCGACCAGCCCGCCCTCGCGCCGGAAGCCGCCCCCATCGCGGCGGCGCCCGAAAGCCAAGCCGCCACCCTCCCCCTCGAGCCGCCCCCCAAACGCCCCCCGCTGGGCACCTCCCGCGCCCTCATCGCCTGGCAGCGCGCCCACGCCCTCCCCGGCCTCCCGCCGGACGCCGTCGTCCTCATCCAATACGGCGACTTCGTCGAGACCTACGAGAGCGACGTCCCCGCCCTCCGGGCCGTCACCGGCGCCGAGCCCACCACGCGCTACGGCCGCACCCTCGTCGGCGCACCCAAATCCGGACTCCCCGCCATCCTCGAGGCCCTCGCCGCCCAAGGACGAACCGTCGCCCTCGTCCCCCGCACCCTCGACCAAGCCGAGATCCGCACGCCCCCCGCCACCCCTAAGACGCCCCTCACCCAGGATCCGCCCAGCGCGCCGACGGACTCCCCCGCACGCCCCTACTGGGGCCCCAACCGCCCACTCCCCGACACCGGCAAACCCCGCATCGACGTCACCATCGGCGGGGACCCCACCTACACCGTCGAGGATTCCGGCCTCGACCCCTCCGCGCCCCTCCCAGACGACACCGTCGTCTGGGAGACCGCCACCCTCACCGGCGCCGGGCACGCCGTCGCCTGGCCCGTGCGCGCCTACGGCAAACCCACCGGCATCGACGGCGCCGCGCTCATCGGCGAGAGCGGCATGCGCGCCATCCGAGAGGCCCTCGCCAAAGGCGCCGCCCTCGCCAAGGAACGCACCGCGCTCTACGCCGGGATCCCCGCCAACGAAAACGCGAAGGCCCGCGACAGACGCCTCGCACGCACCGCCGAGATCGAGGCGGGCGAGGCACAGACCGTCCAAGCCATCGAGGCCGTCCTCGACCGCGTCCGCGAACCCGCCGCGCGCTACGGCACCCCCGCCGTCGGCCACCTCGTCCACGGCAAGGACAAGGACGGCGCCATGCGCCTCTGGCGCATCGTGGAGCGCGGCAGCCAAAACTCCGATACCCTCCTCCCCGACGGCACCGTCGTCCACACCCGCCAGCTCGACGGCGATTCGCACCAACGCTGGGTCACCCGCCCCGACGGCACCGACACCCCGCGCGAGACCTGGTGGCGCACCCGCAACGCGGACGGCACCGCCAACCCCTTCACCTCAATGGACGCCGACTTCTACGGCGACGCCCCCCAAACGCCCCCCGTCGAGGCGCCCGGCGGCACCCTCGCCAGCCCCGCGCCCGACGGGCCCTCCCTCGCCGCCTACGGCCTCACCGACGAACAGCTCAACGGCCCCGGCTTCCGCCCCCTGGCCAAGGGCGAGAACTTCGACACCGTCACCCAAGGCACCCTCGCCCGGCGCAACCAAACCGCCCGCAACGCGCGCCTCGGCACCGAAGCCGCCATCCGCGGACGCAACGACGCCAGGAAGATTGGCCACACCGCAAAAGAAGGCGAGAACATTCGCGCCCACCAATACGCAGCCAAAAACGTCCTGAAACTCTACGAACAGGCAGAGGTCGCCGTCCGCTCCGACAACTACAAGACCCACGGCAAAGGTAGCGCCCCCAAGACCTACGCCCGCCTCTTCGCCCCCTTCGTTTTCCAGGGGCGCACCTACGTCGCCGTCATCGCCCAATACGAGGCCAGGCAAAACGGCATCCACGCCATCGAGGTCCTCGACACAATCGAGGCGGGCCGCCTCCCGGAAGTCACCTCCGGCGAAACCCAACGGGACGCACGGCCGACCGAGAGGCAACCCGCCTCAAACACCCACAGTGTCCCACAAACTGTCCGTCCTGTCAATCCCGCCACGCGCTCCGAACTCACCGAGCCCGTCATCGACCGCCTCATCGGCGAAAGCAAACGGCTCAACCCCCGCGTCCTCACCCTAGGCGAGGACGGCACCCTCGCCGAGACCCCCACCGACGCGGCCGCCGTCCTCGCCGACGTGCGCGCCGCGGTGGCCCGCTTCGAGGAACGCGCCCGCGCCATCGCCAAATACCGCCCCGAGCCCGACCCCGCCGCCCTCGGCCGCTTCACCTTCCCCGCCCTCCCCGGCGCCACCCTCGACGTCGTCGATGGCCGGGCCACCCTCACCCTCCCCCCCGGCCACACCTTCCCGCAAGCCGCCGCCCTCGTCCAGGCCGTCCGCGCGCAACTCCCCGCCACCACGCGCCTCTCCCTCCAGGGCACCCGCAGCCGCTTCCTCGGCGCCTACGCCAACCCACCCGCCGCACAGCCTGCCGCCCCCCGCCCGGCCGAGACGTCCGTCGCCCCGTCAGGGGCGGGCGATTCGCAATCCGCGATTCACGATTCACGGGGCAGTGGGGCCTCCGGCCTCGCCGCCTACCGCGGCAGCCACCGCGCCCCCAGCCGCGCCGACATCGCCGGCGACGAGGACGACACCACCGTCCCCCTCCGCGACTGGGCCAAGATCGTCCCCGGCGACACCTTCACCCACCCGGAACGCTACTTCGGCGCCAACGCCCTCGCCCTCGAATCCGCGCGCCTCATCGCCCGGGCGTTGGCCGGCAAGGCCAAAACCATCACCGTCTACCGCGCCGTCCCCGCAGGCCTCCCCGAAGCGCGCCTGAACGACGGCGACTGGGTCACCCCCAGCAAAGCCTACGCACAGACCCACGGCCGACACGCGCTGGGCGGCGACTACCGCATCCTCGCTCAGCGCGTCGCCATCGATGACCTCTTCTGGAACGGCGACAGCCCCGCCGAGCTCGGCTACGACAGCGGCCGCAACCCCGCCCCCGACACCCTCGCCAACCCCGCGCCCGGCGCGCCCGCCCCGCAAGGGGCACAGCCAATCGGCCAATCCGCCAACCCGCAAATCAGCCAAGCCGGCGCCTATCCCATGCGCGGGGAGGTGACGCCGCACCCCGCCAACCTCGGCGGCGCGCCAGGCAGTCCTGCCCGCGAGCACGCCCGCATCCCCCTCGCCCTCCCCGACCTCGTCCTGCTCTACAAGGAGCTCACCGAGGGCGCCGTCCCCCGCGTCATCCACAACCGCGCCAACATGGCCAGCGACCTCGGGCGCTACCGCGTCGGACAAAACGCCATCGAGCTCGCCGGCCGCGTCTTCGGCATCGTCGACGACTCCGACCTCGCCACCCTCAAGGAGCGCCTCCGCGCCCGCGGCCTCTTCCGAAACGAGGACCCCGCCTGGTGCCTCACCATGCCCCGCGCCGCCATCGCACGCGAGAAGCAGATCTCCGAGGAACGCCTCGCCCGCGAGCTCCGCGCCCTCATGACGCGCCGCGTCCGCGCCATGCACGACGACCTCCCCGCCGCCAAGGTCATGGCCCACGAGCTCTGGCACCTCATCGACGACCAGGACGGCGGCCTCCGCGGCCGCGGCGACCTCGTCGGCCACCTCGCCGCCCTCAAACACGCCGCCGCACAGGCCCTCCCCGAGCCCGCCTTCGCCGACCAGCCCGCCCTCGTCGCCGAGGCCAAAGCCTTCATCCGATGGTGGCGCGGCATCGGCCAAGACGAGCCCTACTTCGACAAGCCAGAGGAGATGTACGCCGAGATCGGCGCCGCCTACTTCTGTGCCCCAGAGGACCTCAAAGCCCGCGCCCCCCAATGCTTCGCCGCCTGGGACGCCGCCCTCGCCCGCCACCCCGCCGCCCTCGATGCCGCCCAACGCGCCCGCGCCTACATCGCAACCGGCGGGCGCGACAAACGCCTCGCCAACGAGCTCGCCGCCACCTGGGGCCGCGAATACCAAGTCGCCCTCCGCCGCTACCGCAACGCCACCGAAGGCTTCGACAACTCCGCCGCCGCCTGGTGGGACCGCATCCTTGCCGCCCTCTGGGACGACCGCGCCCCAGCCCTCAACCTCCTCAAACGCGCCGTCCGCGCCGCCAAGGCCGAAAACAAACGCAACGCCAAGGACGACCCCGTCGCCGCCGAGACCCTCGCCGAGGCCGACAAACGCCTCGACGCCATGCTCGCCCACGCCACGCTCAACCACGTCCTCTACCGCCGCAAAGGCCCCAACAACGCCCGGCTCTACCTCGCCGACGTCAAGGGCGACTTCCTCCGCGCCCTCAACGCCATCGGCCAAGACCAAGACCTCGCCCGCACCTACGTCGAGCTCTACGCCACCTACCATCGCATCATCGAGCTCGGCGGCCGCCCCATGCCCCTGGGCCAAACCCCCGCCTCCGCCCGCGCCGGCCTCCTCTACATGCTCCACGACGTCGGCCCCAAAACCTACCGCGCCATCGCGCGCGCCTGGGGCGTCTTCCGCGCCCTCTACGAGCGCGACGTCATCGAACGCCCCGCCACCGCCGAGCTCCTCGGCCCCGACTTCGTCAACCTCATGCGCCAAAACGCCCACTACGTCACCTTCCGCCACGCCCCCACCCCCGAAACCCTCGCCCAAGCCGACCGGCGCGCCCACGAAAACCCCCTCGATGAAGCCGCCCGGCGCCTCCTCAAAACCGCCAACCCCGCCTCCGACGTCGCCAAGATCCTCAAACCCCTCAAAGGCTCCCACGAACCCATCCAAAACCCCCTCCTCGAGACCATGCGCACCGCCGTCGCCATCATCGTCGCCGCCGAGCGCAACCAAATTGTCCTCGACTGGGTCCGCGCCCTCCGCGAGCTCCACGCCCCCGACATCCTCGAGCGCGACGGCGCCCACACCACCAACAACCCACGCCTCGGCACCATCGACTTCTGGGAAAACGGCCAACGCAAAACCCTCATCGTCCCCCGCCGCGTCGCCGCCGGCTTCAACGACACCACCCCCGATTGGCTCCGCTCCATCACCGCCGCCACCCGCATCCTCAACGCCGCCCTCACCACCAACAACCCCGGCTTCGTCCCCATCGCCCAAGCCCGCGACCTCTACTCCGCCGCCTACAACATCCGCGGCCTCCACCGCTGGCCCCTCCACTGGATCCCCGCCGCCGGTGACGCCGCCGCCCTCCTCACCCAATTCATCCCACCCGCCGCCATGCGCGCCATCGGCGAGCACCCCCTCGGCCGCCTCCTCCTCAACCCCAACACCATCGAATACTGGACCAGCTTCGGCAACCGCATGGCACGCCTCATCCACTCCGGCGACTTCCGCGGCGAGCTCGAACGCGCCCGCCAAGACCGACTCGCCGGCCGCGAGGCCCAAGCCCAACAGCGCGAATACCTCGTCCAGATGGCCCGCCGCGCCCTCCAAGACGGCATCCTCCTCAACATGGTCCAATACCGAAAGCTCACCTACGACGCCTCCGGCTGGAAAGCACTCTTCGACGAATACCACCTCGACTTCGACGAGCCCCCCCTCGACCCCGAATCCCCCCTCCGCAAAACCCTCCTCGCCACCCCACGCGCCATCCGCGCCCTCTGGAACGCCACCGGCACCGCCTCCGAAATCGCCTCCGCCACCACCAAACTCGCCGTCTACGCCTACCTCAACCAACCCCTCACACCCCCACCCGCCGCCACCCCCGCGCGGCGTGAAACGGAAATCGTGAATCGTGAATCGCGAGAAACGGGAGGGGTCGCGCGCCCCGCCCCCGCCGCGCCCCTCGCCAACCCCGCCCCCATGCGTCTGGCCAACGGCCCCGGCGGACTCCGCCTCGTCGAAGGCGCCGCCCCGCAGTCCAAGGACATCTTTGGCATGGACCCGGCCCAGATCGACGCCCTCGCCGCGCTCGCCGACCAAGCCGACGCCCTCCCCCCGGACACCCCCTGGGAGGACGACGCCCTCCGCCAACTCGCCCGAAAAGCCCAAATCGCCCGCGAACGCGCCAAGGCCGACGCCGACCCCCACTGGTACCACGCACTCCCCTGGGAACGCCGAGCCCAAGCCGCCGTCGCTCAAACCCGCGCGACCATGGGCCGTGGCACCGACAACATCGACACCCCCGAACGCGACGCGCTCCGCCGCCGGATCGCCGAGCGCCTCTACAACGGCGGCTCCGCCGAGAAAGGCCGCAAACTCTTCGTCGTCATGGGCCTCCCCGGCAGCGGCAAATCCTCCGCCGTCGTCAAGAACCTCAAAGCCGAGGTCGGCGACCTCGTCGAAGTCGACGCCGACGAGGCCAAAACCCACCTTCCCGAGTTCCAAGGCGGTAAAAACGCCGACATGGTGCATACCGAATCCGGCAAAATCGCCGAGGACTTCCTGCTGCGCGGACTCTGTTTCCCAAACGGCGACAACATCGTCTTCCCAACCGTCGGCAAAAACACCCAAAAGCTCGAACACCTCTTGCGCGAAGCCAAAGAAGCCGGCTACGCCGTCTACCTCTACAACGTCCGCATCCCCATCGCCGAATCCGCCAACCGCGCACTCCGCCGCTACGTCGAGACCGGACGCTTCGTCCCCCCGGACTACATCGTCGACGCCGTCGGCGACAAACCCGACCGTACTTTTGCTATACTCAAAGACAGAAAGGACCTAGTCGATGGCTACGCAGACCTCTCCAACGACGTCCCCTTCGGCGCCCGACCCCAAACCCTGGAAACATCCCGTCGACCCCCTGCAGGACTGGGACAACGAGGACTATCTGTATCTCTGGATCCTCGCCAAGGAATACCTGGCCAAACAGCTCGGCCGGGAACCGACCTCGGCGGAGGTGCGCGCGGAAATGGGCTGGTAGGCGACACCCTCGCCCTCCCCGCCCCCGGCGCCGCCCCCGACGCCCCACGCGGCGCAGGCCAAGCCCCCGGGCCCGACAACCCCATAATCTCCGACGCCGACGCCGACGCCAAGGCCATCCTCGAATCCATCGTCTGGCGCGCCACCGTCCTCGCCGGCGACCCCACCTTCGACATCCGCGGCATCCTCCTCACCCCCATCGAGCTCGTCTTCGGCCCCTTCATCAACGCCGCCCTCAAAGGCACCTTCCGCTTCGTCCAGACCATCGCCGACACCCTCCCCGACGCCCGCCCCGACGGCCGCCCCCGACGCCGCACCCCACTCCTCAACGCCGCCTCCTACGCCGGCAAGATCGGCGCCACCCTCGCCCAACGCCTCATCCTCACCGCCCTCTCCACCGGCGGCCTCGTCACCGCCGCCGCCCTCGCCCTCTTCCGCGCCGCCACCGGCAACCCAAACGCCACCGAGCAAGACCTCATGGACTCCCCCCTCGGCCCCGCCGTCCGCGGCGCCGAACGCCTCGGCCAAGGCTACCGCAACATCTCCCCCTACCTCCTCCAAAACTACAACACCCTCCCACTCTACGTCGACGGCGACATCACCATCGCCCTCACCCTCCCCATCGCCGACGAAGAGCGCTTCCCCATCCTCCTCCTCGACGCCACCCTCAACAAACTCGGCTTCCCCTGGACCCCCAACCCCGCCACCGGCCCCGCCGACGCCGCCGCCAACCTCATCGGCGCCCCCGTCAACTCCCTCCGCGGCCAAGGCACCCTCATCCAATACCTTCACCTCCTCTCCCCCTTCCTCTTCAACTACAACCCCTACGACAACTTCCGCGGCCACAAAATCCTCCCCGAGGCCGAATTCGCCGCCCGCTGGGACAACCCCGCCGCCGCCGCCACCATCGCCAACCGCCTCATCGAATCCACCCCCCTCGCCATCGCCTGGAAACCACCCCAGCCCCTCACCCCCGAGCAACAAGCCTCCCTCGACCGCACCCCCTGGCTCGGCCGCTTCCACGCCACCCTCACCCGCGCCCCCCTCCTCTCCACCATCGCCGGCCGCCTCATCCGCGTCCAGATCGGCGGCGAGGCCGACCGCATCCGCCGCCTCCGCCGCCTCGACCAGCAACAAGCCCTCGCCGTCCGCCTCCTCGCCCGCCAGAACTACGCCCTCACCCAGCTCGGCCTCCCCCCGCAGATCCCCCAAGACCTCCCCCCCGAATACGCCAAGGACTACTTCGAGGCCTGGTTCGCCCGCCAAGACGAGCACCTCGCCGCCCGCTCAAGCGCCCACCGCCGCAAACGCCTCATCCAAGACGCCCTCGCCATCCGCGACCCCAACCTCCGCGACCGCGCCCTCCGCGCCCTCCGACACCTCCCCTGAAATCCCCATCCCGCTTGCACAAATCCCATCACACCCCGACATAACCCATTAAACCCCCAACGCAAACACATAGGCTCCTAGGTTTCAGTCGTGGCTCCACCCCGGATTGGCCGTGCTGATTTGCTTTGCCGTTGCGAGCAATCTTGTTTTCCGAGAGACGTTTTGCTATTCTTATACGCGTTGATGGGCGAGACGCCCAGATGTTCACACGGAGTTTGCCATGAAGCAAAAAGCCCTTTTCAGCCTTTGCCTGACGGCCGCGACGGCCGCGTTGATGACCGGTTGCGCCACGAAGCAGGAGTCCGCGGCGTGGGAGGCGGATCGTGAGGCGGCGGACGTGACGGCCGCCGAGGAGCGCGCCATGCAGGCGGAGGTGAGCGTGGAGCCCGCGCCGACGGTGGAGGCCGAGCCGACCGCCGAGCCGACCGCCGAGGCGCAGCCCACCCAGACCACGACGGAGACGGCCCCCGCCGCGCAGCAGCCGGCGCCCCAGCCGGTGCGCCCGCAGCCGGTGCCTTACACGGTGACGGCGGGGGATTCCGTGAGCGCGTTGGCGGTGCGTTTCGGCGTGCGCCAGCCCGACATCCTGGCGCTGAACCCCGAGGTGCGCAAGGCCCCGGATCGTCTGCGCGTGGGGCAGAAGGTGCTCCTGCCCCCCGGCACGGACGTGACGGTGAAGGCGAAGCCGCGCGCGGCGCGGCCCGCGGCGAACCCGCCCAAGGGCGCGACCGTCTATACCGTCCGCCCCGGTGACGTGCTCGGCGGCATTGCCCTGACGCACGGGGTGACGGTCAAGACGATCGTCGAGGCCAACAAGCTGAAGGGCGACACGATTTTCGTGGGGCAGAAGTTGGTGATCCCCGGGGCGAAGAAGCGTGGCCGGGTAACGACCGCGACCGATCCCGCGTCGAAGCCGGCGGCCAAGCCCGCGCCCGCCCCGGCCAAGCCGGCCGAAGCCTCCAAGCCCGCCACGGGGGAGCCTTTGCCGCCGCCGCCCGCGAAGGACGGGGCCGAAGATCCGGACGCCGACCAGCTGGGCGAGGAGGCGTTGCCGCCGCCGCCCGCGAAGGACGAGGCCGGTGAGGCCGCGTTGCCGCCCGCGCCGCAGGGCGAGGCGCCCGCCGCCATGCAGACCTACGTGGTTCAGCCGGGCGAGGATCTGGTGGCCGTCTCCTTCCGTTGGGGCGTGAGCCTGCCGGCGCTTCGCGCGGCGAACGGGTTGGACGAGGCCGCGGGCAACGACATCCCCGCGGGGACGACGCTGAAGATCCCGCTGACGCCGCAGGCGCAGTGAGGCGCGGGCGTCCCGCCCGGGGGGCGCGGTTCGCCGCGCCCCCTTTGCTTTGAGGCGGGATGAGGAAGGAGGGTTTCGTGATGTTGCGGGCGTGTGTGTGGCTGATCGGGGCATTGGCCTTCGGGTTGGCGGTATTCGGGGTGTTGGTGATCTCCTACGCGGGAAAGGCGCAGGCTCAGGTGGGGGATCCGTACCATTTCGTGACGATGCAGGCGATGTTCCTGGCGATGGGGGTGGTGGCGGCGTTCGTGCTGTACAACCTCGATTATTCCCTTTACCGGCGCAAGGACGTGCTGTGGTTGCTGGCGGTCGGGATGGTGGTGCTTTTGGCGTTGGTGCTGGTGCCGGGGATTGGGAAGTCGGTGAAGGGGGCGCATCGCTGGATCGGGCTCGGACCGATCAATCTGCAGCCGGTGGAGTTCGTGAAGCTCGGGATGGTGGTCTTCGTGTCGGGATATCTGGGGCGCCTGGGGGCGGTGGCGGCGCGGGGCTGGAAGCGTTGGAAACGGGTGCGGACCTTCGGGTTCCCGCTGCTCGGGCTGGGGGGGCCGTTGGCGTTGCTGGCTTTGGTGTGCGGGGCGTTAGTGCTCCAGCCGGACTACGGGGGGACGGCGATCGTGATCGGGCTGTGGGCGATTTTGCTCCTGGCGGGCGGCGTGCCGTTCCGGTGGGTCGCGCTGTGCGGGGTCGTGGGACTGATCGTCGTGGCGGCCTTCGTGCTGAGCAACCCCAACCGCTTGGCGCGTCTGCGCAACGAGGGCGACGGCGACAACTACCAGACCCTCCAGGCGGAGATCGCCTTCCGCAACGGCGGCCTCACCGGCGTGGGGCTCGGCCGCGGGATGCAGAAGGAGCATTACCTGCCCGAGTGCCACACCGACTTCATCTACGCGGTCATCGCCGAGGACTTCGGCCTCGTGGCCACCGGCGCCATCTGGCTCGCCTTCATCGTCATCCTCGGCGCGGGCACGGTCATCGCCTTCCGCGCGCCGGACAAACAGGGGACGCTCCTGGCGATCGGCGCCACGCTCTATATCTGCGCGCAGGGCGCCGCCAACATGGCCGTCGTCACCCACGTCCTCCCCACCAAGGGGCTCGCCCTCCCCTTCCTCTCCTACGGCGGTTCCTGCCTCATCGCCACCTTCGCCGCCGTGGGCGTCCTCACCGGCGTGGGCAGGCAGGCCATCGAGGCCGAGGAGACGCCGCTCCCGCAGGGCCAACGCATCGTTTCCCTCTGATCCCGCCCATGGACACGCCACGCCCCCTCATCGTCTGGGACTTCAACGGCACGCTGCTCGACGACCTGCGCGCCTGTCTCGACGCGCTCAACTCCTTCCTCCGCGTCCGTCACCTCCCCACCCTCTCGCGCGAGGCCTACCGCACGCGCTTCACCTTTCCCGTCGCGGCGTTCTACCACGACCTGGGGATGGACTTTCCCGATCCCTTCGACTGGGAATCCTTGGGCGAGAGTTTCCATATGCGTTACCTTTTCTCCCCGCACCTCGCCCTCCAGCCCGGCGCGCGCGAGGCCCTCACCGCCTTCCGCGCCGCCGGTCTACGCCAAGGCGTCCTCTCCGCCCTCGAACAGGGGCTCCTCGAGGCGCAACTCCGCCAATTCGGCATCGATGGCTTCATGGACTTCATCTGCGGCTCGCGCAACTACGAGGGTGCCTCCAAGGAGGCCGCCGCGCGGGCGCTCGCCCTCCAGGGCCCCGTCCTCCTCGTCGGCGACACCCTCCACGACGCCGAGGTGGCCCGCTCCCAAGGCTGGGACTGCATCCTCTGCGCCGCCGGCCACCAGACCGCCGAACGCCTCGCCACCACCGGCTTTCCCGTCATCCCCTCCCTCCGCGACCTCCCCGGCAAAGTCCTCGCCTGACGTTTTTTTCACGGAAACGAAACATTTTCCTTGACTACCCCCCCCCTAGTTGCTATTCTGTTGCCAACTCTTTATGAGGAATTGACGACATGAAGCACCTACTCACCATCGCCTTTGCCGCGTGCCTCGGCGCCGTGGCCCAAGCCGCCGCCTATGGATGGTCCTCCTGGGCCACCACGACAGCCCCCGCCAACGAGAGCGGTTCCAGCTCCTATATCTTCTCCCTCAGCAACGTGACGCAGACGGGCACGTCCATCGGTGCCTCCTCCGCCGGCACCTTCGCTGCCGGAAGCTACGCCCTCAACAGCCTCTCCGTCATCATCACCTCCGCCGGCGGATGGAAATCGACCGAGGCCAAGGCCATCGGCGCCGTGCTCGTGAAGGATGGCGCGGTCGTCGCCGTCTCCAACGCCACAAGCTACCAATTCGATGCCAGCAATGGCGGCACGGGCAACGAATACTTCCCCGGGCAACCCTCCAAGGGCTACGTCACCTTCGACTTCGCCGACACCATCGTCGACGCGGAAGAGGATTACCGCGTCTACTTCGTGAACGGCACCGACCTCACCGATTCCATCACGGTGGGCTCCAATGAAGCGGACCTTGCCGATTCGCTCTACGCGTACGACGGGGCGGATTTCTGCTCGGACGGCTCGGGCAACCTGACCTTCCGCGCGGAGGTGCCCGAACCGACGGCCCTGGCGCTCCTCGCCCTCGGCGTGGCCGGCTTGGCCCTCCGCCGCCGCGCGGCCTGAAGCCCCGCGCCTGACCGACCGCACTCACAAAAAAGGCCCGCGCCGAATCCGGCGCGGGCTTTTTTGTGTCCTCCCACAAAGCGGCTCAGGCGAGGGGGCAACGGACGGCGCGGGCACCGTGCTCGCGGAGTTCCGGGACGGCTTCGGCGCAGGCGTGGACGGCTCGTGGGCAACGGGGCGCGAAGGCGCATCCGGGCGGGAAGCGGTCGGGCGGCGGCACGGTGCCGGGGATGTCGCGGAGGCGGGGTTTGTCGAGGCGGAGGGAAGGGACGGCCGCAAGGAGCCCCTGGGTGTAGGGATGGGCCGGTGCGGCGAGGACGTCGCGGACGGGGCCGCTCTCGACGATACGCCCGGCGTACATGACGTAGAGCCGCTCCATATAGTTGGCGACGATGCCGAGATTGTGCGTGATGAGCAGGAGTGCCATGCCATGTTTGCGCACCAGACCATCCATCACGCCAAGGATGCGGCGCTGGGTGGTGACGTCAAGCGCGGTGGTCGGCTCGTCGGCGATGAGGAGGGCTGGCTCGGCGGCGAGGGCCATCGCGAGCATGACGCGCTGGCATTGGCCGCCGGAGAGTTCGCAGGGGAAGGAATCGGCCGCGCGCGCGGGGTCGGGCAGCCCCACGTCGTCAAGCAGGGCGAGGATGCGGGCGCGGCGGGCGGCGCGCTCCATGCGCGGGAGAGCCTCGGCGATCTGGTCGCGCACGCGGATGACGGGGTTCAGGCTGGCCATCGGGTCCTGGAAGACGTAGGCGATGCCGTGGCGGCGGGTCTCGGCAAGGGCGGCGCGGTCGAAGAGGTCGCGCCCGCGGAAGCGGATTTCGCCGCGGCGGAGGGCACGGTCGGTCGGCGGGAGCGCGGTGACGCTGAGGGCGGTGATGGATTTGCCGCAACCGCTCTCGCCGACGAGCGCGACGCGTTCGCCGGCACCGACGCGGAGGCTGACGCCGGGGACGGGCGTGACCTCGCCGGCGGGCGTGCGGAAGGTGACGCTGAGGTCACGGATGGTAAGCAGGTCGTTTCCCATGTCAGACGGTGAGATCGAGGTGTTCGAGGTCGGTGAGCGCCTTGTTGTCCTCCGGGGTGGCGCCGCGGCGGTTGCGGGCGAAGGGGACATGCCCCTTGAGGATGAAGAGCCGCACGAGCGGCGGGAAGGGGATGGCCGTGCAGAGGGAGAGGACGACGATGGCGTTGAAGAAGACCTTGTCGAGGATGCCGAGGTTGGTGGCGATGAGCGCGGCGGCGACGGTGGCCGAGAGCTGCGGCACCGTCATCATGCCGGCGCACAGGCTCTGGCGGTCGGTGAAGCCGGTGGCGCGCAGGGCGAGGTAGCCGCTGAGCACCTTGCTGGCGATCAGGCCCACGACGGTCGCGCCGGCGATGAGCCAGCCGCGCACGGGGTCGACGCCCTCGCCCATGCCCAGGAAGGTCTTGAGGTCGGCCTGGAAGCCGAAGCACAGGAAGAGGAAGGGGATGACGAGGCCGAAACCGATGGCCTCGAGTTTCGCGTGCACGCCGTCGGAGGGGTTTCGGAAGCCAGGCGTGCGGGCGACGGCGATGCCGGTGACGAAGGCGCTGACGATGAGGTTGATGCCCAGCAACTCGCCGAAGAGCACCATCAGCAGGACGACCAGCACGAAGAAGGTCGGTTTCGTCTCGTCGGCATGGGGCACCACACGCTCGACCACGTGCCACAGCCACGGCACCACGAACATGACGGCGCCTAGGAAGAGGACGATCACCCCCAGGAAACAAGGCGTGAACCAGGCGCCCAGCCAGGACAGGTCGAAACGGTCGAGCACGGAGATGCTGGCCGGCGCGAGCTGCGGCGCCTGGCCGCCCATCGCGTGCAGCTGCAGGCAGACGGCCAGCGTCACCAACGACAGGATATCCGTCACGATCGTGGCCGAGAGCACCGTCACGCCGAAACGCGACTTCATGAGCCCCATCTCACGGAGCACGGGGAAGACGATCCCCACGTCGTGCGAGGCGAAGAGCGAGGCATAGACCACCGCCGGCACCACCCACGCGCTCCCCGGATCGGCGAAGAGCCAGTAGACGAAAAAGCCGGCCACGGAGGGCAGGAGGAAGGTCGCCGCCGAAAGCGTGACGACCGCCTTGCGCTCGTTGGCCAAGAGCCGCAGGTTCGTCTCCACCCCCGCCAACGCCATCAGAAAGACCAATCCCAGAAAGCCCAGCGCGTCCACCACCTGGTAAAGCGCCGGCCCATCGATCCGCGACCCGACCGCCGCGCCCAGCCACCCAAGCACGTCGAGCCCGTTGGGCCCGATCACGATGCCCGTGACCATCAGCGCCACCACGGAGGGCACATGGAACCGGCGGGAGACCGCCGGCACCAACGCGATCAGCGCAATCAAGACCAGAAAAGCGATGAGATACGTGACCTGTTCCATAGGTTGGCAAGTTTAGCAAAAAAAAGGGCGCGCGGGGAGAAAAACCCGCGCGCCAGGGAAAAACCGCCCAAGGCAAGGCCATCAGGCGAAATGGAGGATCAGACCGCAGGCGACGACCCACAGCACGATCGTGCCGACCATGCACGGGTCGCGCAGGAAAACCGCCTCCGGCTCGCCGGCGCGTTGCTCGCCGTAAGTCAGGCGCAGATGGCGGAAGACCCCGAGCACCACCAGCGGTACCGTCCACACGAGCCGATCCGTACCGAAATGCGCGATCGTCTCCGTGGCCAGGGTGTACAGCGTGTAGCAGGAGACGGTGGCCGCGGCGCACAGGCCGACCTCCAGATCCAGGATCCGCCCCTCGGCGACGCTCGGCTGGCGCGCGCCCTTGGCGAAATGCCGGGCCCGCCGCTTGCAGAGCGCGACGAAGAGCGCCACCAGGAAGACGCACACCAAGAGCCACGGCGAGAGCCGCACCCCCAGCGCCAAGGCGCCGGCGGCCGCGCGCAGGCCGAAACCCGCCGCCACCAGCATCGCCCCGACCTCGGCCACGCGCCGCGCCGCGAAGGTGTAGAGCGGCTGGATCAGCAGATAGGCCAGCGCCACCCAGAAGAAGGGCGCCCCGGACGCACCGCCACGGGCGCCCACCAGCCATGCGGCGCCGAGCCCGGCCGCCGCGCACACCACGCCAAGCGTCACGGCGGCCGCCGGCGAGACACGCCGCGCCGCGACCGGGCGCAGACGGCGCTGGGGGTCGGCGGCGTCGAGGCGGGCGTCCGCCACATCGTTCAGCGCGTACGCGGCGCCGGAGAGGAGGACGAAGGCGGCGAGCGCCCATCCGAGGCGCACCTGGATTTCCACGGCGCCCAGCGCCGCGAGGCTCTGCCCTTGGTCGAAACAGGCGAAGAAAGGTGCGGCCAGCAGGATCAGGTTCTTGGCCCACTGCGCGGGGCGCAGGCAGCGAAGGAGGTCGAGCGGGCGGTTGCCGTAGAGGCCTTCGAGGCCGTGATGGTCCGACCAGTCGGCGCTTTCGCCGAAGGTGCGGCTGACGCCCTTCCGGGGGCGGGCGGCGCGATGGGCGGGCCTGCCCCGGCCGTTGTTTCGGGTGTTCTCGGCCATCGGTCAGTTCTCCTTGATGCTCATGAGGAACTCGGCGTTGGAGCCGGTGAGGCGCATCCGCTTGAGCAGCACGTCCATCGCCTCGCTGGGGCCCACGGGGGTGAGCGCCTTGCGCAGGGCCCACACGCGGCTCAGCTCGTCGGGGTGGAGGAGGAGGTCCTCGCGGCGGGTACCGGATTGCTCGATGTTGATGGCCGGGAAGATGCGCCGGTCGGAGAGGCCGCGGTCAAGACGGAGTTCCATGTTGCCCGTGCCCTTGAACTCCTCGAAGATCACGTCGTCCATCTTGCTGCCGGTCTCGATGAGGGCGGTGGCCAGGATGGTGAGCGACCCGCCGAACTCGATGTTGCGCGCCGCGCCGAAGAAACGTTTCGGCTTGTGCATCGCGTTCGCGTCCAAGCCGCCGGAGAGGATTTTGCCCGAATGCGGGGCGGCGGTGTTGTAGGCGCGCGCCAGGCGCGTGATGGAATCGAGCAGGATCACCACGTCCTTGCCGCTCTCCACCTTGCGTTTGGCCACCTCGATGACCATCTCGGAGACGGCGCAGTGGCGCTGGGGCTCCTCGTCGAAAGTGGAGGCGAAGACCTGCGCCTTGGTGTTGCGCTGCATATCCGTCACCTCCTCGGGGCGTTCGTCGATGAGCAGGATCATCAGCTCCACGTCCGGGTAATTCGCGCTGATGGCGTTGGCGATTTTCTGCAGGAGCACCGTCTTGCCCGTGCGCGGCGGCGCCACGATGAGGCCACGCTGGCCGAAGCCCACCGGCGTGAAGAGATCCATCACCCGCGTGGCGAGCTCCGTCTTCGCCGTCTCCAGCAGGATCCGCCGGTCGGGAAAGATCGGCGTGAGATACTCGAAATGCGCGATCCGCTTCGCCTGCTCCACGGGCAGGCCGTTGATCGAGAGCACGTTCGCCAGGGCGAAGAAACGGTCCTTGTCGCGCGGCTCGCGCAAGGGCCCCTCCACCAGATCGCCCGTGCGCAGGCCATGGCGCCGCACCTGCTGCTGGCTCACGAAGACGTCCTCCGGGCACTGCAGGTAGTTGTTCGCCGCCGAGCGCAGGAACCCCGATCCGTCGTTCACCGTCTCCAACGTCCCCGTCGCGATCACCGTGCCCCGCCGCCGCAGCCATGTGCGGATCAGCTCCATGATCACCTCGTGGCGGCGCAGATTGATGGCGTCCTCCGCGCGCTCCGGCGGCAACATCCCCACCAGCTCCTCGAAGGGCACCCCCTCCAATTCCTTCAGGCGCAGCGGCGGCGTCTCCGGCGGCAGGGGCTCATACTGCGGCTGCGGCGCCGCGGGCTGGGGCGCGGGCTGCCCCCCACCCCGCTGACGGTCGCGCCAACGCCCCTTCTTCCAGCGCCGCCCCTCCTGCCCCGCGCGGAACGCCTGCTCCGCGATGGGCTCCGCCCCCTCGGCGGAGGGTTCCGGCACGGCCTCGGCCGGCCGCTCCGCGACCGCCGCCACAGGCTCCTGCGCCTCCTCCCGCTCCGGCACGGGTTCCCGCTCCGGCACGGGCGCCACCGGCCGGGCCGCCCGCCCGCGGCCGCCGCCCGATCGCGGCCGCGCCACACGCCGCCCGCGAAACGCCGGTTGCTGACCTTGGTTCGTCATATCCTCTTCTGCCATCGAAGCCTCACTCATTCCTGTGCCAGGCGGCGCCACCGCGCCACCAACCGCTCGACCTGCCGGCGCAACGCCGGCAGATCGTCCGAATCGTTGTCCAAAACCCAATCCGCGCGCCGGGCCTTCTCCGCCGGCGGCATCTGCGCCGCCAGCCGCGCCCGCGCCTCGGCCATCGTCAGCCCCCGCGCCCCCATCAGCCGCCGCACCTGCGTCGCCTCCGAGGCCATCACGCACACCACCCCGCGCCACCCCAGATCCCATCCTTGCTCATACAGCGTCGCCGCCGAGAAGACCGCCAGCGCCTCCGCCGGCAAGCCGGCCAGCCACGCCTCCGCCTCCCGCCGCACCAAGGGCAGGACGATCCCCTCCAGCCGCGCCCGCGCGGCCGCGTCGCCGAAGGCCAACGCGCCCAACGCCCGCCGATCCACCCCGCCATCCGCGCCCACCATCCCCGCGCCGAAGGCCGCCGCGATCGCCCCCACCGCCGCGCCGTCCGGTGCCTCCAAGGCCCGCACCACCGCGTCCGCGTCCAACACCGCGCACCCACACGCGCGGAAACACGCCTCCGCCGTGCTCTTGCCGCACGCGATCCCGCCCGTCAAACCAAACACGCGCCTATGCATCGTCGCGAAAACCGATATAAGGGAATGCCCATCCAAAAGGCAAAGACTGAAAATAAGGGGAAAACGCACCGCGCCACCTGCACGGCGAAACAATTGGCGCGCATTTTACCACAACCACTCCCCCCCGCGCAACGGGAAATCAAACCGGCGGCCGGCCGATCGGAGAATTGGCCGACTCGGGAGGGTTTGGGGGCAGAGTCGGGCTGGGCCCACTAAGCCCACTAAGCCTGCTGGGCCTACTGGGAACGCCCCATGCGGGGCGACGGAGCGGCTCGGCGGGCGAGGATGGCGGCCTGCCCGGGCGTAGGCCACGCCCGTCGCGCCGTCAGGCGCGCCCAGTGGGCCCAGTCGTCCCAGTGGGCCCAGAAGGCCCATTCGGCATCGCCGCCTCCCCAAGGGCGAAAATCGGGAGGGTTCGGGGGCGGGCCTGAGCGCGTGCGGCGTGCGCACGGCAGGACACACCCCCGAAAAAACGTGCGCAAGGGACGGGCGGAATATGGTAAACTGGTGCCATCACCAGTTGGAGGAAGACCGATGAAAGGTTTGTTGACTTTCGCGCTCGCGTTCGGGGTCGCCGTGGCGGCCCAGGCCGATTACCTGTTGCCCGAGACCATCACGTTGGCGCCTGGCGGCCAAGCGCTCCTGATCGGCGAACGCGGTGCCGGCAAACTCTCCGTGCGCGACTTCACGGGGCAGGAGACGCGCGCGTTGGAGGCGGTCAAGCGCGAGGGCGGCTTCCTCGGCCTCTTCGCCGACGAGATCCCCCTGCCCGTCACCGGCGTGGGCGCCGCGCCCGACGGCACGCTCTTCTACACGGCAGACGACGGCAACGAGGGCCGCCTCTTCCGCGAGGACGGCGAATGGGTCGTCACCGGCAACCGCCCCATGACCCCCACCGTCTCCCCCGACGGCAAATACGTCTACGTCTGCAACCGTTTCGACAACAACGTGATGAAGATCGACGCCGCGACGCTGGAGATCGTGGCGACGGCCCCCGCGACGCGCGAGGCCAACGGCTGCGCCCTCGGCAAGGACGGCAAGCTGCTCTTCGTCATCAACATGCTCCCCACCGACGCCACCGAGCCCGTCAAGTACGTCGCCGCCCGCGTCACCGTCATCGACACGGCCACCTTCAAGGTGATCGACCACGTGCACCTGCCCGACGGCTCCACCGGCGTGCGCGGCATCACCGCCTCGCCCGACGGCAAGCACATCTACCTCACCCACACCCAGGCCCGTTACCAGCTGCCCACCACCCAGCTCGAACGCGGCTGGATGAACACCGCCGCCCTCTCCGTCTTCGACGGCGAGACGGGCAAATACGTCAATACCGTCCTCCTCGACGACGTGGACCTCGGCGCGGCCAACCCTTGGGGCGTCACCGTCTCCCCCAACGGCAAGTGGCTCCTCGTGGCCCACGCGGGCTCCCGCGAGGTCAACATCATCGACCGCGCCGCCATGCACGAGCGCCTCGCCCGCGCCGCCGCCGGCGAGCAGGTCACCGCCGTCACCTCCTCCGCCGCCGAGGTCCACAACGACCTCTCCTTCCTCTCCGACATCCGCCGCCGCGTCCCCCTCACCACCGACGGCCCCCGCGGCATCGTCGCCACCGACGACAAGGCCTACGTGGTCTGCTACTTCGCCGACGCCCTCGTCGAGATCCCCTACACCGAGCGCGTCATCAAGCCCACCGTCATCCCCCTCAACGGCACGCTCATCGACCTCGCCAAAGACCCCGTCCTCCGCGGCGAGATGCTCTTCAACGACGGCTCCAAATGCTTCCAGCAATGGCAGTCCTGCGCCTCCTGCCACCCCGACGGCATCGTCGACGGCCTCAACTGGGACCTCATGAACGACGGCATCGGCAACCCCAAGCAGACCAAGAGCCTCTACCTCTCCGGCCTCACCCCGCCCACCATGATCACCGGCATCCGCAAGGACATGGAGCACTGTGACCGCGCCGGCTTCCACCACATCCAGTTCTACGACGCCGCCGAGGAGGACGCCCAGTGTGTCGACGCCTACGTCCGCTCCATGAAGCCCGTCGTCTCCCCCTACGCCCGCCCCGAGAACGCCGAGGCCATCGCCCGCGGCAAAGCCCTCTTCGAGCAGTCCGAGTGCAACGCCTGCCACCTCCCCGACCACCACTTCACCGCCGCCATCGACCCCACGGACGGCTCCAAATCCAAACTCTACGACATCGGCCTGGGCACCCGCGACGAGGTCGGCCAGCTCTTCGACGTCCCCACCCTCCACGAAGTCTGGCGCACCGCCCCCTACCTCTACGACGGCCGCGCCGCCGACATGCGCGCCGTCCTCACCACCTGGAACACCAGCGGCCAGCACGGCGTCACCGAAGGCCTCTCCGACCAGGAACTCCAAGACCTCACCCTCTACATCCTCTCCCTCTGACGGGAGAGGCCCACCACAGGAGCGCACCATGCTGCTGACCCACCTCAAAGGCGATCTCTGGACCACCCTCGAACACCCCACCCGCGGCGTGGAGGTCACCCGGAACGGTTGGGGCTCCCCCGCCGCGCTCGCCGCGGCCCCCACCGACGAAGTCCCCGGCATCTGGCTCTGCAACGACACCCACGGCGGCTTCCCCGCCGTCGTCCAGCGCACCTTCGCCCAATACGCCACCGCCGACGTCATCACCTACGCCGGGCGTGACGTCGGCGTCCACTGCGCCAACGACCACGCCGACTACGTCTTCCTCGCCGGCGTCGGCCCCGACGACCCCACCACCAGCCGCACCGCGCAGACCCAGTCCGCCTTCGAGAACCTGGAGAAGATCCTCGCCACCGCCGGCTTCGGCTTCAAGGACGTCGTCCGCACCTGGCTCTACATGGACAAGATCCTCGAGTGGTACGACGACTTCAACCGCGTGCGCGACGCCTTCTTCGAGAGCCGCGGCATCTTCGGCGGCTTCGTCCCCGCCAGCACCGGCATCGGCTCGGCCAACATCACCGGCTCGGCCATCATCACCGGCGCCATCGCCATGCGCCCCAAGGCCCCCGGCTCCGCCACCCGCGCCATGCTCGACTCCCCCCTCCAGTGCTCCGCCCTCGACTACCGCAGCTCCTTCAGCCGCGCCGCCGAGATCGTCACCCCCGACGGCCGCCTCGTCTTCGTCTCCGGCACCGCCAGCATCGCCTACGGCGGCGAGACCGCCCACGTCGGCGACCCCGAAAAGCAGATCGCCCTCACGATGGACGTCGTCGACGGCATCCTCAAAACCCGGGACATGGGCTTCCACAACACCACCCGCGCCATCGCCTACATCAAGCGCCCCGAATACCGCGCCCATTGGCAAGCCTGGCTCGACGCCCACCGCCTCCCCCGCGACTTCGCCCAGGAGGTCGTCGCCGACGTCTGCCGCGACGACCTCCTCTTCGAGCTCGAGCTCGACGCCTTCCAGCACCACTGACCCCTGACGCCCCCGGACGGAAACGAGCGGCGCGCCCCATGCGCGCCGCCGTTTTGCTATACTATGCGGCCATGAAACGGGAACCTAACACGTTCGACTTCGTCTACGCCGTCCGGCACACGCAGATCGCGCGCGCGCCGGAGCGGTTGCTGGATCCGTTTGACCAGACGACGGTGAATTACACGTTGCTGACGCAGCCGATGGACGACCCGACGAAGACGCGGGTGCGGGAGGGGAAGTTGCAGACTTTCCCGCCGAGGCTGTTGCTGCCGGGGGATCTCTCGACGCAGGAGCTGGAAGGGTTCGGGGAGCAGGCGGCGGCGTATCTGGACTTCCTGCGGTCGCATGGGGCGAACTTCCGGATCCTGCGCTACTCCTATCGGTTGCGGCGGGAGACCTATTCGGAGACGTTGCTCTCGGAGCCGCTGGACGTGGTGCGAGGGCGGGCGGAGAAGGCGCACGACCACAAGGCCGACCCGTACGCCGCGCTCGTGGTGGGCGTGGACGAGCCGTGGGACGTCTGCCTCCTCCATCTGTTCATGCGCCTGGTGCAGGCCTCCCTGCCCAAGACGCTGCACGACCTGGAGCGGCGCGCCAAGGCCGGCTTCCGCGAGCGGATGCCGCGGGAGGACCGCGAGGAGATCGAACGCGCCTTCGCCGCCGCCGAGAAAGACCCCTCCCTCATCAAAAGCCTCGGCAGGCTCCTCAAGCAGAAGGGCCTCTTCGAGCTCTACCAAGACCGTTTCTTCGCCCTGATCCGCCCCTGACCATGGACTTTTTCATCGCGGACACCCATTTCGGCCATGCGAAGGTCGCCGCCAAGCGGAAGTTCCGCTCGGTGGAGGCGATGGACGAGGCGCTCATCGCCGCATGGAACGCGCGCGTGGGCGAGGCGGACGACGTGTTCATCGCCGGCGACCTCATCTGCCGCAACGACCGCCCGGCGGAGGAGTATCTGCGCCGCCTGCGCGGCCGCAAGCATCTGGCCGTGGGCAACCATGACCGCGTGTGGATGCGCACCGTGCGCCTGGCGGACTTCTTCCGCGAGGTGGCCTTCACGATCGAGGGCGTGCGCGACGGGGTCTTCTTCACGGTCAACCATTACCCGATGCTCGATTGGTACCGCCGGCGCCACGGCGCGCTCATGATCTACGGCCACATCCACGACTCCGACGCCGAGCCGTATTGCCCGTTCCTGCGGACCATCCCGCGCGCCTACAACGCGGGCGTGGACGTGAACGATTTCCGGCCCGTCACCCTCCGCGAGCTCATCGCCAACACCGCCCGCCGGCGCCAGGCGGCCGGCGGGCCAAGCCCGCGGTGACCCGCGGCGCCAGGGGAAAGGCACGGCGCGTTGTGGTATAATAAGGGACGTTTCAGAAAGGACGGTTCTCCATGTGGGATTACACGGACAAGGTGATGGATCATTTTCGGCACCCGCGCAACGTCGGGACGATCGAGCATCCCGACGGGAAGGCGACGGTGGGGTCGCTGGCGTGCGGGGACGCGCTGACGTTCATGTTCCGCCTGGGGCCCGACGGGCGGATCGCGGAAGCGAAGTTCCAGACGTTCGGGTGCGCGAGCGCGGTGGCCTCGAGCTCGGCCCTGACGGAGATGGTGATCGGCAAGACCCTCGAGGAGGCCGAGAAGATCACGAACAAGGAAATCGCCGACTACCTGGGCGGCCTGCCGGACCAGAAGATGCATTGCTCGGTGATGGGGCGCGAGGCGCTGGAGGCGGCCATCCACAATTACCGCACGGGCGAGGAGAACGTGGTGCAGGTGAACGACGAGATCGTCTGCACGTGCTTCGGCGTGTCGCGGGCGGAAATCGAGCGCGTGACGCGCGAAAACCACCTGCACACGGTCGAGGAGGTGACGAACTACTGCAAGGCCGGCGGCGGGTGCGGGATGTGCCGCGACCGCATCCAGGAGATCGTCGACGAGGTGAACCACGCCCAGGCGGCCGCCCCCGCCCCCGCAAAACCCGCCAAGAAGATGACCACCCTCCAGAAAATCAAGCTCATCGAGCAGACGCTCGAGGAGCAGGTGCGCCCCGTGCTGAGAAAGGACGGCGGCGACGTGGAGCTGGTGGACGTGGACGGCGACACGGTGCGGATCGCCTTCCGCGGGATGTGCGCGGGGTGCCGCAGCGCGGCCATCACGCGCGACAATCTGATCGCGACCGCGCTGCATGAGTTCGTGGACCCGGCGATCGAGGTGGTGACGGAATGAGCGACGTGCCTGTGGTTTACCTGGACAACAACGCGACGACGCGGCCCGCGCCGGAGGTGGTGGAGGCCATGCTCCCCTTCCTCACCGAGCAGTGGGGCAACCCGAGCAGCATGCATGCCTTCGGCGGGCGCGTGGCCAAGCCGGTGGCCGAGGCCCGCGAGCGGGTGGCGGCCTTCGTGAACGCCGAACGCCCGGAGGAGATCGTCTTCGAGGGGTGCGCCACGGAGGCGGACAACCATGCCCTCTTCGGCGTGGCGGCGGCCTGGGGGCGCCCGGGCACGATCATCACCAGCCGCGTGGAGCACCCGGCGATCCTCGGCCCCTGCCTGCGCCTGCGCGAGATGGGGCATCGCGTGGTGGAGATCGGGGTGGACGGCGAGGGCCGTTTCGACATGGCCGCCTACGAGGCAGCGTTGGCCGCGCACCCGGGGCCGAAGCTGGTCTCGGTGATGTGGGCGAACAACGAGACAGGCGTCGTCTTCCCCATCAAGCGCATCGCCGAGCTCGGCAAGGCCGCCGGCGCGACCGTCCACACCGATGCCGTCCAAGCCGCCGGCAAGGAACCGCTGGACGTGCGGGAGGCGCCGGTGGACCTGCTGACCATCGCCGGCCACAAGATGCACGCGCCCAAAGGCATCGGCATGCTCTACGTGCGCCGCGGCACGCGCATCAAACCCTTCGTCATCGGCGGCCACCAGGAGCGCGGCCGGCGCGGCGGCACGGAGAACGTGCCCTACATCATCGGTCTGGCCAAGGCCTGCGACCTGGCCCAACAGGCGCTGACCGACGGCACGGAGGAGCGGATGCGCCGCCTGCGCGACAAACTGCAGGCGGGGCTCCTGGCCTCCTGCCCGGACAGCCGGGTGAACGGCGGCGGCGCCGCGCGCGTCTCCAACACGCTCAACATCTCCTTCGAGTACATCGAGGGCGAAAGCGTGCTCTACCACCTGAGCGACCTGGGGATCTGCGCGAGCAGCGGGTCGGCCTGCGCGGCGGGCAGTCTGGAGCCGAGCCACGTGATCCGCGCGATGGGCGTGCCCTTCACGGCCGTCCATGGCTCCATCCGTTTCTCCCTGAGCCGCTACACCACGGAGGAGGAGATCGACTACGTGCTCGCGCACTGCCCGGAGGTGGTGGCGGAGATGCGCGCGATCTCGCCCTTCGTGAAGCGCTGACGGCCTTGCCGGGGCGCCGGGGATATGATACAATCATCGCATTGAAAGGTTCCGCACGATGAAGAGGTTTTGCATTGGCGCGTTCAGCGCAGGGATGTTGGCCGCCGCCGCGATGGCCCAGCAGGGGCCGGTGGTGACGGCACGGGACGACGCGCCGGTGGCGCCGACGGCGGAGGACGCCGCGGCGGACGGCCGCGACGAGGGGCGGCTCTATCTCGGGCTCGGCGTCGGAGGCTCGGTCCTCCACCGCCACGCGAGCCCGGACCCGGGGAGCGACCTGCGGGGCGTCTCGCCCACGGTCGTCCTGCGCCTGGGCTATGACTTCGCCGACAGCCCGTGGTCGATCGAGGGCTACGGCTCGCTGGGGCGCGCCAACCTCAAAAGTGGCTCGGACTCCGCCCGCACGCTCTTCGGCCTGGGCGTGGAGGGGCTCTACCACTTCGACCGCTACGCGCGCTTCGACCCCTTCTTGGCCGGCGGTCTCTCGTGGAACAGCGGCAGCGCGCCCGTGTGGCAGGACGGCAACCGCTCGCACCTCTTCGCGCAGGCGGGGCTCGGCGCCTTCTGGCACCTCACCGAGAGCCTCTCCCTGCGTGGCGACGTGCGGTGGCACGTGGCGCTGACGGACGACTTCATCTCCTTCACCTCCGCGGATGTCGGCGTGGTGTGGTATCCCGGCGCGGGCGGCGGCGCGGACGACACGGTAAGCTCCCTGCCGCCCTTGGCCGACGCGCCGATCGAGCCCGGCGCCGTGCGTTACGACGACGCCTCCGAACACGCCGAGGCCCTGCGCGACGTGACGCCCGTGGGCGCCGACCATATGCGCCTGGAGTTGCGCGTGGGCTTCGCGAAGGACACGGCGGTCATCGAGCCGGCCGCCTACCCGGTGCTCGACGAGTTGCTTCGCCTGGCGCGGCGCGCGCTGGAGGTGAACCCCGAGGCGTCCATCGAATTGCATGGGCACGCCGACCGCCAGCATGGCTCCGACCATGAGTACAACCGCCGGCTCTCCGAGGCGCGCGCCAAGAGCGTGATGAACTATCTCGCCCAGAACGGCGTGCCGGCGGGGCGGATGAAGGCCTTCGGCCACTCCTTCGACCAACCGGCCGAGCCGGTGGACCTGGAGCATGGCACGCCGGCCAACCGCCGCGTGGAAATCGCCATCCAGAACGTCACGGAGGCCGAGCGCGAACAGATCCGCGCCGGCCGCTGAGCCGCGGACGATGGGCACGCTCCAGCGCTACATCCTGCGTTCGTTCCTCGTGGCCGCCGGGCTGACGGGGCTGGTGCTCACCTTCGTGCTCTCGGTGGGGTTCCTCTTCCAGGTGCTCCAATTCATCGTGCGCGGGGCGCCAGGGGCGTTGGTGTTGCAATATCTGGTGGCGTCGTTGCCGGAGGTGCTCGGCTTCACGATCCCCTTGGCGCTGATGGTGGCCTCGCTGCTCGTCTTCAGCAGGCTGAGCTCGGACAGCGAGATCGCGGCGATGAAGGCGTGCGGCGTGAGCTTCCTCACGATCATGCGCGGGCCGATCGTCGTGGGCGCGCTCTGCTCCGGCCTCGTCTTCTACCTGCAGCACCACGCCATGCCCAACGGCCACTACGTCCGCCGCACCCTCGCCAGCCGTCTCGCGCTCGATGCCGGCGTCCAACTCCTGGAGCCGGGGCGCTTCATCGACAATATCGACAACGTCGCCCTCTTCTGCGACCGGAAGGTCGACGGCAAGGACGCCGAGGGCCGTGGCATCACCACGCTCTACAACCTCCTGGCGATCGACCGCCGAGAGGGTTTCCTGCGCGAGATCCATGCCGACCGCGCGGACGTCCGTGCCGAGGGGAGCGACCTCATCTTCACCATGCGCGAGGCGACCGTCTCCCCGCCCTTGGAGGGCGTGGCGGGCACGGCGACCTTCGACTCCTTCGAGTACCGGTGCGACGACGTGGTCTCGCGTTCGCGCAAGTACATGAAGAAACCCAAGGACTTCGTCTTCGGCGAGTTGCGCGCGGCGGTGGCCGGCGCCAAGGCCGAGCGTGACGCCGCGCGGGCGGCCGAGTCCGCGGGAAAGGTTGCCGAAGGGGTCTCGTCGGAGGCCGCGGACAAGTGGTATTCGCGTCTGCGCTTCCTCATGCACTATCGCACCGTCTGGGCCTGCGCGTCGATCTGCTTCGTCCTCGTGGGCATCCCGCTGGGGTGCCAGACGCTCCGCAAGGATTCCGCCAAGGGCATGGCCTTGGGCGTCGGCATCGGCATCGCTTTCTTCTTGGTGCTTCTGCTCTCCGAGGCGTTGGCCGACAAGCCGGCCGCCTGCCCGTGGGCGCTCGTCTGGCTGCCCGTCCTCCTCTGCCTGGGCGCCGCGGCGGTACTCATCCCCAAACAGCAATAATCGAGGTTCCCCCATGGCCATCCATCCCCTTGCCTATGTCTGCGACGGCGCCACGATCCATCCCGAGGCCGAGGTCGGCCCCTTCGCCTACGTCGGCCCGGACGTCACGCTCGCGGCGGGCGTCAAGCTCCACCACCACGCGACGGTCGAGGGGCACACCACCCTCGGCGAGGGGTGCGAGGTCTTCCCGAACGCCTGCGTCGGCACCAAGACGCAAGACCTCAAGTGGCGCCCCGGCAACGTCACCTACGTGGAGATCGGCCCGCGCACCGTCATCCGCGAATGCGCCACCATCCACTCCGGCACCTTCGACGGCACCAAGACGGTCATCGGCTCGGACTGCCTCATCATGGCCTACTGCCACTTGGCGCACGGGTGTGTCGTCGGCGACCACGTCATCATGTCCAACGGCGTCCAGGTCGCCGGCGAATGCCTGATCGAACACCACGCCGTCATCGGCGGCACCACCGCCATCCTGCAATTCACCCACATCGGCGCCTACGCGATGGTCGGCGGCGGCACCCACCTGCGCAAGGACGCCCCCCCCTACATGGTCACCATGGGCGTCGACAACCTCGTCGTCCGCGGGCTCAACTCCGTCGGCATCCGCCGCCACGCCGACGCCTTCAGCCCCGAGGCCTACGCCGCGCTGAAGGACGCCTACCAGATCCTCTACTCCGAGGGCGCCACCCGCGCCGCCGCGCTCGCGCGCATCGCCGCCGAGCTCCCCCGCTGCCCGGAGATCGAGCACCTGCTCGACTTCTACGCCAACGCCTCCAAGCACGGCGTGGCCTGAGCCGTTTCCCGCTTGCGCGCCGCGCCACGCTTTGCTAGACTTCAGGTATCAGCAAAGGAGTCCGACATGGAAGAAGACCAGAAGCAACCGATTGGGGACGACATCGCCGACGATGTCGAGATCACCCCCACCGACATCGTTTTCGACTGCCCCCAATGCGGGCACAACCTCGTGGTCGACTACCGCGCGGCCGGCCTGCAGGTGCCCTGCTCGGAATGCGGCGCCATCATCCAGGTGCCCATCCCCGACGCGATGAACCTGGAGGATCTTGACTGCGACCCCGGCGAGTTGCTCCAACAGCTGCTCCAAACCCGCCGGATGCTCGTCAAGGCCGGCGCCGCCGCCCAAGCCGCCGGCGAGAAGGTCGTCGAGCTCACCCAGCAACTCGCCGATTACCGCAAGACCCTCCTCGCCGTCAAGGCGCGCGTCGAGACCCTGCAGGAAGCCGCCGACCTCGCCAACGCCACGCGCAAGGACGTCCTCGACATCATCGAGACGACCGGCATCGGCAAGTAAAGGCTCCATGGAACACCCCATCAGCCTCCGTTACCGTTTGGAATACGCGGGGTTGCGGACTTTGCAGGTCGCGATCACGACGTTCCCCATCCGCTGGGTGGGGGCCGTCGCCTCCGGTCTCCTGCGCGTGGTCTTCCGCCTCTGCTGGCCGCTCAAGGCCGAGACCGTGAGCCGCGTGCGGGAGGTCTTCGGGGCCGAGACACCCATCGCGGAGTGCCGCCGCATCGCCCGCACCTCCATCTGGAACATGCTGATGAACTTCGTGGAGCTCTTCCACGCCGGGCGCATGGATCTGGCCTATCTCCGCGCGCACCTGGAAGGCACCGACGCCGCGAAGGCCACCCTGCAGCGCCTCATCGACCGGCATGGCGGCGTGGTCATCGCCCTGCCGCACATGGGCAACTGGGATCTCGCCGGCGTCGCCTGTTCCGCCTTCGGCTTCCCCCTCATGGCCGTGGGGCGCCCCCAGAACAATCCCCTCTTCGAGGCGTGGCTCCGCCGCGCGCGCCTCAACTTCCAGACCGTCGACCGTCGCCACCCCAGCTCGTTCGTCCGCGTGGCGCACCATCTCAAGGGCGGCGGCGTCTTCGCGATCCTCCCGGACGTCCGCCACAACAAGCCCGCCGTCCCCTGCACCGTCTTCGGCAAGCCCGATGTCCAGCTCGGCAAAGGCCTCGCCAAGTTCGCCCGCATGGCCAACGTGCCCGTCCTGCCCGTCGTGATGGAGCGGGTGGACGCCGACCATCACCGCCTCACCCTCTCCAACCCCATCCTGCCCGACCCCGACGCCGACCCCGACGCCGACGCCCGGCGCATGACCCAGGCGGTCTGGGACATCTTCGAGCGGCGCATCCGCGCCACCCCCGAGCAATGGTTCTGGCACAACCGCCGCTGGATCCTCACCCCCCTTTACACGCAAACGCGCCATTCGCGCCATCACTGAGACCCCACCCATGATCCTGGTCAACGAAAACTTCTCCAAACTGCAGGCCTCCTACCTCTTCTCCGAAATCGCCAAACGCGTCCGCGCCTACCAAGAGGCCACCCCCGACGCCGCGATCATCCGCCTGGGCATCGGCGACGTCACCCTCCCCCTCGCCCCGGCCTGCCTGGAGGCCATGCACCGCGCCGTCGACGAGCTCGGCCACAGCGCCACCTTCCGCGGCTACGGCCCCGAGCAAGGCTATGCCTTCCTCCGCGAGGCCATCGCCCAAAACGACTACCAGGCCCGCGGGTGCGACATCGCCCCCGACGAGATCTTCGTCTCCGACGGCTCCAAGTGCGACTGCGCCAACATCCAGGAACTCTTCGCGGGCGAGGGCCTGCGCATCGCCATCCCCGACCCCGTCTACCCCGTCTACGTCGACACCAACGTCATGGCCGGCCGCACCGGCCCCGCGCGGGATGGCCGTTACGACGGGCTCGTCTACCTCGAAGGCACCGCCGCCAACGGCTTCGTCCCCGCGCCCCCCGCCGAGCCCGTCGACCTCATCTACCTCTGCTTCCCCAACAACCCCACCGGCGCCGTCGCCACCCGCGAGCAACTCCAGGCGTGGGTCGACTACGCCCGTGCCAACAAGGCCCTCATCCTCTTCGACGCCGCCTACGAGGCCTTCATCCGCGACCCCGCCATCCCCCACTCCATCTACGAGATCCCCGGCGCGCGTGACTGCGCCATCGAGTTCCGCTCCTTCTCCAAGAAGGCGGGCTTCACCGGCGTGCGTTGCGCCTTCACCGTCGTCCCCAAGGGGCTCCTCGCCTACGCCAAGGACGGCACGGCCGTCCCCCTCCACCCCATGTGGAACCGCCGCCACACCACCAAGTTCAACGGCGTCTCCTACCCCGTCCAGCGCGCCGCCGAGGCCGTCTACTCCGCCGACGGCGCCTGCCAGACCACCCAGCAGGTCGATTACTACCTCGGCAACGCCAAGCTCATCCGCGCCGGCATCCGCGCCCTCGGCCTCGACTGCGTGGGCGGCGACAACTCGCCATACGTGTGGGTCAACGTCCGGGGCGACTCCTGGGCCTTCTTCGACCGCCTGCTCCACGCGGCGCAGGTCGTCACCACCCCCGGCGCGGGGTTCGGCAAATGCGGCGAGGGCTACATCCGCATCTCCGCCTTCAACGACCGCGCCAAGGTGCAGGAGGCCATGGGCCGCATCGCCCAGGCGCTCTGAGCGGTCGCCTTCCCGAGCCCGCCCCCCAAGGCGGGCTTTTCTTTTCCCCTTCCCCGCACAGGAGGTCCCCCCATGACCGGTAACATGCTCATCGCCCAAAGCGGCGGCCCCTCGGTGGTCATCAACCAAAGCCTCGTCGGCGCCGTTCTCGCCGCCAAGACCTCCACCAAAATCGTCGAGATCCACGGCGCCCTCCACGGCATCCAAGGCATCCTCGACGAGGCCTTCATCGACCTGCGCGCCGAGCCCGAGGAGGTCCTCCTGCGCGTCGCCCAGACCCCCTCCTCCGCCCTCGGCTCCGTCCGCCGCAAGCCCTCCGCCGACGACTGCCGCGCCATCTTCCGCGTCCTCGCCAAGCGCGACATCCGCTACTTCTTCTACATCGGCGGCAACGACTCCGCCGAGACCGCCAACATCATCGCCGAGGAGGCCGGCCGCCAAGGCTACGACCTGCGCTGCTTCCACATCCCCAAGACCATCGACAACGACCTCCTCTGCAACGACCACACCCCCGGCTACGGCTCCGCCGCGCGCTTCGTCGCCTGCGCCGTCCGCGGCGACGACCTGGACAACCGCGCCCTCGGCGGCGTCAAGATCGACGTCATCATGGGCCGCAACGCCGGTTTCCTCGCCGCCGCCGCCGCGCTGGCCCGCCAAGACCCCGACGACGGCCCCCACCTCATCTACCTCCCCGAGCGCCCCTTCACCCTCGACCGCTTCGTCGCCGACGTCGCCGAATGCATCACCCGCCACGGTCGCTGCGTCGTCGCCGTCTCCGAAGGCATACGCGACCCCGACGGCCGCCCCATCGCCGAGGCCTTCTCCTCCGAGATCGACCCCCACGGCAACGTCCAGCTCACCTCCGGCGCGCTCGGCGAAAACCTCGCCGCCGTCATCCGCGCCAAGCTCCCCGCCGTCAGGCGCGTCCGCGCCGACACCTTCGGCTTCATCCAGCGCTGCTTCGTCGGGTGCGTCTCCGAGACAGACGCCAACGAGGCCCGCCTCGTCGGCTCCGTCGCCGTCCAGGCCGCCGTCGGCGGCAAGTACCAGAACGGCACCGTCACCATCAACCGCCTCCCCGGCGCCGCCTACCAGGTCGACTACGCCATCGCGCCCCTCCCCGCCGTCGCCCGCCACACCCGATCCCTCCCCGACCGCTTCATCAACCCCGAGGGCAACAACGTCACCGGCCTCTTCCTCGACTACGCCCGCCCGCTCGTCGGCGCGCTCCCCGTCACCGCCCGTTTCAACGCCCTCCGCAACCGCCGCGCCTGACGCACGCCCGGCCATGAGACCCTTCTCCCTCCTGATCAAGCCCGCCGGCGCGGATTGTAACCTGCGTTGCGAATACTGCTTCTACCTGGGGCGGGCGGCGCTCTACCCCGGGCGAGCCGTCCACCGCATGGACACCCCGACGCTCACGCGCCTGGTGCGCGGCTTCCTCGCCCTGCCCTTCCCCGCCCACACCTTCGCCTTCCAGGGCGGCGAGCCGCTCCTCATGGGCGAGGCCTTCTACCGCGACCTCCTCGCCCTCCAGCGCCGCTACGCCCGCCCCGGCGCCCAGATTACCAACTGCGTCCAGACCAACGGCACCCTCCTCACCCCCTCCCTGGCCCGGCTCTTCGCCGACAACCGCTTCCTCCTCGGGGTGAGCGTGGACGGCCCCGCCGCCGTGCACGACCTCCGCCGGCCCGACCCCGCCGGCCGCGGCAGCCATGCCGCCGTCCTGCGCGGCCTCGCCCTCCTCCGCGACGCCCACGTGGAGCACAACCTCCTCACCCTCGTCTCCCAGAGCAACGTCCACGACCCTCTCGGCACCTACCGCTACCTCCGCGACACGCTCGGTTGCCGCTTCATGCAGTTCATCGAATGCGTGGAGTTCGGCCCCGACGGCGCCCCCCTTCCTTACGCCATCTCCCCCGACGAGTGGGCCGACTTCGTCATCGCCGTCTTCGACGAATGGTACGCTCACGACCTCCGCTCCGTCTCCGTCCGCCTCTTCGACAGCGTCGTCGCCAAGATCCTCACGGGCAACGCCAACAGCTGCTCGATGGGCGCCGACTGCCGCGACTACCTCGTCGTCGAGCACAATGGCGACGTCTACCCCTGCGACTTCTTCGTCCGCCCCGAACTCCGCCTCGGCAACATCCTGGAGAACGACTGGGACGAGATCTGGGATCACCCCCTCCACGCCGCCTTCGGCGCCCGCAAGGCGCAGACCCACCCCGATTGCGCCGGCTGCCCATGCCATGCCTTCTGCCAGGGCGACTGCCCCAAAAACCGCACCGGCCACGACCCCGCCGCCGACCCGCGTACCCTCTCCTACCTCTGCCCGGCCTGGAAACGGATCTACGCCCACATCCTCCCCCCTCTCCGCCGCGAGGCCGAGAAACTCCGCCGCCGCTGACCCCCCCGCCGCCGACCCGCGCGTCCCTGCCCCCCGACCCTGCGCATGGTTCACCCCCGACCCTGCGCAGGGTCGGCGTTGGTTCGTGCGCGACACGCCCCTAAAAAAGGTCTTAAGCGGTCACGGGACCGCCAACACCCCTTTTTCGAGGGAAAACCGAAAATCACGAAAAGTGATTGCAATCCGAATGGTTATTTGATATTTTCCGAAGCGTTGTCCCCATCGGGGCGTCTGTGAAAGGAACGATTCATGACTGACACCGTTTGCGATGCGTCGCGCTTCGCGGCGATACACGACAAAGACTTCGCCATGGCCCACACGCTGCCGGGCTACCGTCTCGCAGTCCCCCGCGCACACCTGTCTTGACTGCCTCCGTTTTGCCAACCTATGTGTGTTTTTTTGCGAAAGGATCGACTATGACCCCCACACCGCCCGTCGCCGTCGAGAAGAAGGCCGTCGCCACCCTTCCCGAAAACGTCCGCTCCTTCATCGTTCCCTCCTACCAGCGTGGTTATCGTTGGGGCGAAGTCCAGGTGCGCCAACTGGTCGAAGACCTCAGGGAGGCCGCCGAGAACGGGAAGCCCTATTGCCTCCAACCGCTGGTCGTGCATGGGGACAAGAACACAAAAGAATGGCGTGTCATCGACGGTCAGCAACGCCTGACGACCCTGTGGCTTCTGCTCGACGCCCTGGGGAAACGCCCCTCGTGGCAGTTATGTTACGAACGGCACGGCGGCGTGACGAAGCCCCTGGACATCCCGGAAGGGACACCGGACGCTTTTTTCGTCACCCATGCCCGGCAAGCGCTGAGCGAGAGCCCGGGGTTGGAAGCCTATCTCGACGACCCGAACGGCCCCTTTTTCCTGTGGTACGAGCCGGAAGGCAAGGAAAGCGACATCTTCGCGCGCCTGAACGCCGGCAAAATCCATCTCTCCAACGCGGAGCTCATCAAGGCCGCCCTGCTTGACAGGCAGGCGGACGTCAACGCGCGACAGTGGGACGCCGTCGAGCAACGCCTGCAAGACGAGGACTTTTGGTGTTTCGTCAATCCCGAGCCGGACGCCGCCCGCTTCAGCGCCGCCCGTATCGATTTCCTCTTTGAGCTGTGGATGCGGCGAGGGGGGAACGGGAAAAGCGACGATTTCGCGAAGAACCCGGAGCAGGCCTTCCGACGCAATCCCTTTGTCGTCTACGAGGCGGTCGTGGGCACGAAAGAGGCCCCAAACGACACAAAGGCGGTCTGGCAGGAGGTCTGCGAGATCTCTGACAAGATGAACGAGTGGTATGACGACCCATGGCTCTACCATCTCATCGGTTTCCTGATGGCCAACCGCGTCAAGAAGCCGGAAGAGCGATTCAGGACCCTGCTGGAACTGCTCGCCAAAGTCACGCCCAAAAAGGCGGGTCAGGCGGAAGAGCCGTTGACGAAACACGGTTTCGTGCAGGAGGTCAGGGAGCGCTGCCGACAGGCAATCTTCGGGGACAGGGAGATCGAGGCTTGCCTGGGGGGATGGGTGTATGGGAAGAACAACAAGGAAATCATCGCCGCGCTTCTCCTCTTCAATCTCGCGCTGACGCATCACGCGGGATTGGAACGGACGCGTTTCCCGTTCGGCACCTTTCGGGGAACAGGTTGGAGCATCGAGCACATCCACCCGCACGCGCGAGGCGGAAGCGATGCGTTCGGCAATTTGACGCTCCTGCCAAAAGGGGACAATGCGGCGTTCAGCGACGGGATCTTCCACGAGAAACGGAGTTGTTTTCGGAAATGGTTGGGGGTTGACGGCACGGATGGCCCGTCTGACGGGCCAAAAGGATTCATCCCATTGGGCACGCGCCTTGTCTTCGCCCGTTTTGTCGGCCGTGAGGCGCCCGAGGAGACTTCAGGGGATTGGGACGCCGAAAAGGACGGCGGGCCGTATCAGGCTTTCGTCGCCAAGACCATCGAGACCTATCTGCCGAACGGAAAATAAGGAGACCGCCATGCACGAACCAACCTTTCTGCGCGAACTAACCTTTCTGGATGCCTTGCGGAAACGGCCCATCGTCATCCCCGCGATTCAGCGCGACTACGCGCAAGGGCGCGACACAACCCAAGCGGCGAACATCCGCACGGCGTTCGTGCGGCGGCTGGATGAGGCCGCCCGTGACCCGGGACGGGCGCTGAGCCTCGACTTGGTGTACATGGCCAAGGACGACAAGGCCGACTGGGTGCCTGTGGATGGGCAGCAGCGCCTCACCACGCTCTTTCTCTTCCATCTCTATCATCTGAAAGACGTCTCCGACCTCAAACGCTTCAGTTATGCGGTGCGCCGCTCTTCACAGGCTTTCTGCGAGAAGGTCGTGGAGCGACAGCCGGACTGGAAGGGATTGGTGGAGGGAGGGCAGTATCCCACCCCCTCGGCGGCCATCCGCGACCAAGTCTGGTTTCTGAGCGCGTGGGAACGCGATCCCACCGTCAAGGGGATGCTCCAGACGCTGGACACCATCCACGGGGAAGCCAAGCAGAAAGCCCCGCTTCCGGAAGGATGGGAACGGAACATCACCTTTTGGGGCTACGAACCCGAGGGGGACGCCGACGTGATCTACCGCGAGCTCAACGCCCGCGGCAAGCCGCTCACGCCCTTCGAGAACCTCAAAGCCTTCATCGATGGCCGCCCCGGCGTGACGAAGGACTGGAGAACGAATATCGACGGCGCATGGCTGGACGCGATCTGGGGGGCCGTCGAGAAAACGGAAGACCCGGAGTCCGCGTGCGACACGGCGCTGCTGACGCTGACGGTGGCGACACTTCTTGTCCGGGCCGTCGCGAAAGGCTCGGTCTCCGAGGAAACGGACGTCCAGGAAGCATTGGCCGTCCTGATGGATCCCAACGCCTGGCTCTCGGACAATCTGCGAGAACGCCTGTGCGACGATGCCGCGCCTGAGGCGTTGGACAGGGATTTCGGGAAGGTGGCGCAGGACGGCGGCAAGGAAGCCGCCGACCGGATGACCGCGCCCTGGGAGACAGGGGCAAGTTCCCGCTCATCGACAAACTTGCGCGGATAGCCAACGACCATCTCACGTATGCCGACTTGACCCTGCTGTATGCCTATTTGGAGGAACCGACCCATTGCCCGGAATGGTGGCGCGTCATCCACAACATCGTCGAGAACACGACGATCGACAGCGCGAAAACGTTCGTCAGCGCGATCAAGTCCTTCACGGAACTGACCAAAGGCGCCAACCAGGGGCATGCCACCTTCCAAACGGCGCTGGGAGCGTCCGGCTTCGCGAAAGACCAGCGCATGGAAGAACGCAAAAAACTGGAACTCATCGCCGCAAACCCGTCTTGGCGTGGCCGTATCGTAGAGGCAGAGAGATTGCCATGGCAAAAAGGCCGGATCGGGTTCCTGCTGGACCAGGGCGACAGCGATCCGGAAACCTTCGCAACGATCAAAGGATCCTTCATGTCGACATTCGCGGACGAAACGTCACGCCGCGCTTGGCTCCGCGACACCGTCCTCCCGCGGATCGAGGCCGCCTACTATACACCCGACACCGACAAAGCGGTTTACATCCCCTGTACGCTCGTCTATCCCGAGAATGACCACATCCTCAAAGATTTCCTCTACAGCCATTCATGGCAGATCGAATCCTTGGCACAGGCCGGCCAGGCAACCACGGCGCGTTCCGCGTGGCGCGACCGTCTGGATTGTCTCTGCGAGGGGTGGGACGATCCGCGCGGGCAACCCTATGCCGATCGGTACGTCATCCAAACCAGATCCGTGAACAGCCCCGGCGTTTATTTGTATACACGCCGCTATCTCAACGACAACACGGCTTACCGCATTGACAAGGCGGTCGATTGGTGGTATGCCCTCTCGGGCGTGACCCCCTGCAACAACAGGTGGTGCTTGATCAGAGGCGGAACCGCCGTGGAGGTCACGTGGCAGGGCGAAACGCTCCGTCTCATCCACGTTGATCCGGGGTGGCAGGGCGTATGCAGCAAAGACACGGAAAAACAAACGTGGGGCGAGGACGTCGCATTCAACCCACAGACGCAGACGCTCGGGGACGTCGTGAAAACATTGCGCGAGGAGGCCTCGCATGGAAACGGATGACGAGTTGGAGTGGTACCTTGAGCCACCGGAGTGGCAACTTTCCGGAGCCAAAGAGGCGCCCCCGCCCGCCGACTGGCCGGGCGACATCTTCCCGCGGTGGGAGGCCTTCCGACGCGCCCACCAGTCCGCCGACGCCGTGTTCGATCCTGCGATCGACGAGTCTTGGCGCTTGTCGGATATCTACGCCCTCCGTCGCAGCCGGGACGGCGAGGGTGATTGGCGCCTTACCTGTAAGGGCGTTCCTCCCGAAGCCTACATGGGCAATAAGGCGCTGCGCCTCGTGGTCGCGCCCGACCCGGCCTTAGAAATCCAGGGTTGCGGTTGCGGAAGTAACGCCATCGGCGCGCGGGCCTTCAAGGGCTGCGTGAACCTGAACTACGTCACCCACCTCGCGAACGACGTCTACGACATCGAGGAAGAAGCCTTCGCCGGGTGCTCGGCCCTGCGCGAGATCTGGAACTTTCCCTTTTATCTGACGCGCATCGGGAAGCGTGCCTTCCAAGGGTGCGAGCGGCTCTGGAGGATTTGCCTGCCGGATTGCTTGGATGAAATCGGAGAAGAGGCCTTTTCCGGGTGCTCGGCCCTGTTGAAAGTCACTTTCGCGGAATGCATGCCTGATTGCCTTCGGTTTATCGGCCCACGCGCCTTCGCGGGGTGTGCGAGCCTACGGAAGGTCTATCTCCCGCAAACGCTCGAAACACTCGGGACAGACGCTTTCGCGGGCTGCCGCGCCCTCCGGCACGTCATCCTGCCCCGCACGTTGGAGGCGTCCATACCCGACGCCTTCCCGGACAGCACCGAAGCCGACTTCGTCTTTCACTGAGCCGCCCGCCGGGAATCCCCCCGGTGACCTTGCGTGCGGCCAAGGATGGCAACACAGGCGGACAGGCGTTTGTCTTGCGCGGATCGCGGAAGCCCGGGACGAGGGATCAGAGGGTTTCGAGGATGAGACGGCGGGGCGGGGGCGGTTCGTCGGAAAGGGCAAAGGCCGCGCGGGCGGCATCCAGCTGCGCATGCGCCGTCGCGCCGTCCGCCGCGCACAGCACGCAGAGCGGGGCACCGGCCTCCACGCGCTCGCCCTGGCCAAGGAGCGCGTCGACGCCCGCCGCGGGGTCGGGCGTGTCGGTCACCGCGCGACGCCCCGCGCCGAGCCCCAAGGCCACGCGGCCGATCGCCTCGGCGTCCACGTGCGCCACCCATCCCGCGCGCGGGGCGGGCACCTCCACGCGCGCCCCCGCCTGGGGCAACGGCGCGTCCGGGTCGCCCCCCTGCGCCGCCACCATCTCACGGAAGACCGCGTACGCGGCGCCGGAATCCAACGTCTCGCGCGCCCGCTCACGGGCGGCGCCGAGATCGGCGCAGAGCCCCGCCGCGTGCGCCATCCACGCCGCCTCCTCGATTGTCAGCGCCCGCACGTCCCACGGGCCCTTCCCGTTCAGCACGTCGACGGACTCGGCGACCTCCAGGGCGTTCCCGACGGTCCGCCCGAGCGGCTGATTCATGTCCGTCACCAAGGCGCGGCACGTGCGGCCCAGGCGCCGGCCGGTCTCCAGCAGGCTCTCGGCCAAGGCACGCGCGTCGGCGAACGTGCGCATGAAGGCGCCGCTCCCGCACTTCACGTCGAAGAGCAGCGTGTGGGCGCCCTCGGCGAGTTTCTTGCTCATGATGGAGGCGGTGATGAGGGGGATGCTCGGCACCGTGCCCGTCACGTCGCGCAGGGCGTAGAGCCGTCGGTCGGCCGGCGCCAGGGAATCCGTCTGCCCGATCAGGCAACAGCCCACCGAGCCCACGATGCGGCGGAAATCCGCCACGCCGAGGCGCGTGTCGAAGCCGGGGAGGCTCTCCAGTTTGTCCAGCGTGCCGCCGGTGAGCCCCAAGCCGCGCCCCGAGATCATCGGCACGGCCAGCCCCATCGCCGCGCAGAGCGGCGCCAAGGGCAGGGAGATTTTGTCGCCCACCCCGCCGGTCGAATGCTTGTCCGCGGTCGGCCGGGGCAGATCCCAGGCCAGACACTCGCCCGAACGCATCATCGCGTCCGTCAGCGTCGCGGTCTCGCGCGGCGTCATGCCCCGCAGGCAGACGGCCATCAGCCACGCGGCGATCTGGTAATCCGGCAGGGAGCCGTCCGTCACCCCGCGCACCCAGGCGCGGAGGTCGGCCTCGGCGTGCTCCTTGCCGTCGCGCTTCGCCTCGATGAACCACTGCGGCACCAACATACGCGCCTCCCTTCGCCTCAGGCCAACGGCGCGTTATCGGCGGTGACGGCGCAAAGCCCGCCGGAGCCGAATTCGGAGGTGAGATAGAGCCGGAAGGGGTGGCGCCCCGCCGCGAGGCGCAGCATGATGGCGCGATCGCGGGCGCAATCGCCGGCCTCGTATTCCAGGATGTGCGCCTCATGGAGCCAGAGCTGGCAACCGCCCGGCCCCTTGGCGGCGAAGGCCACGTCGCCCTCCCGCGGCACCTCGACCCATCCCTCGACGGCGAGCCCGAAGGCGCTGTCCTCGGGGAGCCTGTCGCGCAGGGCCTCGACGTCCCCCGCGGCGACCTCGAAACTCTCCTCGGGCGTGAGCGTGCGGAGGTTGGGCACCCACGGCCAATCCTCCGCCCCCTCCAGGAAGAGGGAGACGCGCCAACGCGCCGCGCCGGGCTCCCGCAACGCGGGCATCGCGGCACGCTCCACGCCTGGGCGCGCGCCGAACTGCGCGTAGACCCCCGGCGCGCCGCAGGCGTCGGGCACCTTCGCGGCGGGGATGCGGCAGGTGAGGAGCAGGTCGGTCATCCGCCGGAGCCGCCCGGCCTGCGCCGGATCCTTGGAGAGGTCGCGCGTCTGCCCCGGGTCGTTGACGACGTCGTAGAGCGCGCGCGGGCCGTTGAGCCCCTTGTTGCGGACGAGCACGTAGTCGCCGTCGCGCACCATCTGCTCGAACTGGAAGCCCTGGCCCGAGCCGCCGTCCTGATACTCGCAATAGATTCGCGCGGGGAGCGGCGTGCCCGCGCCGGTGAGCGCGGGGAGGATGGAGGTGCCGTCGCAATGGGCCGGTTGCGGGAGCCCGGCAACCTCCGCGAGCGTCGCCATCCACGCGGGGAACTGGAAGGGATGGTCGCAGACGCGCGGCTTCTCCGGGTCGGCGGGGATGACGCCGGGCCAGAGCGCGAAGGTCGGCTCGCGGAGCCCCCCCTCGAAACTCCACCGCTTCATCCCCTTGAACGGCCCGTTCGACTTGAAGGCACCCTCGACCCACTTGATGCCCGCCGGGGCGAGATACTCGCCCGCGGGGCCGTTGTCCGAGGTGAAGACGAAGAGCGTCTTCTCCGCCAACCCACGCACCCTGAGGAAACGGAGCAGGTCGCCGAGGGCCTCGTCGAGCCGGCGGACGTTCGTGGCGTAGCGGCGCTGCGACGGGGTGTAGGCGGCGTATTCGGGATAGATGAAGGTGTTCGAGGTGTTCTTGCCGTCGGGGCCGATCTCCTTGAAGGGCAGATACCCCTGGGCGTCCTTCACCCACGCCACGCCGCCGCCCCATGCCCGATCCGCGTCGTCGGGCGCGGGATAGGGCCGCCCCGGCACATGGAAGTTCTCCAGCGAGGCAAGCCCCGGGTCGCCCTGGCCGTTGCGCGAGCCGGACCCATGGCAGGTCGTGTAGCACGCGTAGCAGAAGAAAGGCTCCTCGCGCCCGGCCTCCTGATGGGCCTTGACGAGTTGCTTGATCTTGGCGGTGAAGAGGTCGGTGTCGTAGCAGAAACGCCCCTCCGCGTCGGCGACGAGCCGCCGCCAATAGTTCCCCTCGGGGTCGCGCTCGAAGGCCATCCCCCCCGCCCCCGCCGAAAGCGCCGCGTAGAACGCGTCCGCCTTCGCCGTGGCCGAGACGTTCTCCACCAGCGGCGACCCCTTCTTCGAGGTCCGCCACTCCGGCCCCTCCCAATGGTAGAAGGAATGCCCATGCGCGTGGGCGGGATAACCGTAGGAATAGTCGAACCCCGCGTCGCACGCCATCGCGCGGCGCGGCTGGTCGCCGCTCTCATAGCCCCCGCCGATGCCCCACTTGCCGACATGCCAGGTGGCGTAACCGGCCGCCTTCATCACCGTGGCCAGCGTCATGTGCGCGTCCACCGGCCGATCGAACATATTGTCGCGCAGGTTGCAATGGCCCTGGTTCTTGCCCGTCACCATCGAGGCGCGCGCCGGCGCGCAGACCGGCGCGGTCGTGTACGCGTTCGTCAGGCGCACGCCCTGACGCATCGCCGCGTCGAGGTTCGGCGTGTCGATATGGACGCCCCCCGCCTCCGCCCGGCGGTTCTGCCAGAACGCCCCCAGATCCCCCCACCCCAGGTCGTCGCACAGCACCAGGATCACGTTCGGCCGCGCCCCCGCGCCGCGCACCGCCCCGCCCGCGCCGCGCGCCAACGCCTCCGCCGCCCACGACGCCCCCGGCGCCGCCAACACCGCGCACGCCCCGACAGCCTTCAGAAAATCCCGTCTCCGCATCGTCTCGTCCCTTTCGTTCTGCTCGCCCGCCTCGCGCGGGCATCGGGTATATGTTACCAAAATCCGCCGCGCCCGGCGACGGATCCGGCGGAAGAAAACCCGCCTGAGGCGATCCGGACGCGACCCGCGCTCACGCGAACAGCCACGCGCGCACCGCTTCTTTGACCTTCCGGTTCGCCCGTTGCGCAAGCCCCCGGATTTTCTCGCCGACCCACTTGCGCACGGCCTGCCCCGCCTTGACGACGGCCGTCCCCGCCGCCGAGCCGGCCATGTACCCGACCACGCTGCCGACGAACCCGCCGATTATCGCCCCGGGCGGCCCAAACACCATCCCGACCGACGCGCCGATCGCGGCGCCCTTCGCGCCGACAATCAACCCCGCGAGCACCGCGACGGTCGTCTGCTCCATCTGATCGACGCCCTCCTCCACGGAAAGCTCGCCTCTGCCCATCTTGTAAAGAATCTTCGCGTTCTCGACGGCGACGAAGGCGACATTCGCCCAAGTCCCGGAGGCGACGCCCTTGAACGCGCCGCGAAAGGCGCCTTTCTCCGCGGCCACCTTCAACGCGCCGGCCACGGCGGCCTTCGCGCCGAAATCCGCGCCATCCTTCAGCGCCGCCTTGGCCACCGCCTTCCCCTCGATTTCCTCGCCGCGCCAAAGTTTCCCGACGACCTCGCCCCCGGCGCCGATGGCCGCGCCGATGAGCGCGGCTTTGCCGACCTGCTTGCCCAATCCGATGGACAGATCGCGGTAGCGGTATTCCTTCCAATCCAGATCGTTCCATCTGCCGCTTTGGGCGTCTTCCTGCAATTTTTTGGCGTTCGGCCGCGTGAGCGGGTTGCTCCGCGTGCCATCCGGCGCCTGGAGGGTATCCGTGGCCCCCCTGACCTCGCCCTTCTGGTCGGCGGGGACAAGTTTGCGTTGCCCGCGATAGTCACCGTTCTCGAAGAGTTGCCGGCTCGCCTGCCCGTCCTTGCCATACTTCACCTGATAGCGCCGGACGATCTTCCCGTTCGTGTCCTTGATCACGATGTCCACGGAGTTTTTGCCGTAGCCGCCCTTCCCCGCGCCGCCAAGCACCTCCGCGCGATACTGGCTGCCGTTCGCCTTGGCGTTCAGGTTGAAGGTCTCGACGTGATAGCGCTCCGCCATGAACCCATCCAGATGCGGGTTCCGGTTGACGGCGCCGGCTTGCGTCAGAAACGTCCCCGTCATCGCTTGGTTGGCGTCCGCCACGGCCTCGTCCAGCCGCGCCAGGTGCGCGGCGGCCGTCCCCTGCGCGGTTTGCGCCGAGGCGAACTCCTGCATCCTGTCGGCGAACCATGCCTCCTTGCTTCGGCCGCGGGCCACCGCCTCCCGCAGGGAGGCCTTGGCCTCCTCCTGCCTATGAAGCGTGTCGACGATTTCGGCGCTCATGGCGGCCACCTCCCCGGGGTCGCGCTCCGGGAGATGGCGCGCCATCTCATCGCGCAGCCAATCCCCGACGGGCGTCCCCGCCTGCTGGGCGCGCTCCCATCCCGCCGTGAACGCCGTCTGGAGGTCGATCACCGTCTGCGCGTCCTCCTCCGAGATTGGCGGGGCGACCGTCGCGTCCGCGATGAGATCCCACGTCTCAGGCGCTTGGGGCGTTTCGCCGTGGTCCGTCCTGTCCTGTTTCGGCTCCTGTTCGCTCATGGCAAATGCTCCGATCGTTTAGCTGTTTGTTTGGGAATCCGGTGTGCTGGCCCGTTTGATGTCGTTCTTCAGGATGGCCTCCCGCATCCGCGGGATCCGCTCCTTGAGCGTGTTGGAAATGGACTTGGTCTCTTTCGCCACGGCAAGCAGATCCTCCGTGGTGAGCGTCTCGCGATTCTCGGCGAAGGCGCGCTCGATGGCCTCCTTGACCACCGCCTCCAGATCCGCGCCGCTGAACCCTTCCGTCGCCTTGATCAGCGCGATGGTGTCGATTGCCCGATTCCACCGTTTCCGCTTCCTGAGATGGATCTCAAGGATCGCTCTGCGCTCCTCGCCATTCGGCAGATCGACGAAAAACAGTTCGTCGAAGCGGCCCTTGCGCAGAAACTCGGGCTTGATGTTCGAGATGTCGTTGGCGGTCGCGACGATGAAGACGGTGTTCTCCTTCTCCTGGAGCCAGGTCAGGAATTGCCCGAAGAGGCGCGTCGTCACCTCGCTCCCCTCGCCGCCTGAGGCGGCCACGCCCGCGAAGGCCTTCTCGATCTCATCGACCCACAGCACGCAGGGCGCGATGGCCTCGGCGAGTCGCAGGGCCCGGCGCATGTTCTCCTCCGATTCGCCCACGTATTTCCCGAGCAGGCGCCCCACGTCGAGGCGGACCAACGGGATCTGGAAAAGCCCCGCCGTCGCCTTGGCCGTCAGGCTCTTGCCACACCCCGGCATACCGACGATCATGATTCCCTTGGGGACGTCCACGCCGGACTTGATCGCCTGATCGAGGTTCTTGAAAATCCGGGCCTTCCGTCCCAGCCAATTCTTCAGGATGTCCAGTCCGCCGATGTTTTCCACCTTGCACTCGGCATCGACCAGCTCCAGGCTCCCGCTCTTCTTCACGAACTGCCGCTTCTCCTGGAGGATCAGGCGCGTGTCCCGCCGATCCAGGTCGCCGCCGTTCTGGTAAGCGAGATTGAGGATCTGCCCGATCTGGAACGCGTTCAGCCCCTTGAAGGAAAGGGCGATCTCGTCGACGACCTCATCGCCCACCCGAATGCCCTGCCCGTCGGCGAAGGCCCGGATGATCGAGCGGATCTCCGGGATCGACGGCAACGGGAAATCGAAGAGCGTGATGAGGTGCTCCAGCTCACGCGGGATCGACAGGATCGCCGAGACGACGAAAATCGTCGCGTGATAGGTGTCGTCGTTCAGGTTCCATTCCGCGATGCGCCGCAACAACGCGATGACCTTGGGCTCCGCCAAGTCGCCATGCACATCCCGCAGGATCAGGAAGGTCGGCCTCCGGAACCCCTCCTCCAAGGTACGGAGCAGGAACGCCTCCAAATCGCACGCCTCGCCGGGCGGATCCAAGGGATGGCCATCCCGGAAATCCACCATCCCCAACGCATGGTCAAACGCCACGCACCTGATACCCTCCCCGGCCACTTGGGCGATCAGACCGTCGACCGCATGGAAATCGAAGTGGTTGATGTAAATGATGGGACGCAGGGCGTCCACATACGAGGCCAATTGGTCGACCGCGCCCTGACGCATGGTCACACCTCCATGTAAAGCACGCTGCGCTGCGAGGAGCCGCTCTTGTAGTCAAGGCCGTCGAGGATCATGAACGCGCCGTTCGTCTGGCTGGTCGAATGCTCGACCCCATGCGCCCCCGCAGACCGGATGTAATCAGGCTCCGCAGCGGCACGCCCGTCAACCAAAACTCCCATCCGAAGGACCATGTATTGCCTGCCCTTGACCTCCAAGTCTTTCCAATAACCCGCGGTTTCCCCGGCGAAGACACGAAGATTTTTCTCCCCGACCCCTTTCCTGACCGTCTCGACACGCTGACGGACAAAGTTCCAGATGGCCTCCATCGCCTCCTTCTTGAACTTCATCTCGTCGTACTCGGGGTCCGTCGTGGGAAGCGAACGATCCACGTCACGCATGGCTTTGCCGTCCTCAAGCTCAATGGTGACAGGCAGATAGTATCTCCGCGTGGTCGGATTCATGAGCAGGCACATGACGGACAGCCAATACCCGCCACGACACAAGGACAAGAACAACGACCGATGATGCAGATCCAAGACCCACCCATAATGTGTGGCCATCTCGGCAATCGCCGCCTTGATTTGCGCCGCATTCGCACCGTAATCCGGAGAAACGAGCAACCCATTCGCCAACTTGAAGTAATTTTCCTGATAAGCCTTGACAAGCGCGGCCTCGCGCACCTTCCCTTTCTGGCAAGCCAGATAACGCCTCACGCGCTCCGCACGATACTGGAGCGCATAAAGACTCCTCTCGTCCGCCTCGGCGCCAAGCGCGGCGATGACCTTCCGCATGGTTTGGACCTCGTCGCCAGGCACATCGGCCAAGACGCGGATTTTCTCGGCCTCGTCGGCATAACCGCGGGTTTCCAGCCAGCGTAACAACAAGTCCCCGCGCAACGCCTCGAAGACATCCTCGACGACGAAGTTCTCCCGCAACGCCTCAAGCGTCCGCACGGGCTTCCCGTCCACGATCAGATTGAACTTGATGGTCTTTGCCATGAAGCACTCCTTGAAATGATGGCGCAAGTATACCACCCCCCCATAAAATCAAGTTCATTTAATCGTATAAGCGCCACCGCCCCCGAAAGGCGGAAAGGATTGGGGGGAGGGGATTGGCAGATTGGTACCCCCGCACATCGGGCGGGGGCGGGGGCCAAACCCTAAAGGGTTTGAACCCAAAGTCGGGAGGGTTCGGGGGCGAAACCCTAAGGGGTCTGACCCGAAACCCTAAGGGGTCTGGGGCGGAAGTCGGGAGGGTTGGGGCGGGGAGACGTCTTGCGTATACCCCCCATTGACACAAAAGGGCCTTTTTGTTATCATGCGCGAACTTTTTTCCCCAATGGAGGCCATGTCGTAGTGTGCGTGGCCGGTTCATGGAGATCGCAGTCATGAAATGTCAATTCTCGCGTTTGCTCGTGAGTCTTTTTTCTATGTTGCCGTGCCTTGTCTTGGGCGCGGCCGCCGTCGGCGCTCCCTTTGACCGCACCTTCACCTTCTCCACCCTCGGCCGCGCGGCGGAGGTGGCGCTCGCCCCGATCGACGAGGGCGGCACGCTCACCGTCACGCTCGATGGCGCCCTGATTGACAAGACCATCCGCCTCGACCGCGAGGGCGAGGTGGGCGCGGATGAGCCCGTCGCCTTCATCCCCTCCGTGGTCAAGATCACCGCGCTCACCCTCGTCTTCCCCTCCACCGCCCACCCCGAGGCGCTCTTCGTCAACAACCGCCATGATCAGGAAATGAAGTGGGAGCCTGAGGGCGAGACTGAGCGGATTGTCCTGCGCGACGCCGCCGGCGGCACCACCGAGGCCTATGCCGTCACCTATGCCCACAAAATCGGCACGGCTGTCGGCGCCGGGGGCGAGGTGCCCTACCGGATCACCTTCTCGCGCTTCCTCACCGACGGCAACCAGACCAACAACGGCAACATCTACCTGGCCGATTCGGCCGGCCGCGTCCCGCACGTCCGCGCCGTCGGCACGGCCACGGTGACCCGCCACGTCATCACCCTCTCCGATGGCGAGGCGCACAGCCTCGACGCCGAGCTCGGCACGGCCTTCACGGACAGCGTGGACAACATCGTCGTGGCCGAGTTCACCGGCGCGGGCGGCACGCTGCGGATGGACCGCGCGCTCGCGAAGGCGCCCTTCGTGGCGGCCACCGCGGTGACGGGCGAGGCCGCGCAGATTCGCTTCACCGCCCCCGCCGCGGGCCAGACCGCCCCCGTCTTCACCGGCGCCTGCACCTTCCGCGACCACGGGCGCGACGTCCGGGGGCGCATCGTCGTCAGCGGCGAGACCGGCTCCCTCTCCGAGGGCGGCGGCAAATGGGATCCCGCCGACTTCCTCCTCCTCTGCGACGCCACCCTTGCCTCTCCTCTACCCCCCCCCGTACAGGACGGTGAGAGCCTCTGGTTCCACGACCACGTCATCGCCATCCCTGCCGGGCGCACCCTCACCCTCGCCTACCCCACCGACCAGGCCGCGCAGGTCACCGACGAGGAGCAGCTCCCCAACGTCTCCTTCGCCGACGCCACCGCCGCCCTCGAACTCGCCTCCGACCTCTCCGGCAAGGGCCTCCCCCCCAAATACCAATTCGCCCTCAGCACCCAGTCCGGCACCCTCATCCTCAACCGCGACTTCGAGACGGACGACGCCTTCGGCTTTTACGCCCTCTCCGCCTCGGCGCTGGAGACCACGCTCATCCTCCGCGGCGACCACACCTTCGCCTTCGGCGGGATGCTCGCGTTCAACAACTACGCCTCGGCCACGGTCGTCGTGGAGGACGGCCAAACCACGATCGACGGCGCGCTCCACCTCTCCAACACCGCCAGCGCCGTGCGCGTCGAGGGCGGCTCCCTGACGGTGAACACCGTCGCCGGATTCCCCACCGGCTCCACCACGCGCCTCGACGTGGCCCAAGGGGCGGCCCTCACGCTCACGGACGGCCTCGCCACGGGCTCGGACGCCTCCGTCGGCGCCTTCAACCTCGCCGTCGCCGGCACGCTCACCCTCGGCGGCGACCTGCACATGACCCCCGCCCGCCGCCGCACCCTCACCCTCGCCGGCGGCACCATCTCCGCCACCCGGGCCGCCGCCGTCAATTGCGGCGTCAATCTCGGCGGCACCGAGACGGAGAACTTCCTGGTCGTCTCCGGCGGCGGCACCCTCACCGGCCCGGTCACCGTGGACGGCGTCTCCGGCGCCGGCGCCCTCGCCATCGAAACGCAGGCCGCCGTCACCCAATTGCGCGACTACGACGGCACCGTCTCCGGCGCCGGCACGATCGGGGCCATCGAGGGCTCCCTCGGCACCGTCGTCCTCGGCAAGCCCTGGCTCAGCGCCACGGGCAAGACCCTCGCCGACGTCGCCGCCATCACCCCGAAATACCTCGGCGCCATCGGCTTCTCCGCCGGCGCCTCGCCCTCCGCCCAGAAGGCCATCGACTTCTCGGTGGTCGATGCCCTCTCCACCCTCCAGGCCGCCTTCGTCCCCGCGGACAACCAGGCCATCACCATGCGCCTGGACCAATACGCCGACGCGGACATCCGCTGGCCCGCCGCCGTCAGCGGCGTGACCCTCACCCTCATCGAGTCCGGCGCCTACGGCGGCTCCGTCACCCTCCCCCACTGGCCCGAGCGGGGCGTCGATTTCCGCTTCGCCTCCTACGACCCCGACGGCGCGCGCGACGAATCCACCGGCCAGCCCCTCCACTCCCTCCGCGGCGAGGGCGAATTCTCCCACACCCATTCCGAGGACGGCGTCAGCGACATCCTCACCTGGGAGGACCCCGTCTTCACCGGCGCCGGCGCGTGGTTCGACGTCGAGTTCAACGGCGATTCCTACAACACCGGTTGGTTCACCCTGCTCGACAACAACGGCAACCCAAGCGCACAGGCCAACGGCATGCTCCGTGGCGATGCCGCCGACGCTGGGCAGCAGATCGTCATGACGGACACCTCGTTCTTCGCCCCCGTCTCGCACCCGGCGAACGCGAAAGGCGGGATACCTCTGCGTTATCGCCCGTACGTCTCGCCCTACTCGCTCGATTATCCTGAGGAATGGAGCGTCGCCGTACGCCTCTCCGCGCCGAACAAGAAGAAAATGTGCATCCTCGCCCTAGGCGGAAACGGCGCATACACCGGCAGCGGTGCCTCCGACAAAACCTACTCACTCGTCTTCGCCACCGGCGACAACCCGAACGAAATCGTCCTCTGGAAGTTCGATGGCATGGGCAACGATACGGCCATCCCCGAGGAGCCACTCTTCAGGGTCACACTCGCCGACTCGCAAACCGCCCTCCACGTCTTCTCCGTGGTCTGCGACGGCGAGGCCCTCACCCTCTACATGGACGGCGCCTACCTCAGCCAGATCGACCTGCCCCCCAGCACGAAACTGGCCCCCGGCCTGCAGGTGGGGCAGCAACTCGGCGGCAACTACATCCCCGCCGACGCCAAGGCGTTGGCGCAGGACGTCACCGCCAACGACGGCGGCCTCATCGACTACATCCGCTTCTACAAGGGCGCCCTCACCGACGCGGCCATGCAGGAGATCGCCGACCGCACCCCCTACGTCCTCGACAACGTCCGCTACGTCCGCCACGTCCCCGCCACGGAACACACCGGCGCCGAGACGTGGATCCAGAAGGGCGCCTGGCAGAAGGAGACGTGGAACGGCTCGGCCTGGGCCCCCAAGGGCGACCCCACCGACCAGCCCGCCGAGGGCACGGCGTGCCGCCTCCTCGTCGCACCCGGCGAGTACACCATCCAGGTGAACGTCGAGCGTCAGGAAAACGCCTACTTCTACTCCCCCAACCGCAACTACGCCACCCTCGTCCTCGCCCCGCAGGAGGGGCAGACCAAGGCCGGCACCCTCCGCCTCACCCCCCTCGGCGTCACCGCCCGCGAGGCCGACGACACCCTCGACACCGCCGAGGGCGGCGAGGCCGTCACCACCTGGGAGAATCAGGTCGTCGACAGCGACTGGTACACGGCGACCGCCGAATCCACCGCCGCCAACCGTACCGGCTTCCGCTACGGCCGCCTCCGCTTCACCGGCGGCGCCGACGACCCCATCGCCGACGACCCCGCCATCCCCCACTTCTACGGCGCAGGATATATCCTCGCGGAAAGCACGCCAACCCCCACCGAAAACCAAGTCTCAATCGACTGGGGTGAAACCAAGGTCGGAAGTGGCACTACGTTCAACAAGCCTATTAAACGTACTGGGACGAAGACCTATACCATCACCTATTCCGCCACCTCACCCCTCAACGCCATCTATGACGCCGGCGCGTGTTACTTCTCGAAATACGCGCAACTCCTCCTGCAAGGCACACAAACAGGCCAATGCACCGTCACGGAAACCTGGCAGCAGGAAGGAACCAGATCTTTCGGTTACGATTGGTGGAACGATCCAACACTCCAGACCACCGAGACCTCCGGCGGCGCACTCACCCAGCGCAACACGTTGGAGATGGTGGCGGGGCTGTCGCTGACGCGCGGGGAGGTGGACGAGGTGGCGACATGGCAGCTGACGGGCCCGGTGGTGGTGGAGGGCGGCGAGGCGTCGGCCGAGGACCATGTGCTCGGGCACGCGCCCTTGGCCGAGGAGGACCAGCAGTCGCAGGATGTGTGGGTGCCCTTCTTCTCGGGCACGGCGTCGAGCTGGAAGTTCTACGACGTGACGCGCCGGGAGGCCACGGACAACGCCAACGGCGCCGCCGAGGGGCTCTTCGCCGAGGGCGTGCAGACCCCCGGCCGCCTCTACCTCGACCTCACCGCCGAAAACGGCAAGGCCCGCTATAAGGCGAGCCACGACTTCTCGAAGCAGGCGTGGTATCGCTACGGTTACGAAGGCGACGCGACGAGCGGGATCGCCGGCATGACGCCCATCCAGGCCTCGGATGCGGACTTCAGGCGCGCCATCGCCTTCCAGATCCGCCTGGCGGCGGCAGAGGGCGACGTGACGCTCACCCTCGACGCGAAGCCCGACAACGACGTCAAGGTCCAGACCTTCCACGTGGAGGAGGACGGGAAGGCGGAGGAGGCGCCGACGTTGCGGCTCGTCACCGGCAAGGACGTCGCGCCGATGGTCATCCATCGCTCCGTCATCGCCGCCGCGCGCCTCGACGTCTCGAACGGGCAGACCGGCACGGCCACCGACGCGATCCACCTCGGCAACGCGCTGAACCTCCGTCCCGGCGAGGGGCTCCACACCCCCGTCCACCGCGGCACCGCGGAGACCGCGCGCGGCGCCTACATCGTCGGCCCCACGGAGATCGACTGGGACTTCGGCGCGAGCAGCTCGGTGCCGCGGCTGGAGGTCGCCACGGGGTGCGAGCTCACCTTCACCACGGGGCAGAACTTCCGCCGCCACGGCACCACCCTCGTCGCGCAGGGCGGCGAGCCGGCGACGAACGACCTGACGCGGGGCGGCGCCTGGATCCACCACGCCAGCGAGGCGGCCTTCCTGGGGCAGGACGTCGAGCTGGGCGAGGGCGCGACCTTCGCCTTCCATGCGGAGGCCGCCTCCGAAGGCGCGGACGTCGCCGAGGAGGGCGTGGTGCTGGCCGGCGCGCTGAAGCTGAAGGGCAACGCCACGCTCCGCGGCGGACAGGGCCAGACCGCCGCGCAGACGGAGCGCGTGCCGCACTTCAACGCCGCCGGCGGCATCGTCGCCGAACAGCCCGGCCTCACCCTGACCGTCGACACCCAGGGCCAGACCCTCTGGCATTGCCACACCGTCGACCTGCGGGGCGAGCGCTTCGGCCTGCGCAAGACGGGCGCGGGCGCGGTGAACTTCTATGCCCACACCCCGCCCTCCGTCACCGGCCCCGTCTCGGTGGAACAGGGCACGCTCTTGGTCACCAAGGGTGCCTCCACCCCCATCGGCGCCAAGGGCCTCCGTGTGGAGAAGGGCGCGACGCTGGCCGACAATGACCGCGTGGAGGGCGACACCCACCTGCTCGCCGACGTCAAGGGCGGCGAGACCCTCTCCGGCGGCGGCACCGTCCAGGGCGGCCTCCTCCGGCTCAACAAGGACGCGACCTACATCGCGAAGGTCGACGAGGCGCTCACCGCCACCGACGGCTTCGACGTCGACTCCTCCACCCTGCCCGACGTCGTCATCGACCTGCCGGAGGGTTACGTGGGCGGTTACCCGCAGGGCGTCTTCCTCCGCGCCGGGCGCGCGGAGCGCAACGTCCGCCGCCGCCTCGCCTCGATGATGGGCGAGACGCGCTGGGACACCATCGCCCGCATCGACAAGCGGACCGGCAAGACCGCCTATTACGCCCAGGAGCCCAGGATCCCGGAGCCCGGCGAGGGCGACTTCGACGGCGACGTGGCGGACAACTCCTACGCCGGGCACCCCGTCGTCGTCGGTGGCCTCACCGTCCTCTACCAGCAGGGCGGCGTGGCCTACGTGGGCACCTCCCGCGGCCGCACCAAAGCCGGCACCCACCGGCTGAACGCCGACGAGATCGGCCACGCGATCACCTGCTTCTCGGGCGTCTGGGCGTTCGCCGCCGACACCGGCGCCTCCGAGACGGAGGAGTACGTGGACGGCTCGAACCTCCTGCTGGCCTATGAGTTCGGCATCACGGCCATGCACCGCGTGACGATCGGGGAGAGCGACTACCTCGTGGCCGAAGTCACGATCCTCAACGCCCTGCGCGAGACCTTCCCCGAGGCCTTCCCCGCGGACGCGGCCGTGGACGAGGCCCTCTTCCGCGAGACCGCCCGCGTCACCCTCGTCGATGGGGCGACCGACGAGCCCGTCGCGGGTGCGGCGGAGGTCACGGGCCTCGACGGCGCGACCCTCCTCCGCCCGGACGACGGCACACAGGCCCTCGCCGCCTCCGGCGCCACCCCCACGCGTTACGTCCGGATCCCGTGGTCGGACGATCTCCTCGGCGCCTCCCTGCGGGCACAGGTCTCGCTGAAGGTGACCGTGACCGAGGCGCCCTGACCCCGCACGGCACAAAAAAAGGAGGCCCCCGGACGGGGGCCTCCTTTTTTCATGGTCTCAGAGCGTCTCGTGCCAGCCGGGGAAGGGGGGCAACGTCTCCGTGGCGGGATCCGCGCGGCGGCGGCCCTCGCGGACGGCCTGGCGGTTCTCGGCCTCCAGGCGGTCGCGGCCGGCGGTCTTTCCGATGCGCCAGGCGTCGAGCGCACACGGCCGCCACGGGGCCACGGAGAGCGCGGGCGCGCCAGGCACGGCGGCGAGGCCGCGCCAGTCGACGTCGGGGTTCGCGCGGAGACGTTCGAGGCCCTTGCGGATGAGCGCGACGGCGGCGGGGCGTTTCGCCTCGGGGAGCCGCCGCAGGCCGGGGCTCCGTTCGGGGTTGTCGAAATAGATGGGGGCGGGGTCGCGCACGCCATGCCAGAGGCCCCAGCCGATGCCGAGCGCCTGATGTTCCTGCCAGGAGAGCGGGGAGCGCCCGCCTGGGTTTTGCCCGTAGTTGGTGCAATAGTCGCCGTAGTAAGGGGCGTTGAGGTCGACCCACTCCTGGATGCGGCGGCGCTCGGCGGCGGTGAGCAGGTCGGCGTGGCCGGGGTCGTCGGTGAGTTTGCGGATGAGCGGGCTCGCGTGGGAGCCCCAACTCTTGGCGGGGGCGAAGGCCGAGCCTCCCGCGCCGATGGCGCCAAGGAAGTTGCCGTGCGGCACGCCCGCGCGGCCACGGTCGCGCCAGAGGTCGACGTAGGCGGCGTTGAAGACGGTGTTCTTGTCGGGCACGAGGGTGAGGTCGGCGGCGGGGGCGTCGTAACCGTGACAGGAGACGCACCGCGCGGTGAAGATGGGCTGGACGTCGGTGACGAAGTTGAAGGTCTCGCGCGGGGCGTCGGCGCACAGCGCATCCTCGCGGGTGCCAAAATCCAGGATCCGCCTGAGCGGGGTGGCGGGCGCGCCCTGCGCCAGGGCCATCGGGCGGCCCCCGCCGGCGGGCGGCGCGCTCTGGCGGCTCTCGTGGCACCCCACGCACCCCACGCGTTCCCCGCTCTGAACCTGCGTGCCGGTGCGCATGGATTGGAGCATCCGCCCCTCCGCGTCGAGCACCTGGAAGTAGACGAAGCGGTCTTGCGGCACGGTGAACCACGCGGAGCCGTCGGGATGGATCGGCACCTCGCCGAGGACGCGCTTGACCTCGAAGGAGTGCCAGTTGGCGGCGGGGTTTTGCTGCCCCTCCCCACCCCATTGCTGACGGCGGCAGGTGAACCGTTTGGGGACCGACTCGACGACGCGGAGCGTCTTGGCCTCGCCTCGGCGGACGCCCCGCATATGGGTGCCGGCGTAAACGTCGCGCACTAGGATGGAGCCCGGGGCGTCGGCGTAGTCGCGCGTCTCGGCGAGGGTCGGCTCCAAGGGGCGGGGGGCAAGCGGGGTGGGATCGTAAATCCCCCAATCGCCCGCCTCCTCCACGAGCAACGTCTCGTTCCCGAAGACGTCGACCAGGTAAAGGCCGGTCTTCTCGCCCTTGCCGGGAATCTGCCGGCTGACCAGGAGGTACTTCTCGGAGAGCGGGCGGGGGTCCTCGTATTTGATCTTCAGGGACTTGTAGGCATCGATGCGGTTCGGTGCGCCGGGGTCGGCGATGCGGGCGCGGGCCTCCGCCGGCCAAGTGCGGAGCACGGGGGCGCGCCCGTCCACGCCGCGCGTGCGGTCGATGAGCGCGAGCGCGCCCCAGGGGCGGTCGTGCGTGGAGGAGAGGATGGCGGCGACGAGGCGACTCCCAGGGACGGCCCGCCCATCGATGGCCGCGCCGATGGGGGAATTGTTGCCGTAATAGGTCACCGCCCGCGTGCCGTCCGGAGCGACCGTCCAGAGGCCCTGCGCGGACCCGAAGTCGCGGTCGTTGTATTCCCAGCGGTCATAGAGGATGAGGCCGTCGGGCAGGAGGTCGGTGGGGCGCTCGAAGAGGGTGCTGTTGGCGATCTTAACGATGTTCGAGCCATCGGCCTCCATGCGGTAGAGATTGGCGGCGATGTGGCGGTTGCACATCACGTATTTCGGGTCGCGCGTGGAGGAGAAGACGATGCGGCCGTCGGGGAGGTAGAGCGGGTCCATGTCGTCCGCGCCGGGGAAACGGGTGAGACGCCGGGGTTCGCCGCCGGACACGGGGCGTTCATAGATCGAGCTGTTGCCGGCGGCGTCCGGCCGGAACGCGTAGAGCAGGCGCGTGGCGTCGTGCGAGCATTCCAGGTCGCGGAAAAGGCCCTCCGCGCTCTCCTCCACCGTGCGGACCGCGTCCGTCCGGGGGTCCCACACGCGGATGGCGCCTCCGGGGCGGTAGGCGCCGTCGTTGACCTCGCCCGGGGCGGAGGGGAACATCGTGTGCGTGTTGTGGTGGTCCTGCGCGTACTGCCGGCGGGCGACGAACGCAATCGGGGCGCGCCGCACCAAGGGGTTCGCGCGCGCGGCCTCCCGCCGCAACGCCCCCAGCACGGCCTCGTCCGCCTCCGCGCCCAAGGCCTCCGCCCGCGCCAGAAGCCCCGCGCCCTCGGGGAACCCCTCCGCGCCGAAGGTCTCCGTGAGATCCCGCAGCATCGCCCGCAACGACGCGGCGTCGCCCTCGCCCCGCGCCACCGCGCACAGCGTCATCGCAAGCAAAACCATCATCGTCCGCCGCACCGCGCACCTCCTTCGCCCCCGTACCGCGGGGGATGAGGCGATTGTAACACACCCCACGCCCACCCCACGGCGGGAAGCGCCCGCCGCAGGCGTCTTGCCTACGGCATCACGCACCCGGCTCAGCGCGTGGGCTTGCGTTCGGTGGAGGCGCGCAGGACGGGGTCGTCGAGGACGGCGTTGAGGATGTCCTCCTGGGTGACGATGCCCACAGGGGCGTCGTGGTCGAGGACGACGAGGAGTTTGGTGTTGCGCACGCGCATATAGGGGAGCAACTCGTCCGCGGGGAGGTCGCCGACGACGAAAACGGGGGCGCGGCGCAGATCGAAGGGGATGGGGTCCTTGGAGCGGGAACGCAAGAGGTCGAAGAGATGGACGACACCCAGGCAGTGAAGGCCATCCTCGGAGAAGAGCGGCAGGATCCGGTGACGGGTCTGCCGGAAGACGCGCAGGACGGTCGCGAGGTTGTCGCTCTCGTAGACGCGATCGACCTTGTCGATCGGCGTCATGATCTGGGTGGCGCGGCGGAGCTGGAGGTCGAGCACGCGCCCGACCATCATGCGCTCGAAGGCGGAGATCTGCCCATGCGCCTCGGAATCGCGCATCAGGAAGGCCAGAGACTCGCGGGAGACGAAGGGCGAACGCTTGGCGTCGTCGCGCCGGGCGGCGACCATGCGCGTGAGGAAAATGCAGAGCGAGGCCAGCGGATAGAGCAGCGTGCGAAGCGTCAGGAAGACGGGGACGAGCGGGCGGCAACGCTCGATGGGGCGCGCGGTGAACCAGAGTTTCGGCAGGTATTCGCCGATGACGAGCAGGAGCACGGCGATGACCAGCGTGGCGAGCGTCTGCGCCGCGGGGCCGTGGAAGCCCAAGGCGTTGGCGGCGGCGACGGCCAGCGCGGCGGCAAGGGTGGAGAGGGTGACGTTGCAGATGTTGTTGCCGACGAGGGTGGTGGCGAGCATCCGATGGGAGTCGCGCAAGATCGCGGCCATGGCGCGGACGCGCCGGTCGCCCAGGCGGATGAGGCGGACGAGGCGGTGACGGTTGACGCTCACCATGCCGCTCTCGAAGCCGGAGAAGAACCAGCTCCCGCAGAAAAAGAGCACGATGAGCGCGAGTTGGAGGGGCAGATGCGGGAAACCGCTCATGGCAGGGGCTCCTCCTCTCCGGACTCCCCGGGCGCGTGACGGCCGGGCTCGGGCAGGTCGCGATGGCGGGACTCGGGATCCAGATCCTCAAGCATGACGGAGAGAATCTGGCGGCGGCGCATCTTCTGGACGGTGACGCGGTAGCCATCGGCCTCGACGGTCTCGCCGACGCGCGGGATGTGCCCGGAATGGAAGGTGACCCACCCGCTGATGCGGTCGGCGTCGTCAGCGTCGAGGTGTGTGCCGAGGCGGAAGTTGAGCTCCTCGAGGGCGGTGTCGCCGGCGAGGACCCAACAGTTCGGGCCGTTGGCGCGGATGTCCGGCGGCTCGTCGGGCCCGCGCGCGTCGTCAGTCTCCAGCGAGAGCAACTCCAGGATGTCGCCGCGCGAGACGACGCCGGCGGTGCCGCCGTACTCGTCGGTCACCAAGACCATGGGGAGTTTCTGGCGGTAGAGGAGGATGAGCAGGTCGTCCAGACCGATGTTCTCGGGCACGGCGGTGGTGGCGTGGCAACGGGCGGCCTGCAGGTCATGCGCGGGGTCGAGCAGATAGGCCGAGACGTCCACGAAGTCGATAAAGTCGTCCGGGCCGCCTTTCCAAAGGGGCATCCAGACGAAAGGTGCGGCGCGCATGAGGCGTGCCTGGCGTTCGGGCGGGTCCTCGACGTCGACCCCCAGCAGTTCGACGCGCGGGGTCATGACGTCGGAGGCGTTGAGAGAACCGAGGCGGAGGATACCACGCACCATCGCGCCCTCCTCCTGGTCGAAGGCGCCGCGCTCCTCGCCCAAGTTCACCACGCTCACCAACTCCTCGTCGGAGACGGAGCGGCGCTCGGGGGTGAGCGTCTTGCGGAAGGGCGTGAGGAGCTTCTGCAGGCACCACGAGAAGGGATAGAGCAAGGGGATCGCCACGCTGAGCGTGCGCACCATGAAGGGCGCCATCGCCTCGGCATGGCGGATGGCGAACTGCTTGGGGCTGATCTCGCCAAAGAGCAGCACCAGCAGCGTCACCACCACGATGCTCGCCACCTCGGCGTAAGGCCCCGGCACCCACCCGCTCCGCACCACGAAGGCAAACCCCACGCTGGCCAGCGCCGAGTTCACGAAGGTATTGCCCACCAGAAGCGTCGAGAGCAGGATCTCCGGCTTGCCCAGCATCCCCGACAGACGGTCGCCCAACCTGCGGTTGCGCTCGCGGATCCGTTGGATCTGCAGGGGTGAGAGCGAGAGCATCGCCGTCTCACACCCCGAGAAGTAGGCCGAGAGCGCCAGCAGGACGACGAAGACCAGGACGAAGAGCGCCATGCGTCGCGGAAGGGCGGCTTACAGCGAATCGCCGAAGTCCGCGCGGAACTTGGCCACCAACCGCTCCTGCCAATCGCCCACGGGCTCCAGACGCCCGAAGAAGAAGCGCAGCACCTTGGGCTCCTCCACGAAGCGCAGGCCGCCGACGAGCGCCCGGTTCTCCCACAGCCACTGCACGCGGTCGATGGCGTATTCCACCTGCGAGAGGGTGTAGACGCGGCGCGGCATCGCCAGGCGCAGGAGCTCGAGCTCGGCGAAACGCTCGGAACCGTCCTCGTTGCGCTGTTCGGAGAGGGTGCCGCGCTCCATGCCGCGGACGCCGCCGGCGATGTAAAGGGCGGCGGCGAGGGCGCCGGCGGGGTACTGATCCTGCGGCACGTGGGCGAGGATCTCGGAAGCGTTGAGGTGGCAGCCCAAGCCGCCGGCCGGCAGGATGACCGGCACGCCGCGGCGGTGCAACTCGTTGGCCATGTAGGCGATGAACTGCGGCCCCTGGCTGATGATGTCCTCGTCCATCGACTCATCCAGGCCCACGGCGATGGCCTCCATCTCGCGCACGGACATGCCGCCGTAGGTGAGGAAGCCCTCGTAGAGCGGGACAAGCTCCTTCATGTGCAGCTCGTCGGCCTGCGAGCGGATGGCCAGCCCGCCGCCGCGCGCGAAGCCCAGCTTGCGGGCGGAGAAATAGACGATGTCCATCAGGTCGGCGATCGCGCGGGTGATCTCGCGGATGGACATGTCCTTGCACGCGGCCTCGCGTTGCTTGATGAACCACAGGTTATCCTGCAACAGGGACGCGTCGAGCACCAGCTTGATGCCATGCTTCTTGCAGACGGCCGCCACCTGGCGCATGTTCTCGAGGGAGAGCGGCTGGCCGCCCACCAGGTTCGTGCCCGCCTCGATGCGCACGAAGGGGATCTTCCCCACGCCGACCTCGGCGATCAGCGCCTCCAGGCGCGGGATGTCGAAGTTGCCCTTGAAGGGGCAGTCGTTCACCGGCTCGAGCCCTTCCTTGACGATGAGCTCCTCCACGCGCCCGCCCAGACGGGTGATGTGCGCCTTGGTGGTGGTGAAATGGAAGTTCATCGGCACCACGTCGCCCGGCTTCACGTAGGCCTCGGCCAGGATGTTCTCCGCCGCGCGCCCCTGGTGCGCCGGCAGGAAATAATCCATCCCGAAGAGCTCCCGCACCTTCGTCACCAACCGGTTGTACGTCTCGGAGCCCGCGTACGCGTCGTCCGCGCGGAGCATCGCCGCCTGCTGCAGGTCGCTCATCGCGTTCACGCCCGAATCCGTGAGCATATCCATGAAGACATCGCGATTCTGCAGGAGGAAGGTGTTGTTGCCCGCCTCGTTCATGAGGCGGCGGCGCTCCTCCACCGGCGGCAGGAAGAGCTTCTGCACAATGCGCACCTTGTGCATCTCCAAGGGAAGTTGCTTGCCGCTGTGGAACTTGACGTTCGCCATGTCTTGATAGCCTTTCGTGAGTCGGATAAGGGAACCTCGTGATAATCGGTAAGAGTGTAGCAAACCTCCCGCCAAACGCAAGCGTTTTTCCTGGAGCGTAAGGTAAAAAATCGAACGACAGCCAAAACAAGTTATGTCATTCATTTCTCAACGAAAGAAGACTTTTCTAAAAATGCCCAAAACCGCCCTGAGTCAAA
>CALXMV010000003.1 GCA_944389565.1 uncultured Kiritimatiellota bacterium
TGCCAACTACCGTATAGCCATCCTCTTCCATTGCGGCGCGCTTCCACACCCGACCCACTAAAAACTCTGAAGAGCCACAAAAAAGCCCCGGCCTTCCCGGCCGGGGCTTTTTTTGCTATACTGCAAGTGATTTGGAGAACCAACCCATGAGACGACTTGTTGCCATGATGCTGTGCGCCGCCGCGTTGGCCGGCGCGGGTTGCGACGACGACGGCGTTTCCGAGCGCGAACGCTCGGAGCGGTCGGACGCCCTCTTCGCGGAGGCGATGGCCGCGGAGGGGCGCGGGGACGTGGCGGGCGCGGAGACCCTCTATCGCCGCCTCCTCACGCAGAACGGGGCAATGGCCTCCGCCCACCTGAACCTCGCGATCCTGCAGCATGACGCCCGCAAGAATTACGTCGAGGCCATCCACCATTACCAAGCCTATCTGGACCTGCAGCCGGAATCCGAGAAGGCGGGGATGGTGCGCGAGCGCCTCGCCGCCGCGCGGGGCCTCCTGGCCACCCAGCTGGCCGCGGACGTCGTGGCGCGCGAGCAACGCGCGTTGGAGGCCGAGCGCGACTCCCTCAAGGCGCAGATCTGGGCGTTGGAGGGCTCGGCGGCGGACGCGAGGCGCCTCGCCGAGACGAAGGACAAGGAGATCGAGACCCTCAAGTCGCGCATCGACGGCCTGCAGAAACTCGTCGACGCGCTGAAAACCTCCGAAAGCGAGACGCGCACGAGCCTGGAGGCCGAGGTGGCCGCGGCGCGTGAGGCCGCCGCCAAGGCCGAGGCCGAGGCGAAGGAGGCCACCGAGCCCGGCTCCGCGGCGGAGATCGCCGCCATCCGCGCCCTCTCCAAGCAGATGCTGGAGGAGCCCGACGGCGGGCAGGCCGCCATCAACGCCGCCACGCGCAAGGCCGTGGAGGGCGCGGTCGACGCCGCCCCCCTCTCCGCCACGCCCGTCCCCGGCAAACGCTACACTGTCCGCCCCGGCGACACCCTCTCGCGCCTGGCGCGCGAGGCCTACGGCAACGCCGCGGACTGGGTCAGGATCCGCGACGCGAACCGCTCGGTGACCAACCCGGACGGCCGGTTGCGGGCGGGCGACGTCATCGTCATCCCATAAGGAGGCGCCATGCGCCGCCCACGCCGTCGCCGTGACGTCTCCTTCCACCGTGCCCGCACGGAGGCCTTCCGGCTCGACACGGAGGACGTCGAGGAGGGGATGTCGCTGTGGGAGCGGCTGTTCCGCCGTGAGGGGCGTCGGCGCGACGGCTTCTCGCGCTACATCGCGGCCGGCGGCACGCGCGACACGCGCGAGGATGCGCGGATCGCGCCGGTGGTGCGGTCATGGAGACGGTTCGCCTGGGCCTTCGCGGCCTTGGCGGCGATTTGGATTCTGGGGGCGTGCCTATGACTTTCCCGGAGACACCCGCGTTCGTCGTCGACGTGCCGGCGCTGCGGCGCAACGCCGCCATCCTGCGGGAGGTGGCGGAGGCCTCCGGCGCACGGATGCTGTTGGCGCTGAAGGCCTTCTCCATGCCGGCGGCCTTCCCCTTCCTGTACGCGCGGGGGACGTGCGCGAGCAGCGTCCACGAGGCGATGCTGGGGGCGGAGTTCGGGGGTGAACGCCATGCGTTCGCCGCGGCCTTCTCCGAAGCCGACATGCGCGCCCTGATGGATCTGGGGCTCGACCACGTGACGCTCAATTCCTTCGCGCAGCTCCGCCAGTGGCGGCGGCTCGCGGCGGGGCACCCGCGCGGGGGGCGGACGGCCGTCGGCCTGCGAATCAACCCCGAACACTCCGAGGGGCAGACCCCGCTGTACGACCCCTGCGCGCCGCACTCGCGGCTGGGCATCCGCCGCGCGGCCTTCGCGGGGGAGGACCTGACGGGCGTCACGGGGCTCCATTGCCATAACCTGTGCGAGCAGGGCGCGGACTGTTTCGCGCGGACGCTCGCGGCCATCGAGGCTCGCTTCGGCGACCTTCTGCCGCGCATCCGGTGGTTCAACTTCGGCGGCGGGCACCACATCACCCGCGCGGACTACGACCGGGAGCTGCTGGTGGGGACGTTGCGGGCGTTCCGCGCGCGCCACCCGCACATCGATTTCTTCCTGGAGCCGGGGGAGGCGCACGTGCTCAACGCCGGGACGTTCGTCTGCACCGTGCTGGACGTGGTGGAGAACGAGGGGCCGATCGCGATCCTGGACGGCTCCGCGGCCTGCCACACGCCCGACGTCATCGAGATGCCTTACCGGCCACGCGTCTTCCTCGACCCGGCCTGGGACGGCGCGGCCGAGCCCGGCCCCGGCGCCCTCCGCGCGGGCGCGCCGGGGGAGAAGCCCTTCCCCTGCCGCCTCGCCGGGCCGAGCTGCCTGGCGGGCGACGTCTTCGGCGATTACGCCTTCGACCGGCCGCTCGTGCCCGGGGATCGCGTCATCTTCGAGGACATGGCCCTCTACACGATGGTCAAGACCAACACCTTCAACGGCATCCGCCTCCCGTCCCTCTGGTTGCGCAAGGGGCCCGGCGACTTCTCGCATGTGCGCAGTTTCGATTACGCGGATTTCCGTTCGCGTCTCTGAGAGGATCCCCCCCATGAGACTTGCCCTCGCCCTGATCGCAGCGACGTTCCTCGCCGCCCCGACGATCCTCGCCGCCAACGACCAGAAAACGCAGATCTCGGTCGCGGAACTGGCCAAGGCGCTCAATTCCCCCAATCGCGTCTTCGGCCCGGCCGTCGACCCCAACGCGCTCCACGGCCGCGTGATCCTGCTCTGGGACATCTCCGAATACGTCGACCCCGTGGCAAAGGCCATCGAGAATGACACGGATCTGGACGAGAAGGACGAGGAGGGGCCTTTCGCGAAGCTGGACGCCGCCACCAAGGCGATCCGCAAGGCCGCGAAATCCGCGATCAAGGATGGCCGCCTGCTCGTCATCGCGCTGGACCCGCAACCCGCCGACCCGGAACTGCGCCGCGAGCGGACCGACGCCATCCGCGAGCTCAAGCCCTATTTCCCCGTCTATTCCATCGAGGTCCCCACGCAGTATTTCGCCGCGGACGGCAAACCGCGCGGCATCATCTCGAACGTCATCGACCTCGCCGAGGGCGACCGCCTCACCTCCATCCTCGCGGAGACGCCCGAATACGTGCCGGGGCGCATCATCACCTTCCGCACCGAATCCCACGAGCCCGTCTCGCGCAGACTCGTCGCCGGCAAAAAGATCGAGCCCCTCCTCGCCCAACTCCGCCGCGAGGCCTCCGGACAAGGGGACAAGGCCGCCGAGGCCGGGCGCATGGTCGCCGCCGTGGAGGCCTGGGTGGCCGACCAACAGGCCGCGATCGACGCCGACCTGCAGAACGCCCCCTCCCGCGCCGCCGAGGAGATCGCCCTGCTCCTCGCCACCGTGCCCTCGGCCGGCGCCAAGTACGCCGGCGCGCTCGGCGCGCTCCGCCGCAACCCCGCGATCAAGCAGTTGTCCTCCGTGCGGGCCTTCCTCGCCGCCGCGAACGCGGGCAAGGTGGGCCGCGGCGACCTCGGCCGCAACGCGGATTCCTTCATCAAGCGCATCCAGCCGCTCACCGAAAGCAAGAACGCCTCCATCGCCGCGGACGCGGCGGCGCTCTCCGAGGCGCTGAAGGCCTTCTCCTCCGAGACCCTGGCCAAGGAGCAGGCGGCCCTCCGCGCCTCCATCCGCGAACGCCGCAAGGCCGAGCGCGCCAAGGAGGAGGCCCGCCGCGAGGCCAAACGCGCGTACAAGCGCATCGGTCGGAACGCCGATGACGACGAGGACAAGCCCTCCGTCAAGCGGGAGACCGCCGGCTCGGTCCTCGCCGGGCTGGCCGGCGAAACGGCCATCCAACCCCTCCGCGCCGAGCTGAACCGTCTGGACGACGCGACGTGCAATTACGAGAATCTGGCGAACGCCTACGCCAAACACGCCCAGGCCGCTGGCGAGCGCGGCACGGCGGCGAAGGCGCTCATCGAGGCCATCACCGCCGCCCGTCAGACCCGCCTGAGCGAACTCGCCCGCATCCTCAAGGAGGGCAAGCCGCTCGATCTCTACATCCAGCCCGGCTGGGAGAAGACCCTGACCGTCAATTACCCCTCGCTCTCGCGGACCACCGAGGGACGCGCCGCGCTCCGGATGCTGCGCGACTCCGAACTCCGCGCGATCCATGGCATCTACGACGACATCCTCCACGGCGACCCCGGCCGGGAGGAGGACGAGACCAACGAGGAGTACGCCGTCGCCAAGACGCAGTATCTCCAGACCAAGTACAAGGCGTTGCGGAAATATCGCGCCACGCGTTCCGCCTTTGGGCGGCAGGCCGTCGCGCAACTCGACGCCATGGGGTTCGGCGACTCGGCCATCGAGTCGAAGCTCGCCGAGCTCGCCAACACGCTCAAAGAGCAGAAAAACGCCGCCAAGGAGGCCGAGGAAAGCCGCGAGGAGGCCAGGAAGAAGGCCCGTCGCAACCGCAATGACTGACGGCTTTGCTATAATACGGCCATGAAGAGGATTCTGATCACCGGGGGCGCCGGGTTCATCGGCGCCAATCTTGCGCGGCGCCTGCTCGCCGAAGGGCACGCCGTCACGATTTTGGACAACTTCTATACCGGGCGCCGCGACAACCTGGCGGGGCTCGGCGTCACGCTTTTGGAGCGCGACGTGCGCGATGGCGTGCCGGGTGAGTGGGACTGGATTTTCGACCTGGCCTGCCCGGCCTCCCCGCCGCACTATCAGCGTGACCCGCTCTTCACGCTCACCACGTCGATCGACGGCATCCGCGCGGTGTTGGAGGCCGCCCAGCGGTGCGGCGCGCGCGTGCTCCACGCCTCCACCAGCGAGGTTTACGGCGACCCGCTCGTCCACCCCCAGCCCGAGACCGACTGGGGGCATGTGAACACGGTGGGCATCCGCAGCTGCTACGATGAGGGCAAGCGTGTGGCCGAGACCTTCGCCTTGGAGCACCGCCGCGCCTACGGCACGGATGTCCGCCTCGTGCGCATCTTCAACACCTACGGCCCGCACATGGATCCCGCCGACGGCCGCGTGGTCTCGAACTTCATCCTGCAGGCCTTGCGCGATGAGCCCATCACCCTCTATGGGGATGGCTCCCAGACGCGCAGTTTCCAATTCGTCGACGATTTGGTGGAGGGTTTCCTCGCCTACATCCAGGCGGATCCCGCCGCCTTGGACGCCTTCTTCGCCCCGAAGGGCTACGCCATCCCCGTCCTCAACATGGGCAATCCCGGCGAATTCACCGTCCGCCAACTGGCCGAGGAGGTGCTCCGCCAAATCCCGACCTCCCGCTCCGAGCTTGTTTTCCGCCCCCTGCCGGGGGATGACCCGAAACGCCGCAAGCCCGACATCGCCTGGGCCAGCGAATGCCTCGGATGGCGCCCGACGATCCCCTTGGCCCAGGGGCTCGCCAAGACCATCGCCTACTTCCGTGCGTTGGCGTGACGCCGCCCATGACGGACTGGGCACGGTTGCTGAACCCTGAGCAGTTGGCGGCGGTGACCGCCGGCGAGGGGCCTGTTTTGGTCTTGGCCGCGGCCGGCACCGGCAAGACCCGCACACTCACCCACCGCGTGGCCTACCTCGTCGAAAACGGCGTGGACCCGCGCGACATTCTCCTGCTCACCTTCACGAACCGCGCGGCGCGCGAGATGCTCGAACGCGCCGAGGCGCTCGTCGGCCCAGCCATCGCCACGCTCTGGTCCGGCACGTTCCATCACGTCTGCCACCGCATCCTCCGCCAATGCGCCACGCGCCTCGGCTTCACCACGCACTTCACCATCCTTGACCGGACCGACGCGCTCAGCCTCCTCAACCGGTGCATCAAGGAAATCGCGCCGGACGCCAAGCATTTCCCCAAAAAGGAAGTCATCGCCGCGCTCATCTCCAAGGCCGCGAACGCCTGTGCGCCGTCCAACGACCTGCGCGACCTCTTCGAGCGCGCCACCTTCGACGAGCCCGTCCCCGTCGAGCAGCTCCTCGCCGTGGCCCAGCGCTATGCGGAGGCCAAGCGTCTGGCCGACGCGATGGACTTCGACGACCTGCTCACCCACACCCTCACGCTCATCGAGGGGCACCCAGACCTGCGCGACCGCTACGCCCGCCGCTTCCGCCACGTCCTCGTCGACGAATACCAGGACACCAACCAGGTCCAGGCACGCCTCGTCGACCATCTCGCCAGCCACCATCGCAACATCATGGCCGTGGGCGACGACTTCCAATGCATTTACACCTGGCGTGGCGCGGACTTCCGCAACATCATGGGCTTCCCCCAACGTTGGCCCGGGTGCGCCATCGTCAAACTCGAGCGCAACTACCGCTCCGTCCCCGAGGTCCTCGCCGCCGCCAACGCCATCATCGCCAAAAACGAGAACCAATTCCCCAAGACCCTCCTGCCCACCCGCCCACCCGCCGGGCGAAAACCCCTCGTCGCCTTCCTGCGCGATGCCTCCGAGCAAAGCCAGATGGTCATCCGCCACGTCCAGCGCGCGCTCCAGGCCGGATACCGCCACGAGGACATCGCCATCCTTTACCGGGCACACTTCCACGCGATGGAGCTTGAGCTCGACCTGCGCCGCCTCCGCGTCCCCTACACCCTCACCTCCGGCCAAGGCGTCTTCGAGAGCCAGCACGCCAAGGACGTCCTCGCCTTCCTGCGCCTCTGCGACGGCGGCGTCGACGCCTTCGCCTTCCAGCGCGTCCTCGGCCTCCTCCCCGCCGTCGGCCCGAAGACCGCCGAGCGCGTCTGGGACAAGCTCGGCGCCTCCTTCGACCCCTCCCTTGACGCCGACCGCAAGCACCTCCACGCCCTCCTCCCCAAAAAGGCCCAACCCGACTGGCTCATCCTCGACGCGCTCATCGGCCGTTACCAGGAAGACCAACTCCGCGGCGACGGCCCCACCGCCATCCGCGCCTTCCTCGACGCCTGGTACGCCGCCTACCTCAGCCGCACCTACGAAAACGCAGACGACCGCAAACAAGACGTCGCCGCCCTCGCCGGCCTCATCCCCAAAGGAACCACCGTCACCGAGTTCCTCAACGAGGCCGCCCTCATGACCAACCTCGACGCCGCCGACGACCCCACCCTCGCCCAACGCCCCGGCCTCCGCCTCTCCACCGTCCACCAGGCCAAAGGCCTCGAATGGCCCGTCGTCATCCTCCTCTGGCTCAACGAGGACTACTTCCCCTCCGCCCGCGCCATCATGGAAGACCAAGCCCCCGAGGAGCGCCGCCTCTTCTACGTCGCCCTCACCCGCGCCAAGGACGACCTCCTCCTCTGCGTGCCCGCCACCCGCCGCCTCCCCAACGGCCAGACGAACTACCTCTTCCCCTCACGCTTCGTCAAAGACCTCCCCCCCGACCTCGTCACCAAACGCTACGGCCTCATCTGACGGCTCGCCACCCCCTCTGCCACGCTTGTTGGCCATGATGCGCCATGGCCAATCGCACCGAAAGCGGCGACAGCGCCATCGCCGACGAACTGCGCCGCCAGTGCTTCGCCGTCAGAAAAAACGCCGGCCTCCGCTCTCATCCACCCCCATCCTTTGCTATAATCCGGACATGAAGACAGAGGATTTGGAGCGGGCGTTCGAGGCCTATGTGCGGACCTTCCCCGCGGAGGAGATGAACGCGCTGAAAGAGGCGCACACACGCCGTGTGCTGGGGAATGCCAGGCTGATCATGGCGGGCGAGGGATTTCCCGCGCGGCTAGGGCCGCTTGGCGAGGCCGCCGCGTTGTTGCACGACGTGGGGCGCTTCGAGCAGTTCCGCAAATACCGCACCTTCAGCGACCGGGTGAGCGTGAACCACGCGTTGATGAGCTGCGGGGTCATCCTGCGCCTCGGGTGGCTCGACGACCTGCCGCCGGCCGACCGGAACGCCATTCTGCGCGCCGTGGAGTGCCACAACCTGCGCGACCTGCCGCCGGGGTTGCCCCCGGACGAGGCGGCCTTGGCGAACCTGGTGCGCGACGCCGACAAGCTCGACATCCTCACGCTCCTGGACACGGCCATCGCCACGGACTACCTGCCCTCCCACCCCGAGGTCTATTGGGGGCTCCCCCTGCGCGGCGCGCCCTCCCCGCGCGTGGTGGCGGCGATCGACCGCGGCGCGAGCGTCGACTACGCCGACATCCGGAGTTTCGCGGACTTCGTTTTCGTGCAGTTGGCGTGGTGCAACGGCGGACTTTTCTTCGCGGAGAGCCGCCGGTTGGCCTTGGCCCGCGGCGAGGTGGCCACGCGCCGCGCGTATCTCCTGGGGCTTCTGCCCGACCACGCCGACGCGGTGAACCATTGTTGCGACGTGGCCGAGGCTGCCTTGCGCAAGGAGGCGGGGCATGGCGCGTAAGAAGCCGCCCCGACGTCTGGGGCTGCCGCGGCGGCTCTGGAACCGGCTCGGCCCCTTCAAGGCACTCGCGGCCCTCGCGTTCGCCGCGCTTCTCGGCTTCGGCAACTGGTTCGCGCACCAACCGGCCGCGGAGCGCGCGGCCTTCGGCGGCTTGCAGCCGGCGTTGGAATCGCTCGGCGCCGCCACCGCGGACTTCACGGACAATCTCGGACTCACGGGGCGGGACGCCTCCGTGCCCTACACGCTCGCCCCCGAGCCCGGCCCCCTGCCCTTCGGGATCCCGCGCGTGGCCGACCCCTCCAAGACCCCCGACGACCTGATCCTCCTCAAGCGCAAAGGTTACTGGCTCGGCTACTCCCCGACCCTGCGCCGCGCCGCCTGGGCCGCCTACGCGCTCCCCGTGCGCAAGGTGCTCGATTACCCGCCCGAGCGGCCGCCCTTCTTCCTCGACACCGAGGTGCGCGGCTCCCCGCGCCCGGAGGACTACACCGGGAGCGGCTATGACCGCGGGCATCTGGCGCCCAATTACGCCATCGCCACCCGTTACGGCCGCATCGCCCAGAAAGAGACCTTCCTGATGACCAACATCGTGCCCCAGAAGGCCGACCTCAACCGCGGGCCGTGGCGACTGTTGGAGCAGATCGTGGCCGATGACCTCACCGCGCCCGGCGACACCGTCTATGCGATCGTCGCGATGGCCCCGGGATCCCGCCACCTCAGACGCGGCGGCGTGCAGATCCCCGCCGGGATGGGCATGGTGCTCGCGGCCATCCACGAGGGCCGGCTCCGCGCCATCGCCCTTTACATGCCCCAGGAGACGCCAAGCCGCAAACTGCCGCGCTATTGCTTCTGCTCCGTGCGCGATCTGGAGCGTCTCACGGGGCTCGATTTCTTCCCGGCGCTCTCGCGCGCACGCCAGGACGCGTTGGAGACGCCGGCCGTCACCCGCTTCTGGCCGAAATACCCCCTCTTTCGATGAGACCTCCCCACATCGCCATCGGCTTCGACACCTCCCTCCGCTCCACCGGCATCGGCGTGGTCGCGGCGGAGGGGAACACCCGCCGCGCGCTCCACTACGCGCCCGTCCGCATCCCGGCGGCCAAACCCATGGCCGCGGCGCTCGCCATGCTCGACGCCGAGGTCGGCCGCGTCCTCGACGCCTACGCCCCCACGGAGGCCGCGCTCGAAGGCGTCTTCTGCGCCAAAAACGCGCGCACGGCCATGATCCTCTGCCATGCGCGCGGCGTGGTCGTGGCGGCCTGCGCCAAACGCGGCATCCCGATCTGCGAATACTCCCCCGCCGAGGTCAAGCGCGCCGTCACGGGCGTCGGCTCGGCGGAGAAGGCGCAGGTCCAGGCGATGGTCGCCCGCATCCTGGGCCTCGAACCGCCCATCCAGAACGACGCCGCCGACGCCTTGGCCATCGCCTTGGCGCACCTCAACCGCGTCACCAGCCTCCTCCCCCTCCAACCCAAAATCCTATGAAACCCCTCCTGCACGCGTTGCTCGCCTGCGCGCTCCTCACCGGTTGCGTCCCCACCGCCTGGCGCGAATGGCGCGCCTACCACGGCGCCCCGCGCGCCCTCGGCCTGCCCGACGCCACGCTGACCGTCACCGACACGCAGGCCACCGTCGCCGACGCCGCGCACACGCTCGTCTTCGACCGCGGCAAGCGCACCGCCCGGATCGACGGCACGCTTTACCACCTCCACCGCGCGGCCGGCCGTTACGCCCTCCCGGAAGCCGACGCCGCGCTGCTGCGCGAGGCGCTCGTGCCCGCCCGCCCGCTCGGCCGCGCCCCGCGGCTGCTCCTCGACCCGGGACACGGCGGCGGCGACCGCGGCTGCTCCGTCGACGCGCACCGCGAAAGCGCCATCACGCTGGCCATCGCGCAAGCCGCCGCGCAAGCCCTGGCCAAGGCCGGGTGCGACGTCCGCCTCACCCGCGCCGACGACGCCACGACCCTCTCGCTCACGCAACGCGTCGAACAGGCGGCGGCCTTCGGCCCCGACGCGTTCGTCTCCGTCCATGTCAATTCCGCCGCCAATCCGAACGCACGGGGCGTCGAGGTCTTCACCCTCCCCCTGCCCGGCCACGACGGCACCGCGGCGAACGCCAAGGCATGGCCCGCGCCGCTCGCGGGGCAGGCGCACCTCCCGGCCGCCACCCGCCTCGCCCTCGCCGTGCAACGCGCCCTCGCCGCCTCGGCGGACGACCGCGGGGTCCGCCACGCGCACTTCAAGGTCCTGCGCGACGTCCCCGCCCCGTCCATCCTCATCGAGACCGGCTTCCTGACCAACGCCGCCGACCGCGACCGCCTCACCTCGCCCGCCGGGCAGCAGGCCATCGGCCAAGCCATCGCCGACGCGCTCCTGCGGGCCTTCGTTCCCTGACGCGCCGCTCAGCGCGTGAGCGCCGCGATCGCATCCGCGGCGAGGAACAGCCCCGCCGCCGCGGTGACGGGCATGTAGGAGCCCATCGGCACGTCCCGTTGCGCGGGGAGCGGCCGTTCGTTCGACCACACGCACCGCACGCCCCCCTCATGCCCCAACGCGCGAAGCCCCTGCCGCACCAGGCGGGCGAGCGGGCAGACCTGCGTCTGCGCCAGGTCGGTCACGCGTAGCGCGGAGGGGTCGCGTTTGCGCGCGGCCCCCATCGCCGACCACGCGGGCACCCCGCGCCGCAGGCACGCGTCGAGCAAGGCGATTTTCGCGCGGACGTCGTCGATGGCGTCCACCACGGCATCCGGGCGGGCGCGGTCGAGCAAGGCCGCGACGTTATCGGCGGCGACCCGCGCCACCTCGCCCTGCGCGGCGCAGGTGGGCGCAATCTGCCGGAGCCGCCCCGCCGTGACCTCCGCCTTCGGCCGTCCCAAGGCCTCCAGCGACGCGAAAGGCTGGCGGTTGAGGTTGCTCGCCTCGAAGACGTCCGCGTCCACGAGCCACAGGTGCCCCACCCCGCTCCGGGCGAGCGCCTCGACGCACGCGCCCCCCACCGCCCCAAGCCCCACCACGAGCACCCGCGCGGCCTGGAGGCGTGCCATCGCCTCCGCGCCCAAAAGCGCGAAGACCCTGCGAAGCGTGGCGGGGGGCTCGCTCATAGATCCGGCTCCAGAAAGGCGGCCAACGAGGCATCGAGCCGCCCACGCGGGCCGCGTTCCAGCCAAAGCGCCTCCATCTCGGCGGCCAGGCGGTCCCGTTCGCCGGCGAGCCCGGGCTCGCCCAACGCGCGCCCGACGGCCAGCCGTTGCAGCCCCCACGCGTGCCGCGCCTCACGCGCGGGCAGGGAATCGCCCAACGCCTCCCCCGCGGGGCGCAAGGCACCAAGCGCGGCGCGCGCGGCGAGCAGCGCGGCTCGGTCGAAGGCCGGCGCCGCGGCGCGGGGCAGGTTATAGGCACGGAAGAGGAGCGTCGCGTTGGGGGCCTCGGCCTTGGCCACGCGATAGGTGTCGCCGAGCCGCGCCAGGAACGCGCCCAACCCGGGCACGCCGGCAAGCGCGTCGACGGTCGCGGCGACCTCCTCCGCGGAGGCCTCCGGGCGCGCCGCGAGGACGACCGCCGGCAGACTGACGACCAAAGGCTGCCAGTGCCCCGCGTCGCCCCAGTCGGCGAGCAGGAGCCCCCCGCAGTCGCACGCCACCGCATGGAGGATGTTCGCGACGCTGTTGGCCGTGCGCCCACAGAACGACCGCCACGACGAGGTCCCCGGCGCGACGAGCGCACGCAGGCCGGCGGCCCTCAGCCGCGCCACGCCCCCGGCGAGGTCGTCCGTCGCCTCATAGCCCCAGACGACCCAATCGGCGTCGCCCAGACACCGCGCGGCGCGCGGGATCGTCTCCGGGTGCCGCAGAAGCATGTCGGCCCAGATCTCGGGGCGCTTCCCATGACGGCGCGCCACGGCGGCCATGCGGCACATATGCCCCAGATAGAGCGTCGCCCTGTCCTGCCCCGCGGAACGCCCGAGCCCGAGGTCGAAGACCTCGTCGCCGCCGATGTTCGCGACGGTGGCGTGCGGGAAGCACGGCAGGAGCTCGTCGAGCAGGCCCTCGGCGAAGGCGACGGCCTCGGGGTCGGTGGGGCAGAGGCCGGTCGGGATCTCCTGGACGCTCCCCCACGGCGTGCGCGCCCCGCCCTGCGGCATCTCCGCGAAGCGGCGATAGGCGGGGTGGCGGAGCCATCGCTCGAAATGCCCCAGCGTGTTCTGGTTCGGCACGAGCATGACGCCCCGCGCCGCGCAATGATCCCCCAACGCCGACAGATCCTCGCGCGTGTAGGGGGCGCACCCCTCCCACGCGACCCGATGGTCACGGTAGGCGAAGACGTTCTCGAAATAGAGCTCCAACCGGTTCATCCCCAGCGCGGCCAGCACGTCCGCCACACGGCGGAGCGTCGCGAGGGAATAGACCCGGTTGCGCGAGACGTCCAGCATCACCCCGCGCACGCGCGGCGCGGGGCGATCGGTCACGGACGTTTTTGCCGGGCTCACAGGGCGGGCGCGCAGGCCTCGCCCTCGGTGAGCCGCCGATAGCACTCGGCGTAGATGGCCTGGGTCTTGGCGATCACGGCGTCGGGCAGGGGCGGCGGCGGCGGCTGGTGGTTGAACTTGATCTCGTCCAGCCAGTCACGCACGAACTGCTTGTCCATGCTCGGCGGGTTGGCGCCGACGGCATAGGTGGCCTTGTCCCAGAAGCGCGAGGAATCGGGGGTGAGCGCCTCGTCGGCGAGGACCACGTTCCCGGCCTCGTCGAGGCCGAACTCGAACTTGGTGTCGGCGAGGATGATGCCCCGCGCCTCGGCGTGGGCGGCGGCCTCGGAATAGAGGCGGATGGAGAGGTCGCGGAGTTTCCCGGCGAGGTCGGCGCCGATATCCTGCGCCATGTGCTCGACGGTCACGGCCATGTCATGGTCGCCGATGGCGGCCTTGGTGGTCGGCGTGAAGAGCACCTCGTCGAGTTTGGAGGCGTTCTGGTAGCCGGCGCGCAGGGACTGGCCGTTGACGGTGCCGGCGCGCTTGTACTCCGCCCAGCCCGAGCCGGTCAGATAGCCGCGCACGATGCACTCATACGGCACCACCTTCAGCTTGCGCACGAGCATCGAGCGCCCCTGCAGCTCCGGGAAGCCGTTGAACGGCGCGGGATACTCCGCCACGTCGTCCGTGATCAGATGGTTCGGGCAGACGCCCGCCAGCTTGCGGAACCAGAAGACCGAGATGTTGTTCAGCACCTTGCCCTTGCCCGGCACGCCATCATCCATGATCACGTCGAAGGCGCTCAGGCGATCCGTCACCACGATCAGCATCTTGTCGCCCAGATCGTAGATGTCGCGCACCTTGCCCTGAATCTTCCGCGCGCCGGGGATCTCCGTCTCCATCAACGCGCCACGCTTGTCAAACTTCATGCCAATGCTCCTCTGGAGGGTTACGTGCCGCATATTATCGCGCATTTCGCGCCCGGAATGCAAGCCGACGCCCCTTTGTGCTATCATACGCCCACGCCACGGGAAAGCCGTGGAAAAACTTTGCATTTTGCAAAACAAGTCGCCCTAAACGAAACCGGCAAATTTCAGACAGCGAGCGACATGTCGAGCGAGGTGCGCCATATCTGGCGCGCTTCTCTTTGCGTGTTCGTTGTCAGGCCTTGCCGGGCCTCGTTTAGGGCACGCGAAGGAAGCGTGCCTTTTTATGTGCCCTCGGAAGGAGGAACCCAAACTCATCAAGTCCCGCAAACGTGTGCGGGACCATGGGGAAGTCTTCACCCCCGATTGGCTCGTGCGCGACATGTGCGACCTGGTGGGGGCGGCGTGCGACGATGTGGGCACCCGTTTCCTGGAGCCCGCCTGCGGCGACGGCAACTTCCTCACGGAGATCCTCCGCCGCAAACTTCGCGCCGCCCGCCGCCTGGCCGGCGGCCGCGCCGACACCGCCACCTTCCGCCGCGAGGCCTTCCGCGCCCTCACCTCCCTCTACGGCATCGACATCCTGGCCGACAACGTCCTGGCCTGCCGCGCCAAGCTCCTGGCCCAATGGGAGGCCGCTCACGGCCTGCGGGTGCGCCGACGCGCGCGTTGGGCGGAATGCCGCCGCGCCGCCGCCTTCGTCCTCGCCCAAAACATCCGGCACGGCGACACACTCCACCCGGAGGGCTCCGACTCCCTGGCGCCCATCGTCTTCGTGGAGTGGCGCTTCACGCCGGGCGAGGAGTGGGTCTCGGGGCGCATGTGGTCGCTGGCCGAGATGCTCGACACGCAGGGCGACACCCTCCCCTTCGCCGAGGAGACGCACACCCGCCTGCCGACCGTCCGCTACTGGGACCTCGGCGCCGACACCGAGGTCCCCGCCCGCCTGCCACCCGCATCCCCCGTCGTCGCCGCCGAGATCTTCGCCGACGGCACCGCGCAACCGTGCTTTCTGTGAAAGGAGCCGCCATGGACGCCCCCGCCCCCAAACGCAACCCCGACGTGCTGGAGTGCCTGGCCAACCTCTCCAACGACGAGGTCTTCACCCCACCGCGCGTGGCCAACGCCATGCTCGACCTCCTGCCGCAGGAACTCTTCCGCGATCCCAAGACCACCTTCCTCGACCCCTGCTGCAAGAGCGGCGTCTTCCTCCGCGAAATCGCCAAACGCCTCATCGTCGGCCTGGAACCCGCCTTCCCCGATCTGGAGACGCGCCTCCGCCACATCTTCCGCAACCAGCTCTTCGGCTTCGCCATCACCGAACTCACCGCCCTCACCTCCCGCCGCACCGTCTACGGCTCCAAGTGCGCCAACGGCAAATACGCCATCACCCCCCTCGACACCCCAGAAGGCAACATCCTCCTACCCCCCGCCGAGCACGTCTGGGAAAACGGCAAGTGCCACCTCTGCGGCGCCTCCCAGGACACCCTCAAAAACCGCTCCGAATCCCACGCCTACGCCTTCATCCACGGCATCAACCCCGAAGAGGTCTTCCACATGAAGTTCGACGTCATCATCGGTAACCCGCCTTACCAACTTCAGGACGCCGGGGAGAGCACGGGGGCTAGCCCTATTTACCAAGACTTTGTGGAAGTGGCAAAAAAGCTCAATCCCTCCCACCTCGTGATGATTATCCCCTCGCGTTGGTTCGCCGGCGGCAAGGGCCTCAACGACTTCCGCGCGGCAATGTTGCATGACAGGCATATCTCAGAACTACACGACTTCATGGATGCCAATGCTTGCTTTGGCAACGGCGTAGAAATCAAGGGCGGAGTGTGTTACTTCCACATCGATAAGGATCATGACGCCCCCTGCCACATTGTTACACATGACGGTTCCAAGGTTGTTTCCGAAGGTTCCCGCTTCTTGCTTGAACCTGGCGTGGATACCTTCATTCGTCACCAACTTGGTGTCGAAATCTACAGAAAGGTTAAAGCACGGGGAGAGAAATCTTTTGAGACGTTGGTCAGTGCCCGTAAACCATTTGGGTTTGATACAACTGTGACTGGGGAAACGTCTCCTTTCCCAAAGTCAATCACGCTTTATCGCAATGGCGGAACCGCCTCTGTCAAACCAGAAGAAGTACCGAAGGGACGAGAATGGATCCCTCTATGGAAACTGTATATTTCTAAAGCATATGGTGCTGGCGAAATCTTTCCTCATCAAATACTTGGTGTGCCATTACTTGGAGAACCTAATAGTTGTTGCTCCGAAACATACATCGTGATAGGACCATTCAAAGATAAGCGGACAGCCTTGAATGTCAGGAGCTATGTCGCAACACGCTTCTTCCGTTTCATGGTATTCCTAAAGAAAATCACCCAAGACGCCACAGCGCGCGTTTACCAACTTGTCCCGATGCAGGATTTTAGCAAGCCATGGACGGATGAGGAGCTGTACGCGAAGTATGGGCTGACGGACGAGGAGATCGCGTTCATCGAGAGCATGGTGAAGCCGATGGAGGCGTGAGATGGCGGGCTTTGTGCTTGAGGGGAGGGCCGCGGTGCGGCCGATGATTTATGCGTATCGGCTGAAGGCGGAGGGTTACGGGGATCTGCTGAAGGTGGGGTACACGGAGCGTGACGTGGAGACGCGCGTGCGGGAGCAGGTGGCGAACATCAAGTTGCCGTTCGCCATCCATGAGATCGTCCTGCAAGAGTCGGCGATGCGTCGGGATGGGTCGAGCTTCGACGACCACGCGGTGCATCGTCTGCTGAAGCGACACGGGGTGCAACGGCCGGATGGGGAGTGGTTCCGCTGCGGGAAGGAGGAGGTGCTGGCGGCGATCGTGGCCGTGCGCAACCGTCAGGATTACCAGGCGGCGCGGACGCGGGATTTCGCGATGCGCCCGGAGCAGGAGGCGGCCGTGCGGCTGACGGCGGATTATTTCCGGCGGAAGGCGCAGGAGGAGCCGGGGACGAAGCCGCGGTTCCTCTGGAACGCGAAGATGCGCTTCGGGAAGACCTTCGCGGCGTATGAACTGGCCAAAGAGATGGGGTTCCAGCGGATTCTGATCCTGACCTTCAAGCCGGCAGTGGTGAGCGCGTGGGAGGAAGATTGCCGCACGCACGTGGATTTCGCGGGGTGGCAGTTCATCCGGCGGCAGGACGACCCCGCGGCGCCGGACCTCGAGGCGCAGTATCTGGCGACGGACGGGCGGCGGCCGATCGTCTGCTTCGGCTCCTTCCAGGATTTCCTGGGGCTGAATGCGCAGGGCGGCATCAAGGAGCAGCACAGGTGGGTGCGCGAGGAGCGGTGGGATCTCGTGATCTTCGACGAGTACCACTACGGCGCGTGGCGGGAGAAGGCGAAGGACCTTTTCGCGAAGGAGGACGAGGAGGGCGAGGTGGAGGCGGCCGAGGCGGCGGACGCGAAGCCCACGGGCGCGGCGCGGCTCTCCGAGGAGGATCTGCCCATCCAGGCGGAGCGCTATCTCTATCTCTCGGGGACGCCCTTCCGGTCGTTGGCGAGCGGGGAGTTCATCGAGGAGCAGGTGTATGGGTGGACCTACGCGGACGAGCAGCGGGCGAAGGCGGCGTGGCGGGGGCCAGGGCCGAACCCTTACGCGGCGTTGCCGCAGATGGTGATGCTGACCTACCGCCTGCCGGAGGCCATCCGCAAGGTGGCGGAGGCGGGGGAGTTCGACGAGTTCGACCTCAATGTCTTCTTCTCGACCACGCGGGGGGCGGACGGGCGGCCATGCTTCGTCTATGAGGAGCACGTGCAGCAGTGGCTGGACTACCTGCGCGGGCGTCACCTGCCGACGGCGGTGGAGGGGCTGAAGACCCACGAGCCCGTGGCGCAGCCCTTCGCGAAGGGTGCGCTGGCCGACGCGCTCCGGCACTCGGTGTGGTTCCTGCCGAGCGTGGCGGCGTGCGAGGCGATGGACGCGCTCCTGCGCGCGCGGCGGAACACCTGGTGGCACGACTTCGGGGTGATCGTGTGCGCGGGCAAGCATGTGGGCATGGGGGCGGAGGCGTTGGGCGCGGTGGAGGAAAAGATGGCCGACCCGATGGCCTCGAAGACCATCACGCTGACCTGCGGCAAACTCACCACGGGCGTGACGGTGCGGCCGTGGGGCGGCATCCTCATGCTCCGAAACCTGAAGAGCCCGGAGACCTACTTCCAGGCGGCCTTCCGCGTGCAGAGCCCCTGGACCACGCGCGACGCGCAGGGGGGCGAGGTCGTTATCAAGCGGCAGTGCTACGTGCTGGACTTCGCGCCGAACCGCGCCCTGCGCCAGGTGGCGGAGTACAGCGGGAAGCTGAGCATCGACGCGGCGCTGCCGGTGACGGACGAGGAGCGTGTGGCGGCTTTCATCCGTTTCCTCCCCATCCTCTACTCCGACGGCGGGCGCCTCACCCCCATCGACGCCACGCAGGTGCTGGAGCTTGCCTTCACCGGCGACGCGGCCACGCTCCTGGCCCGCCGTTGGCAGAGCGCCCTGCTCGTGAACGTGGACAACGAGACCCTCAAGCGCCTGCTGGGCAACCCCGCGGCCTTCGACGCCGTGATGAAGATCGTCGCCGACCGCAACCTCGGGCGCGACACGCTCGAAACCATCGTCAACCGCACCGACGCCATCAAAAAGGCCAGGAAGGACGGCAAGGAGAAGACGCCCAAGGAGCGCAGCCTGCAGACCGCAGAGGAAAAGGAGCTGAAGAACAAACGCAAACAGGTGCAGGAGAAACTCATCAAGTTCGCCGCGCGCATCCCCGTCTTCATGTATCTGACGGACGACCGTGAGCACACGCTCCGCGAGGTCATCGAGCAGGTGGAGACGGCGCTTTTCGAGCGGGTGACGGGGCTGACGTTGGAGGACTTCAGGCTACTCGTCGCCCTGCGCCTCTTCAACGACGCGCTGATGAACATGGCCGTGCTGAACTTCAAGCGTTACGAGGACGCCAGCCTCTCCTACGCCGGTATCGACCGCCATGCCGGCGAGACCCGCGTCGGCGCCTGGGATACGCAGGTGCCACACCCGAACCCTAAGGGGTTCGGCCGAGAGTCGGGAGGGTTTGGGGCGAGAGTCGGGAGGGCGTCAAGGCCGTTGGCGATGCGCAAGGCTCTTCCGCGCTTCCCACTTTCCACGGGCACCATTGCCCAAACTCTCGGCGATGCCGCCGGCAACGGGGAAATATGGTATAATTTTCGGGATTTTCGCGATTTCTGTTTGAGGAACCGGTCATGGAAGAGAAGTATCCGTTTCACGCGATCGAGCCCAAGTGGCAACGTTTCTGGGATGAGCATGGCACGTTCGCGTGCGACACGCACGACGACAGCAAGCCGAAGTTCTACTGCCTGACGATGTTCCCCTACCCCAGCGGCCATATGCACGTGGGGCACGGGCGCAATTACATCATGGGCGACGTGATCACGCGCTACAAGAAGATGACGGGCTTCAACGTCCTCTCGCCGATGGGCTGGGACAGCTTCGGGCTGCCGGCGGAAAACGCGGCGAAAAAGTTCCACGTCCACCCGCACAAGTGGACGATCGAGAACATCCGCGAGATGAAGCGCCAGGTGCGCAGCTGGGGCGTGGGCTACGATTGGGACCGCGAGATCGCCACCTGCCACCCCGACTATTACAAGTGGACGCAGTGGGTCTTCCTGCAGGCCTACAAGCTCGGCGTGGCCTACCAAAAGGAGGCCCCCGTCAATTGGTGCCCGCTCTGCACGAACCTGGCCAACGAGGAGGTCACCGCCGACGGGCATTGCGTGCGTTGCGGCCGCCCCGTCGAGAAGAAAAACCTCAAGCAGTGGTTCTTCCGCATCACCCAATACGCCGACCGCCTCCTCAAAGACCTCGACCTCCTCGAAGGCTGGCCCGAGAAGGTCCGCCAAATGCAGGCCAACTGGATCGGCAAATCCCAGGGCGCCAAGGTGACCTTCAAGGTCACGGAGACGGGCGACGACTGCCCCGTCTACACCACCCGCCCCGACACCATCTTCGGCGTCACCTTCATGGCCATCTCGCCGGATCACCCCCTGCTCAAAAAACTGCTCCCCGGCTCGCCGCGCGAGGCCGAGGTCAAGGCCTTCTGCGAACGCCTCGCCAACATCCCCGCCGCCGAGCGCTACTCCGACGCGCTGGCGAAGGAAGGCGTCTTCACCGGCTTCCACGTCACCAACCCCTACAACGGCGACCGCGACATCGCGCTCTGGGTCACCAACTACGTCGTCGCCGACTCCGGCACCGGCATCGTCATGGCCGTGCCCACCCACGACCAGCGTGACTGGGACTTCGCCACCAAATACGGCATCCCCAAGAAAATCGTCATCCAGAACCCCGAAGGCTCCCTCTCCCTCGACACGATGACCGCCGCCTACGTCGACGACGGCACCCTCGTGAACAGCGGCCCCTTCGACGGCCAGCCCAACCGCGACGCCATCAAGGCCATCACCCAACACGGCGTCGAACGCGGCTTCGCCGAATTCACCACCAACTTCCGCATCCGCGACTGGAACGTCGCCCGCCAACGCTACTGGGGCGCCCCCATCCCCATCGTCCACTGCCCCCACTGCGGCGCCGTCCCCGTCCCCGAGGACCAGCTCCCCGTCCGCCTCCCCGACGACGTCGACTTCAAGAGCGACCAAGGCAACCCCCTCGCCCGCCACGAAGGCTTCATCAACACCACCTGCCCCAAATGCGGCGCCCCCGCCAAGCGCGAGACCGACACCCTCGCCCAATGGCTCTGCTCCTGCTGGTACTTCCTCCGCTACATCGACGCCCGCAACGACAAGGCCCCCTTCGACAAAGCCCTCGTCGACAAATGGATGCCCGTCGACCAATACATCGGCGGCGTCGAGCACGCCGTCCTCCACCTCCTCTACTCCCGCTTCGTCGTCAAAATCCTCAACGACGCCGGCGCCCTCGACTGCGTCGAGCCCTTCAAGGCCCTCTTCACCCAAGGCATGATCTGCAAGCGCGACGACCAAGGCGTCCTCAAAAAGATGTCCAAATCCGTCGGCAACGTCGTCTCCCCCGACGAGCTCATCGAAGCCTACGGCGCCGACACCGTCCGCCTCTACACCCTCTTCATCGGGCCCCCCGAGCTCGACGCCGAATGGCAGGACACCGCCATCCAAGGCCCCTACCGCTTCCTCTGCCGCCTCTGGAAAAAGGCCTACGACGCCAAAGCCATCGTGCCCGAGCACGACACCCCCGTCAACGGCGACGCCCTCACCCCGCCCCAACGCGACCTCTGGCGCAAACTCCACCAAACCCTCCAAGGCGTCACCGACTCCATCGAGCATGGCTTCCGCTTCAACACCGCCATCGCCCAGCTCATGGAACTCATGAACACCTTGGACAAGGCGAAAATCGACGCTGACTCCACCCCCGCCGCCAAAGCGCTCCTGCGTGAGACCATCCTCACCCTTGCCCGCATGATGGCCCCCATCACCCCTCACGTCGCCGAGGAAATCTGGGCCGAGTTCGGCAATCCGCCCTCCGTCATGGATGCCGGCTGGCCCACCGTCAACCCCGAGGCGCTCAAAGAGAAGACCATTCAGATCATCCTCCAGGTCAATGGCAAGATGCGCGGCAAGCTCACGCTCCCCGCGGATCTCGACCGCGCCGCGCTCGAGGCCGCGGCACGGGAGGCTCCCGAAGTCAAAAAGCACACCGCCGGGCTCTCCGTCGCCAAAGTCATCGTGGTCCCCGGCAAATTGGTCAATATCGTCGCCAAGTAACCGCGTACCGACACGACAGGGCGCACGCGAAGCCCCCGCTCCCGCGGGGGCTTCGCGTATGTTTTCTTGCCAGGCATTATGGGCATAAGCGCGGCAGGCCAAGCGTATGGTGCCGCCCCCGTGCCGTCGCGTGCCGAGCCGGGAAACGCAGGGCTGTATTCCATGACGCACCCAAGCCCTCCCACGTCTTTGCGCTTGGGTGGCGAGGCCATGGCTGTGTTATACTGACAGCGTGCGCGGGGCGTCCCGCGGGATTGGCGACATGACAAACAGGAGAAGCGCATGAGAACCCTTTTCGCGACGACCATGGCGGCGCTTGGTCTTGCAAGCGGGCTGTTTGCCCAAAACCGCGGGCCGGAGGCCTATCGGGACGCGCCTGACTGGGAGAACCCCTACGTGACGCAGATCGACCGCCTGCCGTCGCGCGCCGTGCTGACGCCCTTCGACACGGCCGAGGAGGCGCTCCGCAACGCGGCCTTGGAGATCGGGCGCGAGGCCTCGCCCTACGTCCGCCTACTCGACGGCACGTGGAAGTTCGGATGGGCCAAGCGTCCGGAAGAGCGCGCGAAGGACTTCTGGCGGCCGGAGTTCGACGTCTCAGGCTGGGCGGACATCGCGGTGCCGGGGTGTTGGCAGTTGCAGGGGGCTTACGACCCGCCCATCTACACCAACGTGCGCTACCCGCACGTGCGCAAGCCGCCCTACATCATGGCGGACCCGCCCAAGGACTTCACCGCGTTCGTCTATCGCAACCCCGTGGGCAGCTATCGGCGGGACTTCGAGATCCCGGCGGGCTGGGCGGGGCGGCGCATCGTGCTGCACTTCGACGGCGTGGGCTCGGCGGCCTATGTGTGGGTGAACGGCACACGCGTGGGCTACACGGAGGACTCGAAGCTGCCCGCGGAGTTCGACGTCACGGCGGCGGTGCGCCCCGGCAGGAACGTGCTGGCGGTGGAGGTCTACCGTTGGTGCGACGGCTCCTACCTGGAGGATCAGGACTTCTGGCGCATGAGCGGCATCCACCGCCCCGTCTGGCTCGTGGCCGAGCAGCCCGAGGGCCTGCGTGATTACGTGGCCACCACCACCCTCGCCGGCGCGGATGGCACGCTGACGGTGAAACCCACGGTCGCCGGAGCCGCCACGGTGGCGATGAGTCTCTATGACGGCGGCACGAAGGTGGGCGACCTGAAAGAGGGCGCGATCACCGTCAAGGGCGTGAAGCAGTGGAGCGCCGAGACGCCGAACCTTTACACCTTGCTCTTCGCCGTCACCGCGAACGGTAGGACGGAGTACGTCGCCCGGCCCGTCGGCTTCCGCACCGTCGCCATCAAGGACGACATCCTGACGGTGAACGGCAAGCGCGTCCTGCTCAAGGGCGTCAACCGCCACGAGGTGGAGCCGGACGTGGGCTACGCCGTCACCCGCGAGGACATGGTCGCCGACATCCGCGAGATGAAGGCGATGAACGTGAACGCCGTGCGCACCAGCCACTACCCCAACGCCACCGATTGGTACGACCTCTGCGACAAGTATGGCCTCTACGTCGTGGACGAGGCGAACGTCGAGGCCCACGGCGCCGACGGCGCCGACTCGCCCGCCTATCGCCCCGACTACCAGAGCGCCATCCTGGAGCGCAACGAGCGCATGATCCTGCGCGACCGCAACCACCCCTCCGTCCTCATCTGGTCGCTGGGCAACGAGACCGGCTGGGGCAAGGAGTGCGTGAACTTCGGCCTCGCCTACGCCAACAACAAACGCCTCGACCCCACCCGCCCCGTGCAGTACGAGCGGACGGGCGACCACTTCACCGACATCATCTGCCCCATGTACGCCTGGCCGCACAGTCAGGAGGCCTACGCCAAGAAGAATCCCAAGAAGCCTTACATCCTCTGCGAGTACGCCCACGCGATGGGCAACTCCACCGGCGACCTCAAAGCCTACTGGGACAACGTCCGCAAGTATCCCCACCTCCAGGGCGGCTTTATCTGGGACTGGCGCGACCAGGCGCAGTGGAAGGCCCGCCCTGACGGCAAAGGGCGCTTCCTCGCCTACGGCGGCGACTACGGCGACAAGCCCAACGACGACAACTTCTGCTGCAACGGTCTCCTCGCCGCAGACCGCCAGTGGCACCCCGGCGCCTACGACGTCCGCACCGTCTACCAGAATCTCCACTTCTCCGCCTTCGATTGGGCCAAGGGCACCGTCCGGATCGCCAGCGAGTTCGCCTTCCGCGACACCGCCGCCATGACCGGCGCCTGGGAGCTCGTCGGCCCGCACGGCACGCTCGCCAAGGGCGCGCTCGCCCCCGGCGCCTCCGCCACCGTCGCCCTCCAGGGTTGGGACGCCACGAAGGCCGAGGGCCCCGGCGAACGCTTCGTCACGCTGCGCCTCTTCGACGCGCCTGCGCCCGTCGAGAAGCCCGTCCAGGTGGCCGACGCGCAGTTCGCCAAGGCCCAGCCCCAGGCGCTCCCCATCATGACCGACCGGATGCTTCGCCGCTGGCAGGTCGCCGACGGGGCCGACGGCACGGTCACGCTCTCCGCCGCCGGTGCGCAGGCCGCCTTCGACAAGGCCAGCGGCCTGCTCACCGCCCTCACCCTCGGCGGCAAGCCCGTCATCGTCGAGCCCCTGCGTCCCAACTTCTGGCGGCCGCCGACGGACAACGACCGCGGTTTCAACATGGCCAAGCGCATGGGCGTCTGGCGCGACGCCGGCCAAAAGGCCAAGTGCGTCGCCTTCGAGGCCAAGGCCGAGCCCAGCGGCGCCGCCACCGTCGCCACCGCCTTCGAGCTCCCCGCCAAAGGCAAGGACGGCGCCCCTTCCACTCTCCGCCTGACCTACACGTTCGCCACGGACGGGCTCGTGACCGTGGACTTCGCCTTCACGGCGGCCGCGGGCCTGCCCGACATCCCGCGCATCGGCGTCACCTTCGGCGTGCCCAAGGCGATGGACACGGTCGAATGGTTCGGCCGCGGCCCCCACGAGAATATGCCTGACCGGAAGGAAAGCGCCTACGTCGGCCATTACGCGATGGGGATCGCCGCGCTCAACGATTCCCGCTACGTCCAAAACGGCGAGCTCGGCTACCGCACCGACGTCCGCCGCGTGGCCCTCTCCGGCGGCGGCGCCCGGCTGGCCGTCCACGGCGACCCGCTCATCTGCTTCAATGTCTGGCCGTGGACCGCGGAGACGCTCTGCGACGACGCCAAGCCCCACCCCTACCAATGGGCCGAGGCGCCTTACAACACCGTGAACATCGACCTGACGCAATTCGGCGCCGGCGGCGTGAACTCCTGGGGCGCCCAACCCTTTGACCACGCCAAGCCCAAATCCGGCCGGGACTATTCCTACCGTTTCACCCTCAGCCCCCGCTGAGCCCACAACCGATCCGCGCGGAAAACATCCCATGCATCGCCTATCCGCCCTGATTTGCGCCGCCGCGCTGGCGTTCTCCGCCAGCGCGGCCGAGACCTTCGAGGTCGGGAAAGGCGCCTTCCTGCTCAACGGCAAACCCTTCGTCATCAAGGCCGCGGAGGTCCATTACCCACGCATTCCAGAGGCTTACTGGGAACACCGGATCCAGATGTGCAAGGCCTTGGGCATGAACACGCTCTGCCTCTACGTCTTCTAGAACTTCCACGAGCGCACGCCCGGCGACTTCGGTTTCTCCGGCAACGCCGATGTGGCCGAGTTCTGCCGCCTGGCCCAAAAACACGGGCTCTACGTCATCGTCCGGCCCGGCCCCTACGTCTGCGCCGAATGGGAGATGGGCGGGCTACCGTGGTGGCTTCTCAAGAAGGAAGACATCCGCCTCCGCTCCAACGACCCCTACTACCTTGAGCGCGTGGGCCTCTTCCTCAAGCGCCTCGGGCAAGAGCTCGCCCCCCTCCAGCTCGCCCGCGGCGGCAACATCATCATGGTGCAGGTGGAAAACGAATACGGCGCCTACGCCACCGACAAGGCCCATGTCGCCAAAATCCGCGACCTCGTCCGCGAGGCCGGCTTCACCGACGTCCCCCTTTTCCAATGCGACTGGAGCAGCACCTTCCAGCGCAACGGCCTGGACGATCTGCTCTGGACCATCAATTTCGGCACGGGCGCGGACATCGACAGCCAGTTCAAAGCCCTCAAGGCCGCCCGTCCCGACAGCCCGCTCATGTGCAGCGAGTTTTGGAGCGGGTGGTTCGACCACTGGGGACGCCGCCACGAGACCCGGGACGCCGACGCCATGGTGCGCGGCATCCGCGACATGCTCGAGCGCGGCATCTCCTTCAGCCTTTACATGGCCCACGGCGGCACCACCTTCGGCTGGTGGGGCGGCGCCAACAACCCCGCCTACTCCGCCATGTGTTCCTCCTACGATTACGACGCGCCGATCGACGAGGCCGGCCACGCCACACCCAAGTTCGACAAACTCCGAGCCCTCCTCCAAACGTACGCCGAAAGCCCCCTCCCCGAGCCGCCCGCCCCGCCGCCGGTCGTCACCGTGCCCGCCTTCACGCTCGATCGTGCCGTCTCCCTCTTCGACACGCTCCCCAAGCCCAAGACGTCCGAGGCCATCCGTCCCATGGAGGCCTTCGACCAAGGCTGGGGGGCCATCCTCTACGCCACCCGCCTCCCCCGCGCCGCCAAGAAGGGCGAGACCCTCACCATCGACGAAACCCACGACTGGGCCCAGGTCTTCGCCGACGGCCGTCTCCTTGCCCGCCTCGACCGCCGCGAAAAAGCGTTCGCCCTCACCCTCCCCGCCGACCTTCCCGCCGGCACAAGACTCGAGATCCTCGTCGAGGCGATGGGGCGCGTGAACTTCGGCGGCTCCATCCACGACCGCAAGGGCATCACCCGCCAAGTCCGCCTCGGCGAGGACGTCCTCACCGGCTGGCAGGTCTTCAGCCTCCCGCCCGGGCACGCCTTCGCCGCCGCCAAGGCCGCCAAGCCCGGCACACACCCTGCCGGCCCCGCCTATTGGGTCGGCGACTTCACGCTCACGACGGTCGGCGACACCTTCCTGGATCTCCGCGACTGGGGCAAGGGCATGGTTTGGGTCAATGGCCACGCGCTCGGCCGTTTCTGGGAGATCGGCCCCCAGCAGACCCTCTTCCTCCCCGGCTGCTGGCTCCGGAAGGGGCGTAACGAGGTTATCGTCCTCGACCTCAAAGGCCCCCGATCCCCCACCCTTCGCGGGCTGGACAGACCGATTCTCGACCAACTGCGCGGGAACCTCTCCGACACCCACCGCAAACCCGGCCAAGACCTCGACCTCTCCGCCGAAACGCCCGTGGCCGAGGCCACCCTCAAGGCGGGCGGCGGCTGGCAGACCCTCGCCTTCCCCACCCCCGCCACCGGCCGTTATCTGTGCGTCGAGATCCGGTCCGTCTGGCGGGAAGGGCCCGCCGCCGTCGCCGAGGTCGACCTGCTCGGCCCCGACGGCAAGCCCCTGCCTCGCGAGGAATGGCGGGCGCTTTACGCCGATTCCGAGGAGACCCGCTCCGCCAACGCCACCGCCGACAAGGTCTACGACCTCCAGGAATCGACCTTCTGGCAAACCGCCCCCGAGGCGAAAGCCCCCCACGCGATCGTCCTGGATCTCGGCGCCGCCCTCCAAGTCACCGGCCTGCGGATTCTCCCCCGCGCCGAGAAAGGCGCCCCCGGGCAACCCAAGGCGTGCCGCGTCTTCCTCAAAAACGCCCCCTTCCGCCTCTGAGCGCCCATCGCCTCACGGGAAGGCGAGCGGGCACGACTCGCACAGGATGCACGGATTGGCGCAGAAATCGGCATGGATCTGGAGAAGCCCCTGTTGGCGAAGCCCGTCCTTGGGAAGATGGGCGAGCCGACCGGTGAGCCTGAACCACGCGGCACGCATGGGCGCGGAGAGATCCTCGCCGGGCAGGTCGCGCAGGCGCGCGGGGTCAAGGGTGCCGATGGCGAGGCGGTAGGGGGTGAAGAGATTGGTGACGACGGCATGGGCACGGTTGGCGCCGATGGGCGCGCCTCGGAGGCCAAGCGGCTCGCAGAGCCGTTTGGAGGCTTGGATGAGCGCGCGGGGGAGTTCGCCAAGGGGGCATTCCAGGAGCGCGGCGAGGTCGTGCAGGATGCCGATGGCGCCGGCGAGGCGGCGGCGTGGGTGATTCTGGGGGCGCATGGCGCGGAAGTCCCACGCGTAGGGCTCGGTGGCGGGGGGGAGGCCGGTGCGCCACCAGAGGTCCCAGAGGTCACGGCGGTCCTCGCGCAGGAGGCCGCCGATGCCGGCGAGGGCGGCGTAGCGTTGCAGGGAGGGGAAGGGGGAGACGACGGCGAAGGGGACGTCGTGGGCGAGTCTGCGGAAGGGGGCGGCGTTGCGGCGATAGCCCATCGTGGCGAGAAGCGCCTCGTAGAAAGCCTGGAGGGGGTCTCCATCGCCCAAGGCCTGCGCGAAGAGGCGGGTCTTGGCAAGGAGCCGATAGTGGCCGGCGGCGGCGAGGAGACGGTCGCGGGCGACGGGGTCGGCACCCAAGCGGCCATGGCAGGGACGTTCGGGGGCGGTGGCGGCGGGGTCGAGCGCGGCGAAATCAATGGCGCCGGCGGCCTCGGCAAAGGGACGGAGTGCGAGCGTGGGGACGCCGCGCGGAAGGGTCTTGGCGGGAGGATCCGGGCTCCAGGCGACGTGCAGGATCAGGCCGGCATAGGCAGGGTCGCCGGCATGGCGATGGGCGTCCCAGTCGGCGGGGCGGAGATGGAGCTCGACGTCGCCCCGGCGGGGGATCTCGCCGAACAGGATGAGCGCGTCGCGGAAGTCAGGCCCCTCGACGGCGTTCCAATGGCCGGGATCGAGCACCCGCAGGGGCGTCCCGTCCGGCAGGGCGAGCGGGAGGTCGCGCACGGCGGCGCTCTGCCAATAGGCCTGCAGGCGCCGTTCGCGGCTGGGCTCCGCCTCGCGCAACGTGAGGGAGTCCGCGCCGCGAAGAAGCCGGGCGTACGGCTCGGCCAACGCGGCGAGGGCATCGAGCGCGGAGGCGGCCATCAGAAAAAGCGCCTGCGGGAGAAGAAGATGACGGTGACGGCCACCAACAGGAGGGCGATGGCCACGATGGCGCAAAAGCCGAAAGGCCCGCTCTTGGAGAAGGGCAGCCACGTGTTCATGCCGAAGACGGAGGCCAAGAGCATGGGCACGGTGAGGACGATCGTCATGGAGGTGAGGAACTTCATGACGTTGTTGAGGTTGTTGCTGATGATGGAGGCGAAGGCGTCCAGCGTGCCGGTGAGGATGTTGCTGTGGATCGAGGCCATCTCCAGCGCCTGCTGATACTCGACGCGCACATCCTCCAGCACGTCCAGGTCGTCCTCGTCGATGTCCAGCTGGCGCGTGGTCCGGATCCGCGACAACAGGATGTCATCCGCCTTGAGCGAGGTGGTGAAGTAGACGAGCGACTTCTCGATGTTGAGCAACCGCATGAGGCCCTCGTTGGAGATGGACTCATGGAGCTCCTGCTCCACCATGTCGGCGCGTTGGCGGATGTCGCGCAGATAGCGCAGATAGAGGATCGCCGCGTGCCACAGCAGATGGAAGGTGAAGCGGAACTTCTGTTCCGGCGGGCAGACCCTGCGGATCTGATCCAGGAACGACGCCGCGATGGGCGTGGGCCGGTTGCAGACGGTGATGACGGCGTTGGACGTGTGCACCACGCCCAACGGCAACGTGTTGAACGGATGCAGATTCTCGTTCGGCTCGTGATACGGCACATGCACCACGATCAGCACCGTGCCATCGTCGTCCACGTCCAAACGCGGCCGCTCGTCGCGGTCCAACGGGTCGGAGAGGAACTCCCGCGACACCCCCGTCAGCGTCTGCACCCGCAGGATCTCCTCGGAGGAGGGATCCGCCAGATTGATCCAGCACGGGCCGTCCGGCGTGACGACCTCGCGCAGGCTCCCGTTCACCCACTGATAGATGGAAAGCATCTCACCGCCCTCCGCCCAGCCCGCCGAAACGGCGCACCAAAGCCAGCTCATAATCCTTCGGCTTCCGCCGCGAAACGAAAGAATACCCCTTGAAGACCCAGAACCGCCGCAACCTCAGCAACCCCATGAACAGCCGCGCCCGACCCGGCGGGAACCCATCCGCAGGCTCCGCGAAATCCCCCGTCCCCACATCGTAATAAAAGCGGTAATAATGCTTGTACACCGACGAGAGATCCGAGAGGCACAGCAACCGCCGCACCCACCGCGGGAACCACCCCCACATCCGCACCCCGGACTGGAAATCGATCAACGCCGGCCGGTCCCCCGGCAACACCATCACGTTCTTCGCGTTGCGCGTGTCCAGATGCGCCACCCCCCGCCGATGCATCGCGCACACCAACCGCTCCAAATCCCGGAAGAAACGCCCCGGCAACCGCCGCACCGCCGCCCGATCACCCCGGATCTCGGCCTCCAGGTTCGCCTGGTTCAGATCCCCCAGCGACACCCCCGGCAACAACTCCATCCCGAACGCGAACGCGTCCACCCGGAACACCCGCTGCGGGATTCCCCCCAGCCCCTCCAGCCGCCTCATCAGCCGGTACTCATGCCCGACCATCCACCGCCCCCACGTCCACCGGATCCACCACGGGCTCTTCCGGAAATCCTTCACCGCGAACGCCCCATCCGCCGTCTCCACCCGCCAGACACGCGCGTTCCCCGCCCGCCCCTTGCTCAGGCAGACCGCCGCGCCATCCTCCCAATCCGCTCGCGTGATTCTCATCGTCATCTCCAGTCGTGCCCCCTAGGATACCACAACCCCGCGCAAAAACCAAATCACCCTCGACAGCCCCCCGCCACTTTGCTATAATCCCCCGCAATTCACGACGAAAGGAGGTGAGCAAACATGATCATGGTCCGTCTGAAAAAGGGCGAATCCGTCGAGCGCGGCCTCAAGCGCCTGAAAAAGATCCTCGACAAGGAAGGTCTCATCAAGCAGCTTCGCGCCACCCGTTACTACGAGAAGCCCTGCGAGAAGGCCCGCCGCAAATCCGCGCGTGCTCGCATCCGCGCCCGCTCCCGCACGGCGATGGCGCAGTTCTGAGCCATCCCCTTTCGCCTCTGGCAAAAGCCCCGCGCCGCGGGGCTTTTTTCATCTCCCCCGCACGCTCAGATACCGCCCGACCTCCTCCAGAAGCGCGATCTTGCTCACGAGATTCAGGTTGGCGTAAATATAAAACCAACGCCCATCCTCCTTGCAACGCTTCATGTTCAGCCTCACCGCGGAAGGCACCCGCCACTCGACATCCACGAAAAGTTGCCCGTAACTGGCGCACCCCATGATCGAATGCGCCCGACAAATGGCATAAACCCTGCGCAACCCAACCTGCTTGACCAGCCAAACCATCTGCTCCACCTGATTCCACGACGGATTGGCCGTGAATCCGCCAAGCCGCAAAGGCAGAGGCGGCAAAGGAGGGGGAGGTGGTGGAGGATTGTCGCCCCCTTGATCGCTTGTCCCCTCATCGATTGGATCTTTCCCCTTGTTACCTTGAAGTTTGTCAAACTTCTCCGCGAACTCCCTGGCCTTCAGGGCGACCTCCACAAGCCACTGATGACACTGAGACAGTGTCTGCGCGCGCGATTCCTCCCCCCTCAATGTGGCACTCCCAATATCAAGCGCCAATTGCCCGAGCTCAGGCGTGATTTCATCTTTCAGCCGTTCCAGAAACGCTTCGATAGACATGGCCACTCACTCCTAACTTTGAGTCAAACCAACTTTTAATCAAGCGTATCAAACCAAAGAGAGACTGTAAAGCCCCCTCGGCAAAAGCCGTTGCGTGACAAGCCTCGCGAACAGCATCCCACAGGGTTCGCGAAGGCCACGGCGACACAAGAAAAGCCTCCGCGCGGAGGCGCGGAGGCTTGAAATTGGGGCGAAAGACGGGGCACGATCCCGCGACAACCAGATCCACAATCTGGGGCTCTACCAACTGAGCTACTTTCGCCAAAACGCCGCATAATATAGCACAACCTTCGCCGTTGCGTCAAGAAGGAAAATCTCTTGAATCGTCCACAATGTAATTGCGCAGGTGCGAAAAGGAAAAACAGGAGGAAGGAAGGTGGGCAGGCAAAGGCCGAGACGAAGCAGGTGGAGGGTACGCCCCCTAGGGGGGCGCAACGCGGGCCTTCTTTCTTCTTCCTTTCCCTGACCCGTTATATTGTGCAACTTGGCATTGATGTTGTCTTTGACATTGCGCTTGATTTCCTCAAGGTCTTTTTGTACAGTGTCGGTGTCGGCCCCGGGTTCGCCTCGGGCGTTGCGGATCAGGGGTGAGCCTTCACCGGCAACAGACATCTGTCCCCCCGGGGCGACTTCCCACATCGTCGTCGTGACGGTGCCCAGCATTCCCTCGTCCCAGTAGTCGGAGTCGAAGACGGTGAAGCCGGCGTGTTCGGAGCCGTGGTAGACGACGAGTGGCTCGCCGTTCGCGTCCAGCACCTTGCTGGCGTTGGCCGGGGCGTTCTCCCAGTCGCCGAACCACGCCTTGAAGGCGGGGGGTCGCACGAGGAGCCAAAGGCGGCGGGTGAGGCGCGTGGGCTTGCCGTTGGACGCGCCTTCATCCACGCGTCCGTCCCTTGGTACTTGCGCCGCACCTCATCCATCTCCCGCTTCGCGCGCTCGCGTTCCGCAGGATCGGCGCCCACGCTCATCGTCGCCGAAGATTGGGGCTTGTTTTTCTTCAGCCAGTTTGCTACCTTTTCATCAACGAACGGGGCATTTTCATCGCCACTAGGTTCTTTCCCTAGCACGGTTATGACATCCCCGTTCGTGTCGTATACGGACACCTGGCTGAAGATTCCCGAGTGAATTTCATTACGAGATGTATCTCCGTTTCCAGGCTGTTCCGTCACTGTCAGGCGAACATAGTACTCCTTCCCATCGCGAATCACCTTGTTGATGTAATGGTGATAAGAAATATATTCACGGTGTTTCTTATGATTGGGAATATCCTCTTCCTTTTCTGAAAACAAGTGTTTCCCCGTTCGATACAACACGCCAAGCAACGGAAGGACGAACTCCGCTCGCTCGCCCGTGCGCGTCAGGAACTTCCCCGCGCTCGCCGCCGGGAACCGCGCCACGCGCCCGTCGTCTGCGTTCCGGACATCCCCGAACGCGCGGAACGCCGCCTTCAGTGTTGCCTTGTCCGTGATGGGTTCCACGCCATCCGCGCTCATCGTCGGCATCCGCATGAGCTCATCGTACGCCACGCTCATCATGGCGCTCGTGCCGCCCTCGCGTGCACGCTCCTCAAGATCGCGGGACAGCGCGTCGTCCGCATCCTCCTCGAACCGCTTCCGCTGTTTCGCCGCACGCTCAACGGCTTTCTTCGTCATGCGCTGCCCCTGCGTCACGGTCACGGAGCCGTCTTTGGAAACGGCGACGATGTCGTATCCCGAGGAGATGAGCGACAGAATGGCCGCACGGCCGGCATCCGAGGGAACGATGGCGAACGGCTCGTTGTTTTGCATGTAGCGCATACCTACGCCGGCCGCCTGCGCCAGCAACGACGCGCTATCGCCTGTCGCGGCCATCATCACCCCTGTGTCCGAGATCACGACAGCATCCGCAGGAAGCCCTTTGACGCGCTTGAGCGCCCTCGAGGCGCCACGTGCGAACGGAATCACCCCCGTGTCCGAAATCGCGACCTTCCCAAAGTCCCCGACTTTCTCAAGCGGCTTACGGTACATTCGCGCATCGGGCGACAGCTCGGCCAGCGCAAGCGGGCTCGGCGCCTTGCTCCCGTCTGTCAGTGGGACGTCTGCAGGCTCGCCGACCGACACCTCTGGAGTATTGTCGGCGTCATCCTGTGCTTCCTCCGCAAGCTCCGCCTCGGCCTGACGCGCGAAAGCGTCGGCCGCCTCCTCGTCCGTCATCTCCTGCGGCTCATGCGGCTCCAGCTCTTGTTGCGTTTGAGCTTGTTCTTCCTGACGCGCTTGCTCCGCCGGCTCGGGAACGGGCTCTCGCGGCTCGCGTGCCTGCGCTTCTTCTTTGCGCCGGGGTGAACGTGGCCACGGGGGTGGGTTTCGCATGGGGCTTCGCGTGTTTTCTGCAGACGAACGTGGCCTTCGTGGCGGGCTACGCGCTCAGCCACGCGCTCTCCTATCTGCTCAACGCCGCGCTCACCTTCCGCGCCCGCCTGACGCCCGCTGGCTACGGCCGCTACGTCATCGCCTACATCCCCAACTTCCTCATCCAGAACGTGTTGGTCGCGGCGCTGCACAACGCCTAGGGCGTGCCGCCCTTCTGGGCCTTCCTGGCCTCCGCGCTCCTGGCCATCCCCATCACCTTCCTGGCGTTGGTCTTCTATGCCTTCGTCAGGCTGTCACGTGGGTGACGCCCACCCCGCAGAGGGCGGTTCGCCCGAGGCGACCCCTTAGGGGGCTGACCCGAAAGTCGGGAGGGTCCGGGGCAAAACCCTTAAGGGTCCGGGGTGGGAATCGGGAGGGTTTGGGGTGTGCGCACGGCGGGACGCGGGGCGGGAGGGGGCCCTGCAACGCGCGAGGCAGGGTCGGCGTTTTTTGGTATACTGGGCGCACGAAACCTTGTTGGGAAAAGGAACCGAGACATGAAGCATGCGTTGTTTGCCGTGATGGCGGCGATGGCGGCGGCGGCCTCCGCGGTCACGCCGGGGAAGGTGCTCAAGATGGTGCCGCAGAGCGGCACGTCGAAGAGTTTCGACATGGTGACCGAGAACGGGATCACCGTGCGGGTGCGCTTCTATTCGCCGCAGGTCTTCCGGATCCTCGCCGCGCCGCAGAAGTCGGAGCCCGTGCTGGACCGGAAGGGTAACCCGGTGAAGGACGAGAAGGGGGAGGTCAAGACCTATATCTCGGCCGATTACGCCGACCCGAAGAACGACCCGGAGAAGGCGCAGATCCTGGTGGGCGTGCCGGAGGACAACTCGCGCGTCGTCTTCGCGGACGACCGGGAGGGGGGGCGCTACACCTTCTCCACCACCCTGCTGACGCTGGCGGTGGACAAGGCCGACTGCCGCTTCACGCTGACGGACCGCCTCACCGGCAAGGTCATCTGGCGCGAGGCCAAGCCGCTTGACCTGGACCCCGAGAAGGGCACCACGCAGACCCTCGCCACGAACGCGGACGAATGCTTCTACGGCGGCGGCCAGCAGAACGGCTTTTTCGCCCACAAGGGCCGCAAGATCGACATCCGCGCCGACGGCAATTGGAACGAGGGCGGCCACCCGAACCCCGCGCCGTTCTATCAGACGAACACCGGCTACGGCGTGCTCCGCCACACCTTCGCCACGGGCGTCTACGACTTCTCGGGCGCCGACGAGATCCGCACCACGCACGCGGAGAACCGGTTCGACGCCTTCTATTTCGTGGGGGGCGACTTCGCCGGCAACCTGAACCTCTACACGAAGTTCACCGGGCGGCCGAACCTCATCCCGCGCTGGGGACTCCAACTCGGCGACGCCGACGCCTACATCACGCGCGACAAGGAGACGCGCGAGCCCGCCCAGAACGACGACGGCTCCTACAAGGAGGTCACGCCCGTCGACGCCGTGCGCGTGGCGAAGGCCTACCGCGAGCACGACATGCCCGGCGGCTGGCTGCTCGTGAACGACGGTTACGGGTGCGACCACATGCAGCTGGGCTACGTGGCCGACATGCTCGCCGACCTCGGCTTCCACACGGGGCTCTGGACGGAGGGCGCGCTCAACCGCATCCGCTGGGAGGTCGGCCACGCGGGCAGCCGCGTGCAGAAGATCGACGTGGCCTGGTCGGGCCCCGCCTACCAGCACGCCCTGGAGTGCAACAAGGTCGCCGCCGAAGGCATCGAGCACAACGCCGACGCGCGCGCCTTCGTCTGGACCGTCCAGGGCTGGGCCGGCACGCAGCGTTACGGCATCTGCTGGACGGGCGACCAGTCGGGCTCGTGGGATCTCATCCGCTATCACATCCCCACCCTCACCGGCTCCTCGATGAGCGGCCAGGCCTATGCCACCACCGACGTCGACGGCATCTTCGGCGGCAGTAACGAGACCTACACCCGCGATCTCCAGTGGAAGTGCTGGACCACCGCCATCTATGCCATGAACGGCTGGGCCTCCCTGAACAAGAGCCCGTGGAGCTATCCCGAGCCCTACCGCTCGCTCAACCGCGCCGCGCTCCTGCACAAGAACCGCATCGTCCCCTTCGTCTATTCCTACATGCGCCACGCCTGGGACACCGGCGCGCCGATCGTCCGCCCGCTCGTCTACAACTTCCCCGACGACCGCACGACCTGGGGCGACGCCGCGAAATACCAGTTCATGCTCGGCGAGGAGGTGCTCGTCGCCCCCGTCTACACCTCCATGAAGCTCAACCGCGGCTGGCGCAAGAACATCTACCTGCCCGAAGGCACGTGGTATGACTACAACGACGGCCGCCGCGTCACCGGCCCCGCCACGATCGCGGCCTACCCCATCACCTTGGAGACCCTGCCCGTCTTCGTCCGCGCCGGCTCCATCATCCCGATGTACCCCGAGATGCTCGTCCTCGGCGACAAACCCTTCGACCCCGTGACCTTCGACGTCTACCCCGATTTCTTCGAGGGCAAGCCCGCCACCTTCCGCCTCTACGAGGACGACGGCGAGACCCAGGCCTTCCGGAAGTTCGACGCCTACACCACCCAGGACGTCGCCGTCCAGGTGCGCGACAACGCCGACCACGGCCTCATCCAGGTCGAGCTCGGCGCCATCCAGGGCAACGGCTACGAGGGCATGCCCGAGGCCCGCGCCTACGAGTTCCTCATCCACTGCCCCGTCAGGCCCAAATCCGTCGCCTTCCTCAACGACGACCTCACCGTCGGCCAGGAGATCCTCGCCCTCGACGGCGAGCACGCCGCCACGGCCTACGCGAACGCCCGCCAAGCCTGGATCTACGACCCCGCCGAGAAGAACGGCCTCCTGCGCGTGAAGCTCGCCCGCACCCCCGCCTCCGAGGCCCGCGCCTTCGTCGTCTACACCGAGCCCTTCGCCTCCATCCAGGTGACCGTCTCCTACCCCGTGCCCGAGGTCACCGACCAGCTCGACAAGTCCCAGTTCACCCTCACGGTCAACTCCCAGGCCGGAGACGCCCACATCCGCAACGCCTTCGACGGCACCGACGAGACCATGTGGCACTCCTACTGGCGCGACGACAAGAGGCAACCCACCGACTTCCCCTACGTCATCGACATCGACATGCACGGCCTCTACGCCGTCAACACCGTCACCTACCTCCCCCGCGCCAACCTCGGCAACGGCGTCATCAAGGGCTACAAGGTCGAGCTCGCCCGCTTCCCCGGCAAGTACCGGACCGTCGCAGAGGGTGAGTTCGCCAAGTTCGACAAGGTCGAGACCCGCGCCATCACCTTCCCCGCCACCTGGGCCCGCCACGTCCGCATCACCTTCACCTCCGCCCAGAACGGCAAGCACTTCGGCTCCGCCGCCGAGATCGACATCCTCCAGGACCTCAAGGCCAAGCCCCTCCCCGACGAGACCAAGCCCATCGGCACCGCCACCCTCTCCGTCGACGGCACCGACTACCCCGCCTGCCGCCAGGACACCGTCGGCGCCGACTGGACGATCGACCTCGACGGCACCTGGGAGCGCCTCAAAGGCCACGCCGGGATGCTCACCGGGAACGCCAACGCCGGCAACGTCACCTTCCGCGTCACCGCCGACGGCAAGCAGATCTTCTCCCGCGACGGCATGAAGCCCGGCGACGTCAAGCAACTCATCGACGTCGAGATCCCCGCCGGCGCCAAGCAGCTCCGCTTCACCCTCACCGGCGAAAGCGGCTCCGCCCCCACCGACACCGGCGTCTGGACCGACCTCCGGCTCTTCCGCGCCGGCTCCGCGCAGGAGTGAGGCCAGCGGCGACCGACAAAACAAAAAAAGCCCCCGGCGACCGCCGGGGGCTTTCTTGTTTGTTATACTGTGGGGGAAAGGGCTGATTATGCGCCAGGTAGAGATTATCCGCAAGTTCACGAAGCACGCGCCGGGCTCGGTGCTGATGAAGCAGGGCGACACGTGGGTGCTGTGCACCGCGAGCGTCGAGGAGAAGGTGCCGCCGTTCCTCAAAGGGACGGGCCGGGGATGGGTGACGGCGGAGTACGCGATGCTCCCCTCCTCCACGCTGACACGCAAGGACCGCGACATCAAGAAGCTCAGGCAGGACGGGCGGGGCGTGGAGATCGGGCGACTGATCGGGCGGGCACTCCGCGCCAGCATCGACCTGGGGCGCCTCGGGGAGCGGACGATCACCATCGATTGCGACGTCTTGCAGGCGGACGGCGGCACGCGCTGCGCCTCGATCACCGGCGGGATGGTGGCGCTGGAGGACGCGATCGCGGCCTTGCTCGCCGAGGGACGCCTGGAGGCCTCACCCATCGTGCGGCGGGTGGCGGCGATCAGCGTGGGCATCTGCGGGGGCGTGCCGACGCTCGACCTCGATTACGCGCACGACTCGACGGCGGACGTGGACCTGAACGTGGTGATGACCAGCGACGGCCGTTTCGTGGAACTCCAGGGGACGGCCGAGCACGAACCCTTCGACGACACCCAGCTCGACACCCTCCGGGCCTTGGCCAAAGAGGGTTGCGCGGCGCTCTTCCGCGCGCAGGAGACGGCATTGAGGGGGCAGGCATGAAAACCGTGCGGCTGAAGGCGCGGCGCGAGCGTTCCGTGCTCCTGCGCCACCCCTGGATCTTCTCGGGCGCGGTCGAGGCGGTGGAGGGCGACCCCGCGCCGGGCGAGACCGTGCGGGTGGCGGATGCCGGGAACGCCACGCTCGGCCAGGGAGCCTGGTCTCCGGCCTCGCAGATCCGCGTGCGGCTGTGGGCCTTCGGCGAGACGCGGGCGGACGAGGCGTTCCTCCGCGAGGCGGTGTGGCGGGCGCTGGCCGTGCGGCAGGGGATGGCCGAGCGTTTCGACACCGACGCGTTGCGCCTGATCAACGCCGAGGCCGACGGTCTGCCCGGCGTGACGGTGGATCGCTACGGCGACACGTTGGTGGGGCAATTCGCCACCGCCGGCGCGGAACGCAACAAGGCATCGCTCGTCGACGCGCTGATGGCGCTCACGGGGGCACGCTCCTTCTATGAGCGGAGCGACGTGGACGGCCGCGCGCGCGAGGGCCTCGAGCCCGCCGTCGGGACGCTAGCCGGCGCGGAGCCCCCCGAGCGGATCGTCATCCATGAGGGCCCCGTGCGCTATGAGGTGGACGTTCGCGGCGGGCACAAGACCGGCTTTTACCTGGATCAGCGCGACAACCGGCGCATCGTGGCCGAATGCGCCAAGGGACGCACCGTGCTCAACACCTTTTGCTACACGGGCGGCTTCGGCGTGGCGGCGCAGGCCGCCGGCGCGGCCGCGGTGACGCACGTGGACCTCTCCGCGCCGGCGCTCGCGCAGGCCCGGCGCAACATCGCGCTCAACGGGCTGCCTGAGGCCGAGCTCATCCAGGAAAACGTCTTCCAGGCGTTGCGCGGCTTCCGCGACAGAGGGCGTTCCTTCGGGCTCGTGGTGCTCGACCCGCCGAAGTTCGCCGAAACCAAGGCGCAGACCGAGAAAGCGTTGCGCGGGTACAAGGACATCAACCTGCTGGGGCTCAAATTGGTGGAGCCGGGCGGCTTGCTCGCCACCTTCTCCTGCTCCGGCGCGATCGACCCGGCGACCTTCCGCATGATGCTCGCCGGCGCGGCGCGCGACGCCAAGCGGCGCGTGCGCATCCTCCGTGCGCTCCGGCAGGCGCCCGACCACGTCGAGTCCCTCGATTTCCCCGAAGGGTTCTACCTCAAGGGGTTCCTTTGCCATGTGGAGTGAGCGCGTCATGAGACTGAAAGCCTTCAAGACCTACGACATCCGCGGTGTCTATGGGCAGGACATCACCGAGGCGCTGGCCTACAAAATCGGCCGATGCCTGCCGACCGTCCTCGACGCCGGCATCTTCGGCGTCGGGCGCGACGCGCGGCTCTCCTCGCGCGCGTTGGCCGAGGCCCTCACGCGCGGCCTGCTCGAAGCCGGCGCCTCGGTCGGGCACCTGGGGCTCTGCACGACCCCGATGACCTATTTCTTCAACGCCATCAACCATGACCCCACGAAGCCACGCATCGCCACGGTGATGGTGACCGCCTCGCACAACCCGCCGGAGTACAACGGTTTCAAGGTCTCGAAGCCGGGCGCGCTCCCCTGCGGCTACGACCAAGGGCTGCGCGAGGTCGAGCGCATGATCCTGGCGGACGCGATTCCCCCCGCCGCCCCCCACGGCGGCGACGAGCATCACGCGTGGGACAAGAAGCGCTACGTGGACTGGATGCGCCAGCGCAAGCCCGACCTCTCCGGCCTCCGCTTCGCGATCGATTGCTCCGACGGCGCCACCGGTATCCTGGCCGCCGATCTCTTCGGCGAGGCCGAGGCGGTGCTCAACGCCACCCCGAACGGCGCCTTCCCGCATCATGGCCCCGACCCGCTCCAAGCCGAAAACCGCGCGCGGCTCGCCCAAGCCGTCCGCGACGGCGGGCTCGACCTCGGGGTGATGTTCGACGGCGACGGCGACCGCGTGGTCTTCGTGGACGCCTCCGGGGCCTTCGTCCCGCCGGACGCGCTCCTTCCCCTGTTGGCCGAGGACCTGCGCGCCCTCTCGCCCGAGGCAGAGCCCGTGGTGGTGCACGACGTGCGCACCTCGCGCGGCACGATCGAGGCCCTGCGCGAGCGCGGCTTCAAGCCGCGCATGGTCAAGGTCGGCGCCGCCTTCGCCAAGACCGCCCTCCGCGAGGCCGGCGGGCTCTGCGGCGGCGAGGTCGCCGGCCACTACTATTTCCGCGCCTTCCATTGGAACGACAGCGGCATCCTGGCCGCCCTCCGCGTGTTGGGCATCGCCGCGCGCGCCAAACGCGCGGGGAGGACGTTGGCCGATTTGCTGAAGCCCATCACGGGGCGTTACGTCTCCTCCGGCGAGATCAACCTGCCGGGCGTGGAGGACCGCCCCGCGGCCGTCGCCCGCGTGGAGGCGGCCGTCCGCGCGCTCATGGGCCCGCCGGAGCAGGCCATCGACTACGACGGCGTGCGGCTCGACTGGGCGGACGCCTGGCTCGGCGCGCGCCCCTCGAACACCGAGCCCGTGCTGCGCCTCGCCGCCGAGGCGCGCGACGCGGCCACGCTCGAACGTCTCCTCGCCGTGGCCAAGGAGGCCGCCCGCGCCCACGCATGAAAATCGCCCTCTGCTATCCGCCGATCCCCTCGCCCAAGGGCACGCCGCTGCTGAGCCAGAACCGCCAGTTCCAATGGTTCAGCCGCCCCACGGCCATCTATCCCGTCGTCCCGGCCTCGGCCGCGACGCTCCTCCGCGCCCATGGGCACGAGGTCCTGTGGCTGGACGGCATCGCCCGCGGAATGACGCCCGAGGCCTTCTGGCGCGACCTGGAGGCTTGGCGCCCGGACGCCGTCTTCGTCGAGACCAAGACCCCGGTCGTGCGCTTCCATTGGCGGTGGGTCGCCGAGCTCAAGCGGCGGCTCCCCGGTTGCCTCGCCGTGATGGCGGGCGACCACGTCAGCGCCCTGCCTGACGAGACCCTCGCCAACGCCCCCGTCGACGCCGTCCTGCGTGGCGGCGACTACGACTTCGCGTTGCTCGACTGGGCCGAGGGCCGCGCCACGCCCACACCCGTCGACCTGGCCGCGCTCCCGCAGATCGACCGCGCCCTCACCCGTTGGCGCGATTACGCCTTCCGCAACGGCAACTTCGCCCGCACGCCCGGCGCGTACGTCATGTCCGCCCGAGACTGTTGGCATGGCCGGTGCGCGTTCTGCTCCTGGGCCGCGCTCTACCCCACCTACCGCGTCCGCCCCGTGGGGCAGGTGCTCGACGAACTCGGCCATTTGGCCGACCTCGGCGCCCGCGAGGTGATGGACGACGCCGGCAGCCAGCCCACCGGCGCCTGGCTCCGGGCGTTCTGCGAGGGCCTTCTCGCACGCGGCCTCCACAAACGTCTGCGCATCGATTGCAACCAGCGCTTCGGCGCGCTCGGCGCCGAAGACTACCGGCTCATGCGCCGCGCCGGTTACCGCATGGTGCTCTTCGGTGTGGAATCCGCGAACCAAGAGACGCTCGACCGCCTCGGCAAAAGCCTCACCCTGGAGCAGATCCGCGAGGGCGCGCGCCTGGCCTCCGAGGCAGGGCTGGACGTCCATGTCACCCTCATGTTCGGCTATCCGTGGGAGACCTACGCCGACGCCCGCCGTACCGCGACGCTCGGCCGCGAATTGCTTCGGCGCGGCCACGCGGCCTCCCTGCAGGCCACCTGGCTCGTCCCCTACCCCGGGACGCCCCTCTTCCGCGAACTCCGGGCCTCCGGCCAACTCCTCACCGAGGATTGGGACGCCTACGACATGCGCGGGCCCGTCATGCGCTCCCCGCTCACCGAGGCCGAGATCCGGGGGCTCATCGCCTGGGCCTACCGCGGCCACCTCCAGCCGCGCCCGATCCTCCGCGCGCTCACCCGCCCCGCCTTCGTCCCCAAGGCCGCCCGTGCGCTCTTCTCCCACCTTCGCGATTTCCGCGCCCCGACCCCTTAAGGGTTTGGGGCGAAAGTCGGGAGGGTTTGAGGGCAGACCCTTAAGGGTTTGGGGTCAGAGGGTGCGGCGGTAGGCCTCGTAGGCGGCGATGGAGACGGCGTTGGCGAGGTTGATGGAGCGGGCGTGCGGGCCGGGCATGGGGATGCGGGCGAGACGGTCGGCGTAGCGCGCGTAATAGGGCGGGGGCAGACCGGAGGATTCCGAGCCGAAGACAAGCGCCCCATCGGGGTCGAGCGGGGTGTCGTAGAGGGAGCGGGTGGCCTTGGTGGAGAGGAAGCAGAGACCGCCGGGGCGGCGGTCGGCCAGGAAGTCCCCGAAGTCGTCGTAGAGCGTGAGGTCGAGGTGCTCCCAGTAATCGAGGCCGGCGCGGCGGATGTGGCGTTCGTCAAGGGCGAAGCCGAGCGGGCGAATCAGGACGAGCGGCCAGCCGAGGCCGACGCAGAGGCGGCCGATGGCACCGGTGTTGTGCGGGATCTCCGGATGCAGGAGGACGATGGTCATGGCGGTCAGTCCTCGCCGAGTGCCTTGTCCAGGAAGCGCCCGACGAAGGTGGTGATCTTCCACGCGGGGTTGGCGATGGGGCCGGAGACGTTCACGCGCCAGAGGAATCGGTTGACGGGGACGGTGGCCCAGCGCGTGAGCGTGCCCATGACGGAATCGCGCTTGAAGTTCCCGGCGGTGACCTGCGCGGCGAGCGCGTCGGCGGGGAGGTCGTAGCGGGCGGGGCCCTCGATGGCGAGGAGGTCGCCGTCGAGCCGGAAATCGGGGATGTCGAAGACGCCCGCGTCGGCGGTGCCGACCAAACGCGCGACGGAGGAATCGGTGATGGCGGAGACGCCGGGGATGTGCTCGGCGAGGAGGTTCGTAAGGCCGGCGAAAAGCGGCAGACGGAAGAGATTGCCGGAGAGGGTGACGTCGTACTCGGCATGGATGGATTCCGGGAAGGTCTCATCCGTCCGCGCCCGGAGGTCGATGAACCCGGTGGCCACGCTGTTGGTGAGCGAGTCGAGGCCGAAGGGCGTGAGCAGGTCGCCCAGCGAGGCCTCATCGAGCCGCACGGCCGCAGAGCAATCGGCATAATCGCCGGAGGCGGAGATGGCGAAGGAGACCTCGCCGGAGACCTTGCCGCCTTGGGGAAGGGTGGCGCGCAGTCCGCGCAGGGCGAAGACGCCATTGGTCATGGCGAGCGTGGCGGAGGCGGAGGCGAGGGGGACGGGGCCGACGGTGCACCCCGCGGGCGCCTCGACGTAACCCTGGAAGTTGACGGACGCGGGGGTCGTCTCGGCGTACAGGGGGAGGGAGCCGGCGAGGGTGAGGAAGGGCGGTGCGGCACAGGCGAGGGCGGGGATCGCCTCGGTGACGGAGGGGGCGTCGATGATGCGGAAACATTCCGCCGGGCTGAGTGCCTTGCTCTCGACACGAAAGACGAAGCGGTCGGAGGGGATGTGGAAGCGCAGGGCCGCGATGGCCGCGATGTCACCGCCGCGGCGGATGACCAGAGGGGCGATATCGGTGACGCTGTCCCACATGCCAGAGGTGCGGATGGTGCATTGCGCCTCGTCGAAGGGGACGCCCAGGTACGTGCCGCCCTCGGCGGAGACTAGGTCGATGCGCAGGTCAAAGAGGTCACGGGCGGGGTCGAAGCCCACGGTGAACGCGCAGTCGCCCCATGCCGGGGCTTTGAGGGCGAAGTTGTTGGAGTATTCCTCGATGATGGGGAAGTCGATGGCGCGCCAGAGACCGTTGAGGCGGGTCTGCATGAGAAAGCCCCGGATGGTGGCGGAGACCTTGGCGTCGTGGATATCGACGACGACGTCGGCGTCGATGTGCTGGCGGGCGTCGCCCTCGACCTCGGCCCGGAGATTGCGGAAGCGCAACGTACCCCCCTCGCCGGTCAGATTGCCCGTGAGGCGCAACGCCTTGATCTCCAGGATGTCGGGGCGGTTGAGGGTGAGGCGGACGTTCCGGAACTGCGGGACGGGCACGCCGGAGAGATCCGGGAAGGGTTTCTCCTCGCCGCCCGCATCCGCAGACGGCGTTTCCTCCTCCCCGTACTCGATCTGGGCGACGTAGAGGTCATCGACCGTGGCGTCGCGGAGGCGTTCGGCGAACGGCCCCCCGCCCATGAGGCGTAGCCCGAAGGCGCCCCGCGAGAAGCTGCCGAGCACCTTCCCGCCGGGATCGCGGAAGGCGACTTCCATGAGCACAAGCCCCCCGCCGGGGCGGAAGGCCACGCGTTCGACGGTCAGGCGGCCGAAATCCGCCGGGATCGCGTCGTCCACAAACCCTTGGAGCCAGGCTCCGGGGATGCCATAGGCCGCAGCGCAAAGGGCGAGGATGGCGAGCACGGCCAGAAAGCCCACCAACCACAGGAGGGCGTGAAGACCTTGGAGCAACGGCCGCAGGAGCGCCATGACGGGGAGTCTGGCTCAGCGCGTCGGCGCGGCGGCCTTCGCGGGCGCGGCCTCGGCAGGTTTGGGTTCGGGGGGGAGAGGCCCCTCGCCGACAAGGATGGAGGCCTTGAGCGGGGAACGGCCGTCCGTGGCGGCGCGGACGGTGAGCGTCCAACGCGGCGGCGTCCCCTCGGCGCGGACGATCTCGGCCTTGGGGTCGGCGGCGATGACGTACCAGTCGCCGGCGTCGGCGACGAGCGCGGGGCGCCCGGCCCAGGCCTTGACGGAGCAGGGGGGGAGGGGCGCGGCCTTGAGAAGATCGAAGACAAGCCGCGTCCGGGGCAGGACGCCGGTGGGGGTGGCGGTGACGGTGAAGGCCTGGACGGGGCGGGGCTCTGCGGCAGTCTGGGGCTTCTGGGAGAGGGTGAGGAGGGTCTTGACCCACCCGCTGGGATGCTCGGCGCCATCCATCTCGGCGATGAGCAAACCGTCGCGCTCATGGACGCGCACGGGGGCGGAGTCCCACCTGGCGCGGCTCATGGCGGCCCAAGATTTGCCGGTGGCCTGCTCGGTGAGCGTGGGCGCCAGGCAGGCCTCGGCGACGGCGGCGGGGAGTTCGGCGCGCACGGCCGCGGCGACGGGCAGCGCGGTGAGTAGAAGAAACGCACGGGCATTCATGGGTCTCAACCCTCCTTGTAGAAGATACGGGAACCCGGCGGCACGGAGTGGGCCAACCACACGTTCCCGCCGATGATGGAGCCTTTGCCGATGACGGTGTCGCCGCCGAGGATGGTGGCGTTGGCGTAGATGATCACGTCGTCCTCGACGTTCGGATGCCGCTTGATGCCCTTGACCAGATGCCCCTCGCTGTCCTTCTGGAAAGAGCGTGCGCCAAGGGTGACGCCTTGGTAGAGCTTGACGTTGCGGCCGATGACGCAGGTCTCGCCGATGACCACGCCGGTGCCGTGATCGATGAAGAACCCTTGGCCGATCGTCGCGCCGGGGTGGATGTCGATGCCCGTGCGGCTGTGGGCGTACTCGCTCATCACGCGCGGCAGGAGATGGACGTCCTCACGATAGAGCACATGGGCGATGCGATGCGTGGCCACGGCGAGGAGCCCGGGATAGGACATCACGATCTCCATGTTCGAGTGCGCGGCGGGGTCGCCCTCGTAGGCGGCCAGGATATCGGCCTGCAGCAGGGCGCGGATTCCCGGGAGCGCCTCGAAGAGCGCGCGCACCACCGCGCGGGCGCGCCCCTCGCAGTCGAAACCCGCGGGACGGGAATGCTCCAACACGCGATAGGCCTCGATGCGCGCGATCTGGTCGGTAAGCGTCTCGGCGATGGCGCGCAGACGCGCCCGGACGGACTCCACGTCCTCATTCTCGACGGGCTCGTAGCTGAGGCAGCCGGGGAAGAGCGCGGAGAGGATCGTCCGAAGCGTGGCGATCATGGCGCGGCGGCCGGGGAGGTTGACGCCGCGCCGGGTGTTCATGGCCGGGCAGTTGCGGCAGACCAGCCGCCCCGCCAGGGTCTCGATCAACGCCTCGGTCTCACTGTCCATCGCCTTCCTTTCCGGGCGTCGCCGCCTTGTCGCGGGTCAGCCGCATGATGACGCCGCCCGCGCCGAGGTTCCTGAGCCCCAGGAGCACGAGCAACTTGCCGATCAGGCTCTCCGAGTGGCAGCTCAGCAGGGTGGCCTTGAGGCCGAACTTGCGGCTGAAATCGTAGAAGTCCTTGAGCGTGCAGTTGTGGATGTTGGGCGTGTCGAACCAGTCGTAGGGGAAGGACTTGGTGCGCGGCATCCGCCCCAGGAAAAAGAGTTGCGCGCGCATCCCCAGGTAACCAAAGTTCGGGAAGGCGATCAACGCCCAGTCCGACACCCGCAGGAGGCGCTCCATCATCAGGTCCGGGCGGTTGAGCACCTGGATGGTGTGCGAGATGATGGAGACGTCGAAGAGGTGGTCGGGGATGTACTTCAGCTCGGTGTCGATGTTGGCCATGAGGACGTTCACGCCGGCGTGGAGCGCCTCGATGACGCGCTCTAGGTCGCGCTCCAGGCCGATGCACCACGCGTGGCGCGTCAGGGCCACCTGCTTCAGGAGCGTCCCGTCGCCGCACCCGAGGTCCAGCACCCGAGCCCCCTCCGGCACCTGCCTCACGAAATCCCCGAAAAACTCGGCCTTGCGCGGGTCGAGCGTCGAGGGGTCGCGCACGTCCGTCGCCGTGAGGAAGGAGCGGATGACGGCCTTGAGTTCGTCGATCTGCGCGAGGAAGGCGTCGTGGCCCATCGGCGCGCGGAGATGGCAATACGAGATGTCCTTGCGCTCGTTGAGGCAGGCGCCCACGAGCCGCCCGGCCTGCTCGCGCGTGAAGAGCCAGTCGCCGCTCAGGCTCACGAGCAGGAGCTTGGACTGGATCTGGCGGACGGCGGCCTCCAGCGAGCCGAAGGTCTCCTCCGGGTCGTAGGCGTCCAGCGCGTGCGTGATGTAAAGGTAACTGTTCGCGTCGAACCGCCGCACGAACTTCTGCCCTTGGTATTCCAGATAGGACTCGATCTGGTAATAGGTCCTGAAGTCCCGGCGCATCCGCGCATGGAAATCCTGGTCGCCCTCCACCCAGTCCTTGCGCTTGTCCCGGCCGAACTTCTCGTCCATGCCCTGCTGGGAGAGGTAGGTGATGTGCGCCAGGCGCCGCGCGTTGGCCAGCCCAGAGACGGGCCGCGCGCCGCCGTAATACTCGCCGTGCCGCCAATTGGGATCCTGGATGATGGCCTGCCGCGCCACGATGTCAAAGGCCAGTGCCTGCGTGTTCAACCGCGCGGCCGTCGCCACCAGCACGCACCGCGCCATGTCCCGCGGGTAACGGATGGCCCATTCCAAGGCCAGCACGCCCCCGAAGCTGCCGCCCACCACCGCCGCGATCCGCCGGAAACCCAGCTGCCGCAGAAGCGCCCGCTGCACCATCACGATGTCGCCCATCGTGATCTCCGGGAAGGCCGAGGCGTAAGGCTTGCCCGTCTCCGGATTGACCGAGCCCGGGCCGGTCGTCCCCGAGCAACCGCCCAGGATGTTCGCGCAGACCACGCAGAAGCGCTCCGTGTCGATCCCCGCGCCGGGGCCGATCATCCCCTCCCACCAACCGCTCGGCTTATCCACGCCGGGACGCTCCCCGGGGCGGTAGCCCACCACGTGCGCGTCACCCGTCAGCGCGTGGCAGATGAAGACGACGTTCGCGCCCGATGGCTCGGGCGGCACGCCCACCATCTCATAACGCACCGTCACCTCCGGCAACGTGCCGCCGCGCTCGAAGCGCCACCCGCCCTCCGGCGGGTCCAAACGCACGTCATGCGCCTCCACTATGCCAATCGCGCTCAATCCGATATCCTCTCCTTAGGTTCGCAAGTATACCACATTTTCACCCACGCGCCCGCACGACCGGGAAACCCAACGCCCGGAGCTTGGGTGCCACGGTCGCGGGGGGCCGGATCAGGCGCACCTTCGTGGCGGGGAAGAGCCGGCGATGCGGGTAGTCGCGGCGGAGCGCGTCGAAACGGGCCCGGCGCGTCGCCGGATCGTCGGAATAGGCGGCGCGGAAACGGGCGGTGTCGCCCTCGATGTCGCACGCGGCGCGCACGGCCCGGCGCAGGATCTGCGCGTCCGTGAGCCCGGCGCAATCGATCGTCAGCGTGGGGGTGGGTGCCGGGGGCAGGCGCGGCGACGGGCCGGGCTCCACGCCCAGGAAGTCGCACGCCTCGTGGTAGACGGCGAGCGTGCCGTTGGCGCGGCCCTCGAAGGCGTGCCCGGCGACGTGCGGCGTGGCCAGCGCCGCCACGGCGGCCAGCTCGGCGGGATAGTCCGGCTCGCCCTCCCAGCAATCGATGGCGGCGTCGGCGAGCAACCCCGCGCCGACCATCGTGGCCACGAGCGCGTCGTCGCAGATCGGCCCGCGGGCGAAATTGAGAAGCGTGGCGCCGGGCTTGACGCGCCGAACCGCCGCCCCCGCGAAAAGGCCGCGCGTGCGGTAGGGGCCGTCCTCGTTGAGCGGCGTGTGCAGGGTGATGACGTCCGCCTCCTCCAGCACGCGCGCGAAAGGCACGAAGTCGCGGGCGCACCAATCGCCGTCATCCTGCCGCGGCGGGTCGCAGCAGAGCGTCCGCATCCCGAGCGCCTCCTCCGCGAAACGCTTGACGATGGAGCCCACGTGCCCCACCCCGACGATGCCGAGCGTGGCGCCGGCCCAATCGCGTCCCTGCCGCTCGCCCAACGCCAGGAGCGCGGCGACGACGTAATCCGCCACGCTCTCCGCGTTGCACCCCGGCGCGGTCGCCACGCGGATTCCCAACGCGCGGAGCGCAGCGAAGTCGATATGGTCCGTGCCGGCGACGCCGCTGCCGACGAAGCGCACGGGCGTGCCCTCGAGCAGGTCGCGGGTGAGCCGGCAGGTGGAGCGGACGAAGAGCAGGTCGCACCCGGCGAGGTCGGCGCGGGTCAGCGTGCGGCCATCGACGGCGCGGGCGCGGCCGAGGCGCGGGAAAAGCCGCGCCCCCAGCGTCATGTTGCGGTCATACAGGATGTTCACGACAAGTCCTTGAGTTGCGCGGGGGTGATGGTGTAGCACTTGCCGCACATATGGCAATAGATGTCGATCGGGCGGTTCTCGGCGATCATGGCGAGGCGTTCGGCGCGCGGCAGGCCGCGGAGCATGGCGACCACCTTGTCCGCGGTGCAGTCGCAACGAAAGCGCACGGGCCACTGCTCGAGCTCCTCCGGCTCGCCCAGCCCGAGCAGCCGTCCCAACGCGGCTAGGTCGGCGCCCGCGTCGAGCGCGTCCTGCACGGTCCCGCTGTCGAAGGCGGCGTTCAGGCGGCCAAGCGCCTCCGTCGCGTCGGCGCCGAACGCATGGCGGCAGCGCAACGCGTGCGCGCACTCCACGTAGCCCAGTTTGCTCGCGGCGGAGATCTGCGCGATGGATTCCGTGGCGTCATCCCCGAGCCCCCATGCGTCGAAACACGCCTCGAAGATGTCGGTCACGGTGAGATGGTCCTTGAAGGAGACTTCGCCGGGCAGGAAGGCCATATGGTGTTCGCCATGCCAGATATCGAGGGCGTAACGCGCGACACGCCCCAGCGCGCGGTCGAAAAGGTCGTCGCACGGGGCGTCGGAGTCGTCGAGCTCCGGGAGCACCTTGCGCAGGGTGTAGCCGCGGATCGAGAAGTCCCCCCGGCATTCCATGACGACCCCCTGGATCTGCCCCTCGGGGAACTCGACGCGCAGCACCGCCCGCTCCCCCTCCTCCTGGACATCCTCGGCCAAGAGCGCCATCCCGCCCACGAACTCGGCCTGCACAAGCCCCGCGATGGGGCCGCACAGATGATTCCGCTCCAACGCGCGGGCGGTGTCGGTGACGTTGGCCAGGACCAAGGTCGCCTGCGCCTCCGGGAACCGCGCCCGGCACACACGGTCAAGCGACGACACGTTCATGCGTAAACCTCCTCGGCCCATTCGTACGGTTCGCTGTAGGCGCGGCCGAAGAGCGTCTCCAGCATGAAGCGCAGGACGCGTTCCCCGCCGAAGCGCGCGTGATAGGCCGCCCGGCCCGCCGCGGCGACGGCACGGCGGGCCTCGTCGTGCGCCTGGTACCAGCGCAGACGCTCCACCAAGTCGGGCACGTCATGGAAAAAGAGCGCCTCGCGCTCCGAGAAAAAGCGCTGCATCTGGTCGCCGTCGTACACCGCCGTGAGGATGCCCGACCCCATCAGATGGGCGATCCGGTCGGAGGAGTACCACTTCATCCCGAAGTAACGGTTGATGTTCAGCCCCATCTTCGCGCCCGCCAGGAGCGTGTCGTAGGCCGCGCCGCCGACGACCGGTGGCCGCCCGCCCATCCCCACCAGCGCGAAGCGCAGATCCGTCCGCGCCAAGGCCTCCGTCAGCCTTCGGACGAACTCCAGCCGCGGGTCGCCCGGGCGCGGCTGCCCGGCGTAGAAGAGGTCGCACGCGAAGTCGCCCGCCGGGCGCGCGCTGTTGTCGAGCGTCTCCAACGCGGGGTCCGAGGGGTTGGGCATGTAGGCCACCACGTTCCGGCCCGTGAGGAAGGGGCGGAGGCGCTCGGCGCCGGCGGTGGTCGCGAAGAGCGCGTCGCAGCTCGCCATCCGCTCGCGCATCTGCGCCTGCGGGTGGGCGTCGCACATCGGGTCGACGTTGAAATGCGCGATGCGCACCCCCGGGACCGCCTCGCGGATGGCGTCGAGGGTCGCGTTGCGGATGAAGTCGCAATGGCCCAGTAGCACCGCGTCGGGGCGGAAGTTGCGGGCTGTCTCCAGCAACGCGCCGTTCACGCGCCATTCGCCCAAGGCCCGGATGCCGAAGCCCATGTAACGGGCCAGGTCGCGGTCGGAGAACTCGCACAGGCGGTGGTTCCCGCGCACGGCCCCGCACGCCAACGCCCGGCCCGGCCCCATGCGGAGCCGCCCGTAGCGCCGGATCAACAGATTGTCCACCAGAAGCACACGCATCGCGCCCTCCTTCTCACCCCACCTCGCCCAGCCTGGCCGCCGCCCCCGGCACGTGCCCGGGCCGGACGGTCAGATTGGCCAACAACACCTCCGCCCGCGCGGGAACCGACCAGTCGCGCCCCGTGGCGAGCGCCGCGCGGCCGATCGCCGGCGCGGGCCGCTCCCCCGCGCCGAGCGCACGCCCGAGCACGGGGATCCCCTCGCGCGAGAAGGCCACCCAGCTCCCGCCCGTCGCGTTGAGCGGCCCCCGCCACAACGCGGGATGCCGCCGGAAGAAATCGATCTCCGCCCCCGGCGCGTCCACCGCGCACGCATAGGCCACCGGGCGCCCCCGCACATACGCCCCCATGTCGAAGAAGCCCCGCCCCGCCTGTTCGCGGAAGGCGTCGCACGGATCCACGCCATAAAGGTTCGCCCCGTTCCAGATGCCGTGCTGCGGGTCGATCAGCGGGTAATGCACGTTCATCACCACCCCGATCTCGAAGTGCAGGTGCGCCCGCGCCAAAGGGAAGTCCGGCGTGTGCCCCATCACCCCCAGCGGCGTGCCCGCCGCCGCCCGCGCCCCCGCGCGAAGCCCCCGCGCCGTGCGCCGCAGGTGCGCGTAGAGCGTGTAGACCGTGCCGAAGCCCGCCACCGCGTGCGTCAGCACCACGTAGTTCCCGTAAAGCGAGGGATTGTCCGCGTGCCGGTTCACATACGCCACCACGCCGTCGGCCGCCGCGCGCACCACGTCCGTCGGCGACTCGTCTCGCCGCCACGGCTGCGCCGGCGCGATGTCGATTCCCTCATGGAAACGCGGCGAACCGTCCGCGAAGCGCCGCACGTTCCCGAACATCCCGCTCTCGGGGCGGCCCGTCCCCGTGTCCATGAAGACCCCCTCCCGGCGCGAGCCGTCCAACACCCGCTGCCCGTCCGTCGGCGGCCGCAACGCCAACCCGCGCGGAGACGGCGCCCCGCCCGCGCGGAACGCCATCGCCCCGCCCAGAAGCCCCAGAAAAGCACGTCTCCGCAACATGGCGCAAGTATACCACAATTTCACGCGCGCGTTCCCGCCCCCCACCCCTCTCGGCGAAGCGCGGCGACGGTCTCGGCGACGTCATGGACGCGGACGACGGCGGCGCCGAGGGCGACGGCGCGGCGGGCGGCGGCGACGCTCGCGGGGCCACGCGCGGCCGCGTCAAGCCCCGGCGCGAGGAACCTTTTGCGCGAGGCGCCGATCAGCACGGGGAAGGCGGCGGCGAGGCGCCCCGTCGCCTCCAGGAGCCGCCAGGAGTCGGCGTGCGTCTTGGCGAAGCCGAGCCCCGGGTCCCAGACGATCTGACGGGGGTCAGCGCCGGCCGCCGCCAACCGTGCCGTGGCCTCCCGCAGAGCCGCCTCCACCTCGCCCACCACGTCCGCGTAATCCGTCAGCCCGTCCATCGTGGCGGGGTCGCCGCGGCTGTGCATGAGCACGTAGCCGGCGCCCGTCGAGGCGATGGCGCGGGCCATCCCGGGGTCGGGCGCACACCCGTCCACGTCGTTCACGATGTCCGCCCCGACGGCGAGCGCCGCGCGCGCGGTCGCCGCGTGGCGGGTGTCCACGGAGAGGAGGATGCCCGGCAACGCCTCGCGCAGGGCGGCGAGGACGGGCACGACGCGCGCGATTTCCGCCGCCGCGTCCACGGGCTCGGCGCCGGGGCGCGTCGATTCGCCGCCCACGTCCAGGATGGCGGCGCCCGCCCGCGCCAGACGGACACCCCGCGCCACCGCCGCATCCGTGCCGGGCGTGCGGGCGGCGGCGTGGAAGGAGTCGGGCGTCACGTTCACGATGCCCATCACGAGGGGGGCGCCGAGCGGCACGTCGCGGCCACGGCAACGCCAGATTTCCAGAGGGTGCCTATCCATGCGCACATTGTAACACACCCCCCGTGCGCGCGACCAGCCGCACGCCCGCGCCATGTGATATACTGGTGGCGTCTCGGAGGCCACCGCAAGGAAAGGAGCGTTGCCATGAAAGGGAAATGGATTGCCGCATTGTTGGTCGGGGGGCTGTGCGCGACGGCGTTCGCGGCGCCGCCGCCCGGAGGGCACCGTCTGCCGCCGGGGCGCGCGTCGAAGCCGATGCCGCCGCCCCCGCCGCCGCACCGGCCGAGGTTCCACGCACGCCCGGCCTGGGGCTGGGGCGTGAACGTGAGCCCGTGGGGCGGCTCCTTCTCGTTCGGGACGCGCGTGGGGCGGCATGGGGCCTTCGGCTTCTCCGTGCCGTTGGCGCCGCCGCCCGTGGTGGAGCGCACCGTCATCGTCCAGGCTCCGGAACGGGAGACCGTCATCATCCAGGCGGAACCCCAGGAGGCGAAGGCCAAGGCCGACGACTCGACCGCCCGCGACCCGGGCATCCTCCCGGCCTACGCGCCCTCGGGCAAAACCTGGGTGGATGGCTACTGGAAGGTCGAGCGCGACCTGGATGGAAACGAGATCTCGCGCTCGTGGGTGCCCGGCCATTGGGAGTGAACCCCTTAGGGTTTCGGGCCCAACCCCTTAGGGTTTCGGGTCAGACCCTCTAGGGTTTGGGGGCGAACCCCTTAGGGTTTCGCCGCGAAAGAATCCGTTTTCGGGACTGAAAAGAGGTGGTCATGCGCAAAGGGTTGGTTGCGGTCGTCGCGGCGTTTGCCGCATGGTTCGGTGTCGCCGCCGGGGTCGAGATGGAGGCGACCGTCTCGCACGCGGGGGCGACGGTCGCCGCCTCGCCCACGCAGGCGGTCTTCTTCCCGGCGCAGCTGTCATGGGCCGAGTGGCGGCCCTCGCCACTCTGGGTCACGCCGCCCAAGCCCTTCGCCAAGGGCGTGCCCGAGGGCTGGAAGGGGCTGACGGTGCGGTTCGGCGAGGTCGATTGCCGGCCGCAGGCGACGATCCGCGTGCCCGAGGGCACCGATCTCTACGGCACGGGCGAGGTCCTCGGCCCGCTCCGCCGCAACGGCACGGACATCACGCTCTGGAACACGGACAACTACGGTTACCGCAGTTACGACCCGCGCCGCCTCTACCAGAGCCATCCGTGGGTGCTCGGCGTGCGCCCCGACGGCACCGCCTTCGGCGTCATCGCCGACAGCACCTACCGCGGTCGCCTGGAACTCACCGACGACCTCATCCGCTTCACCTTCGACGGCGGCCCCTTCCCCGTCCTCATCCTGGAGGCCCCCACCCCGCAGGACGCCCTCCGCCAGTTGGCCGCGCTCACCGGCACCTCGCCCCTCCCGCCCCTCTGGGCCCTGGGCTACCAGCAAAGCCGCTGGGGCTACAAGGACGCCGCCGCCTGCCTGAGCATCGCCAAGACCATGCGCGAGCGCGACATCCCGTGCGACGTGATGTGGATGGACATCGATTACATGCGCGGCCACCGCGTCTTCACCTTCGACCCCAAGGGCCACCCCGACCCCAAGGGCTACATGGCCGCCCTCCACGACCTCGGCTTCAAGGGCGTCTGGATGATCGACCCCGCCCTCAAGCACGAGCCCAACGCCGGCTACGAGGCCTACGACGAGGCCGACCGCCTCGGCCTCTGGGTCAAACGCGCCGACGGCAAGACCGACTACGTGGGCAACGTCTGGCCCGGCCCCTGCAAGTTCCCCGACTTCCTGCGGGCGGACGTCCGCGAGTGGTGGGCCGAGCGCAACCGCCGCTTCGTCGCCGAAAACGCCATCGACGGCCTCTGGAACGACATGAACGAGCCCGCCGTCTTCGGAGGACTGGGCCACACGATGCCCGCCGACAACCTGCACGGCGGCCATGCCCCCGGCGATTTTCCCCCCGGCTCACACCTGCGCTACCACAACATCTATGGCCTGCTCATGATCCAGGCCACGCGCGACGGCCTCCTCCGCGCCCATCCCGACCGCCGTCCCTTCGTCCTCACCCGCGCCAACTTCCTCGGCGGCCACCGCTACGGTTACACCTGGACGGGCGACAACCTCTCCACCGACGCCCATATGCGCCTCTCCGTGCCGATGTCCCTCAGCCTCTCCCTCTCCGGCCAGCCCTTCAGCGGCCCCGACCTCGGCGGCTTCGGCAACCACTGCACCCCCGAGCTGATGCGCCAGTGGGTCGGCTTCGGCGCCTTCTTCCCCTTCTGCCGCAACCACGCCGCGCACGGCACCCGCAGTCAGGAGCCTTGGGCCCTCGGCGCCGACGCCGAGGCCGTCTTCCGCACCGCCATCCGCCGCCGCTACGCGCTCATGCCCTATCTCTACACCGCCCTGCGCGCCACCTGCGCGGACGGCTCGCCCTTCATGGCCCCCGTCTTCTTCGCCGACCCCAAGGATCCCACCCTCCGCCGCGAGGAACAGGCCTTCATGCTCGGCGAGGACCTCATCGTCGTCCCCACCTTCGCCAAAGCCCCCGCCCTCCCCAAGGGGGATTGGCGCGTGGCGCGCGTCCTCCGGGGCGACGCCTCCGAGGCCGCGCCCGACCACGCCCGCCTGCTCGTCCGCCCCGGCGCCGCGATCCCCACCGTCAAACCCGCCCGGAACACGGCCGATCTGGACCTCGCCGACCTCCGCCTCTTGGCCAACCCAGGCCCCGACGGCGTCGCCGTCGCCACGCTCTACGAGGACGCCGGGGACGGCTTCGGCCACGAGAGGGGCGATTTCCGCCTCACCCGCTTCACCATCACCTTCCCGAAAGACGGTGGCGAGCCCGCCATCGCCGCCGAGCATCTCGCCGGGAACCGCCCCACGGCCTGCAGGCGCGTCACCGCCGTCGACCTGCGCCAACCCTGATTCGCGCTCAGGCGAGAAAAACGGCGTCGATGTCCACGAGCGTCCGAACCGCCGGCGTGACGCGCGTCTCCAAGGGGAACGCCTCGTCGCACGCGGCGACAAGCGCCTTGGAGGTGGGGGCCTTGAGCAGGATCTGCCACCGCCAGAGATCCTCCTTGCGCTCCAAAGGCGCGGGCATGGGCGGCAGACGCTCGACGCCCGGCATGGCGGCGAGCCGTCGGTCGGCGGCCTCCGCGGCACGTTGCACGGCGGCCGCGTCGCCCCCCGTGAAGGTCACGCAGGCCAAGCGGCGGAAGGGCGGGAGCCCCGCGGCCTCGCGCTCGGCGAGCTCGTCGGCGGCGAACCGTTCGTAATCGCAGGCGCAGGCGGTGCGGATGGCCGGATGGTCGGGTTGCAGGGTCTGCACGATGACCTCGCCGGGGATCGCGCCGCGGCCGGCGCGGCCGGAGACCTGCGCGATGAGCTGGAAGGTGCGCTCGGCGGCGCGGAAGTCGTAGGGCACGTTGAGCGAGCGGTCGGCGGCGAGGATGCCCACGAGGGTGACGTTCGGGAAGTCAAGCCCCTTGGCGATCATCTGCGTGCCCAGGAGGATGTCGGCCTCCTTGGCGCGAAAGGCGGCGAGGAGCTCGTCGTGGCTGTGGCGGCGCCCAGTGCTGTCGGCGTCCATGCGGATGACGCGCGCCTGGGGCAGGATCTTGGCGAGGACGGCCTCCACGCGCTGGGTGCCGAAGCCAAGCGGCTTGAAGATCGGCGCGCCGCAGGCGGGGCACCGATCGGGCGGCCGGCGCCACCACCCGCAGAGATGGCACCGCAGGGTGTCGTCCTTCGCGTGGTAGGTGAGCCGCGCCGAGCAATGCGGGCAGGCGACGGGCGCGCCGCATTGGGCGCATTGGTAGGTGGTGGCGTAGCCGCGTCGGTTCAGGAAAAGGATGGCCTGCTCGCCGCGTTCCAGCCGCGTGCGGAGCGCCGCGAGCAACGGCTCGCTGAAGAGCGGCACGCCCTCGCCGGGGCGCGCGGCCTCGCGCAGGTCGATGCACGCGACGGAGGGCAGTCGCGCCCCGCCCACGCGCTCGGGCAGCCGCGCCAGCCGATACTTGCCCAAGACGGTGGCGTTGCGCCAGCTCTCCAGCGAGGGCGTGGCGGAGCCCAGCACGCACCGCGCCCCCTCGATATGCGCCCGCATGACGGCCACGTCTCGCGCGGAGTAACGCGGCGACTCATCCTGCTTGTACCCGCCGTCGTGCTCCTCGTCCACGATGATCAGCCCCAGCCGGCGGACGGGCGCGAAGACGGCCGAGCGCGGCCCGACGACGACCCGCGCCTCGCCCCTGCGGATGCGATGCCACTCATCATGCCGCTCGCCATCGCCCAAGGCCGAATGCAGCACGGCGACGGCCCCCCCGAAGCGCGCGGCGAAGCGATTCACGGTCTGCGGGGTGAGGGCGATCTCCGGCACCAGCACGATCGCGTCGCGCCCCTCCTCCAGGGTCGCGGCGATGGCCTGCATGTAGATCTCCGTCTTGCCCGAGCCGGTGACGCCGAAGAGCAACGTGGGCCGGTCGGCCCCGAGGATGACCCGGAGCGCCTCGGCCTGCGCGGGCGTGAGCGGCATGGGCCGGGTGGGCAGGATCCGCCGCCCGGCAAGCGGGTTGCGCGGCGCCTCGCGCTTCTCGCACCGCACATACCCCAGCGCCGCGAGCCTACGGAGCGTGGCGGGCGTGGTGGAGAACTCCTCGCAAAGCCGCGCCAAAAGCCCGCCGTCGACACGGACAAGATCCTCGTAAAGCGCCTTCTGACGTTTGGAGAGCGGCGGCAGATGCGGGGGCGGCGGCAGGATGGGCGTGACGACGAAACGCTCGCGCGCCCCGCACCCTCCCTCGCGCACCGGCGCCGGCAACGCGCTCCGCAAGGCCAGCGTGAAACCCACCGAATAATATCCCGCCAGCCACCGCAGCAACCTCAGCGTCCCTTCCGAGAAATACGGCAGCGGATCCTCCACGGCCAAAAGCGCCCTGACCCCCGGCACCGGCGTGGCGACGCCGAAAAGATCGGGCTCCCCCACGCGCCCCGCTTTGGGCACGTAAGGGCACCGCTCGCTCAGCGCCACCACATACCCCCGATGGCAGACCCGCCGCCACGGCGCCGTGACCCGCTGCCCCACCCGCACCTCCATCCCCTCCGGGACGGCATACGTGAACAGGCGGTTCGGCACTTTCTCGATGGCGACCTGGGCGTACATGACGGCCTCAGTAACGGTCAAGCTCGTCAAAGGCCGGAAGCGGCAGATGGGCGTCCGGCGTGCCCTCAGGCACGGCATCGACCCACAGCTCGCCGAAAAGCGTCGCCTGCGTCACCGTCACATGGCGCAGGCGGAGCAACTCCAGGAGGGCGACGAACGTGACGATGATCTCCCCCTTCGGCGCATCCTGCGGGAAAAGCGACCCGAAGCGCACATGGCGCTCCGCCGCCACACGCCCCAGCAGCCCCTGCATCTTCTCGGGCACGGACCACCGTTGCATCTTCAGATGGCCGAACGAGACCGTCTCCCCCGCACGCGCCAAGACCGCCCGGAACGCCTCCAGCAACTTGTCGAGCCCGATATCCCCCAACCGCGCCCCCTCCGCCTCCGGCACCTGCGGCGCCCCCCCCCACGGGAACGTCTCGCCGCGCAACGCCTCCCGCACGGCCAAGAGCGCCGCCGCCTCCTTGCACCGCTTATAGGCGATGAGCTGCCGCACCAGGTCGAGCCGCGGGTCGGGCGCGTCATCCTCCTCCGCTTCCTCCCCGCGAGCCTCCCGCGGCAGAAGCGTGCGGCTCTTGATGAGCATCAGCGTCGCGGCCATGACGGCAAACTCACCCGCCTGCGCGATGTCCGGCGGGCCGAACCGATCCAGGAAGGCCAGATACTGCGCGGTGATCCGCTCGATGGGGATGTCGTGGATGTCCACCTCCTCCTTGCGGATCAGATGCAAAAGCAGGTCAAGCGGCCCCTCGAACGCGTCGAGCGAGACCTTGTAATCCTCGAAAAGCGCGTCTTCCATCGCCCGGGCGATCAGTCCAGACCCACGGCGAGACGGGCGGCTTCGAGCGTCCTGCGCGCCGCGGCGCGCGCCTTCGCCGCGCCCGCGCGCAGGATATCCTCCACCTCGTCGGGATGCGCGGCCAAATGCTCGCGCCGCTCCCGGAAAGGCCCGAGCGTGCGCTGGTAAATCTCGAACAGCGCCTTCTTGGCATGGCCATAGCCATAACCGCCACGCAGATAATTCCCGCGCATCTCCTCCTGCTCCGCCTCGCTGGCGAAAAGCTTGTACAGCGCGAAGACCCGGCACGCATCCGGATCCTTCGGCGCCTCCAACGGCGTCGAGTCGGTGGCGATGCGCATGATCTTCGCCTTGACGGCCTTGGGCTCGTCGAAAAGCCCGATCGTGTTGCCGTAACTCTTCGACATCTTCTGCCCGTCCAGCCCGGGGATCACCGCCACACGCTCGGAGATGAGCGGCTCCGGAAGCTTGAAGACCTCCGCGCCGAACGTCTGGTTGAACTTCGCGGCGATGTCGCGCGTCACCTCCACATGCTGCTTCTGATCGCGCCCCACCGGCACCACGTCGCTCTGATACGCCAAGATGTCCGCCGCCATCAGCACCGGATACGCGAAAAGCCCATGGCTCGCCGGCAACCCCCGCGCCAACTTGTCCTTGTACGAATGGCATCGCTCCAAAAGCCCCATCGGCGTCACCACGCTCAGCATCCACGCCAGCTCGTGCACTTCCGGCACGTCCGCCTGCCGGAACAGGCACGCCCGCGCCGGATCCAACCCGCACGCCAGGAAATCCAGCGCCACATCCCGCGTCGCCGCACGCAACGCCGCCGCGTCATGCACCGTCGTCAACGCGTGATACTGCGCCACGAAGACGAACACCTCGCCCGTCCCCTGCCTGTCGATGATCGGCTTCATCGCCCCGAAATAATTGCCCCAATGCAACTGACCCGACGGCTGCACGCCCGTGAGAATACGCATGTCAAAACTCCTTCTTTCCCGCTATTGTAGCATATCCCACCCCCACCCGCTCTCACCAAAATGCCCCTCACATGCCTCCGGGATGCCCGACACACCCCCTCATCCCCCCAACATCTCAGCAAGACACCACAGAAGAAGAAGGCACCAACCGAAAACATAACATGAGAAAATCCAAACCCGAGCACACGAAATGACCGCCGCCAGATCAGCGAAAATCCGTTTTGCCAACCATATTCCCCATGGCCACGCTCGGCAACGGCACAAAGCAAGCACAGACAAACGCCATGTTCGAAAGCTTGTGGCTCAACGCCTCAGGGATACGCTGCATCATCAACCTCCCACTCCGTCACCCATCACCGTTCGCGCACGACGAAACGTAATTTGCCCCTGTCATGCGGAAGCTCCGCGACTGGCTCAAAAACCACCGGAACCTCGTCATTGAGCTGCCGCGACAGCCGCGCCCGAATCTCGTCCACCCGCCGACGTGCATCCTCCGACTCCTGCGCCGGGACGTAAGCCACCGTGATGGAAGCATCCCTGTGCTGCGTCACGCGGAAACCACGCACCAAATCCGGATCGTTGTCGAAAAGCGTCGTGAGGAACTCACCGTTCACCACGAGCCCGGAAGGCAAGACGAACGATTCCGACTCACGCCCCTTGATCGAATCGATGAGCGGCAACGAGCGTCCGCACGCGCACGGCTTCCCCAACCAACGCCCTCGGTCGCCGTTCTCGTACCGGATGAGCGGAAAGACGAAATCCTCCAGATTGGTCAGCAACGCCCGGCCATATTCCCCCACGGGCACAGGCCGATTGTCCCCATCCACGAACTCGATGGCCACATGCTCCACATTCACGTGCAACCCATCCTCCTCCGGGCACTGCTGCGCGACCCAACGAATCTCGCACGACCCGTACTGGTCGCAGACCGGCGCACGGAATGCCCGCTTCAGCAGGGCCCGTTGCACCGGTGAGAGCGGTGCCGACGTCACCCACACGCACCGCGGCGCCCACACTTCGAGACCACGATCCAAAACGAACTGCGCCAACTGCGTGACCGCCCCCACATACCCCTGCAACAAGGCCGGCCTCGCCTGATCGTAACGCGCCAGAAACGCCCCCATCGAGCGCTCATCCATGAAACTCGCGTCCAGCTTCAAATGACGCGTCGGCCACCACATCGCCGCGTTCTTCAGGCGAGCCAAACGCGATGCCACCGGCACACGCCACACATACGCATGATCGTCCCACGGACGGATCCCGAACCAGGACTGCAACCGCCAACTGTAAATCGCCTCCGGGACACGCCCGTCATATCCCGTCTTCGTCGGGGTCCCCGTCGAGCCTCCCGTCGTCGAGACCCGCCGGAACCTTCTCAATGCCGGGTTCGTCATCTCCTCGAAATGCTCCCGGATCTCCGCCTTCGTCACGATCGGCAATTTCTCGAACCACCCCTCCTGCCCCATATCCCCAAGCCCAAACCCCGCCTCCCCGTAAAACTTCTTGTAGAACGGCACCTGCGTCACCGCCGCCGTGACAAGCCGGCGCTTCGCGGCCTCCTGTTCGCGCAACAACGCCTCCGGCGGCCGCCGCTCATTGCCCACCAAGACGCCAAAACGCTTCCACGCCCCAGGCATCGCCAAGACGCACTTCGCACGAAACAACATCGACCGTGACATAATCCGTTACCCTCTCGGGGAGAAAACCCCTGACGTGCTCCCACCCCGCAACACTTTTTTGGTCATCTTGCGCAGGACAATCACAATCGCCCTGCACCAATCACCGAGCGTGAACCCCATCCGTCCCCGATATGGCCATGCTTGCAATGCGTATTCATTCCGCTGAATCAGACCACGCAAAAGCTCCGCGAGATACTCCCCACGATGCGATTTCACGTAATCGACATCGAACGTCGCGGCGAACCGTCCCAATGCCTCATCCCCACCGACCGCCAACAGCTCAAGAACCGTCCGCATACACTTCGGGCAATCCCACGTGCCGTTGCGCGTCCCTTCCGCATGACCATTCCAACACACGTCCAAATGCCGCTGCGCCAAAGGGAAATCCACCAGCGCCCGGACCTTGTCAAGCCGTGTCCCCATCCCATCGGCGATAACCTTCAGGCCATGCACGGAGCAGACCTGCGTCAACAACAAATCATAGTGCGCCACGTCAATCGTCTGAACCGGCGACAAAAACATCTCATTCACCGAATAGCCTGTCGCGAGATAATACCGAGCGAAGAGACCACGCAGACAATACACGGCGAACAGATTGGCGAGCGTCGAATGATTTTCGAAGACAAGCCCAGGGGCGGAGGCCCCGTCATAATTCGTATCCCCAACAATCAACGCGACCGAGGCCTCTTGCGCCACCTCCCGCGCATGCTCCACCAACTCATCGAACAAGGCACGCTTGTCCTTCGCGGCCGTCCCACCATGGCAATTGTTGATGACCACGTGCGTCACCTCGTGCCGATGCATGTACATCGTGTACATCGAGTCAACCCCACACGTGATGCTACAACCTACCCCCCCCCCGCACCCATCCGATGCGATTCGTTCCGCGGAGATACGGAGCGGCTCCATCGAGGGGTTTGCCGCGCACATCGTGGGCGAGAAAACCTCCGTCAGATTCTGGATCAGATCCTCCGAACACGGCGCCTCGCTCACGACCTCATGTCGGCCGATGATGACCTCCTTCAGCAACCCGATTACCCACGGGTCACCGTAATCCGCGCAAAGATATTGCCCAAACCGCTCCTCGACCTCATACCACAGCGGATAGACCTTCCCGTCCACGTCAATGTCCGCGGACACCCGTGCCTTCCCCTCACGATGGGAAATCGTCGGCTTACGAATCGTGATCATAATACGCTCTCAATCCGCGATAACATCACTAATGATATACTTGATCTTACCTCGATTATGCGGGATAAAATCCTTGTACTCCACAGTAAGTGGCAACGATCCAAGCTGACGTTGCAAATTGGCTGCAACCGTTGCAATGGCTTTCTCCGCATCCGGGTAAGCGTGGTTCATAACAACAGATAATGTCACCGATTTGTCCTGATGTTGATGAATCTGGAAATTGTGGATGGCATTCAAGCAATCATCGAATGCCGTCGCCCAACATTCGCCAGCGATTTTACCATGTTCCAAATAAATGAAATCAAACGACCGTCCATGCACGGCATCCATCAACGGAAAGGGACGCCCACACGCACAACGTCCAGGCAACAACCGTCCTCGATCTCCGAGTCTATAGCGAATGATCGGGAAAACACGATCCATGCAATCCGTCACCAAAATATCCCCCACCTCGCCAACCGGCAAGGGAGTTCCAAACTCATCAACGAACTCCAAATGCCGATAGTCACTGTGGATATGCAGGGCCGGGCTACTTATTTCTGCCAAATGTCGGCATTGATTTGCCATCGGATGCGCCTCCGTCGCCACATAGTTGTCAAAAACCAAACACCCAAAAGCACGCACGATATCCGCACGAACCGTGCTCGACAACGGGGCCGCGGTCGTAAAAACAGCATCCGGCGCTGGCAATTTAATCCCCTGTTGCAAACAATAAACCGCCAATTGATGGATACCACCAACATAGGAGGAAATCCGACGCGGTTTATAATGGCGCCATTGTCTTATGAAACGCTCGATCTTTTCCTCTGACATATCCCCTGCATCCAACATAATGTTAGTGGCAGGGAAATTCGCCAAGAAATGTCGAAACCGCGTCTTCCATGTGGCATGATGCGTGCGCATGATGGTCGCGGAATTCCCACCTACCGGGACTCCCGTCCATGTCCCCGCCCGCCAATTCATGACGACAGAACTGAACCCATCATCCTTCAACACCTTTGATGGCTCACCCGTGGATCCTCCCGTAGTATATAGTTTGTACGTGGACTGCGGATGAGCGACTTTAATCGTTTCAAAATTATACCGTAACGCCTCGCGGGTCAACATCGGGACCTTCGCCCAATCTTCTTCCGTCTTGACATCGCCAGGCTCCAACCCCGCGGCTTTGTAGAGAGCATGATAATACGGGGACTCCTCATATGCGAACTTCAACAAATCCAACCGTAGCCGAAAGTTGAATTCTGCGAGAGCCTCGGGGGAGAGCCGTTCGTTAGCCATCGACTGCCGAAACTGTTTCCACCATTGCGGCTTGGCCAAGCGACACCGTATCTCACGCCATTTCTCAGCAAATTTGTCTGTTTTCATAATTCATCCTCTCAATGAATTGGCATCGTTCTCAGAAGCAAACACGCGAGATCTTTCGCTTTGCCCGTCATGAATGAACGGCGCACACCAAGCCGTACCCCCATCGCTTCCGCAAGCAGGTCACGATGACTTTCGCATTGCACGTAATTGTACTGCACTAAGGGATAATTCGATTTTTCCGTTCCACGAAAGAACGCCCAGAGCGTGCGCATCGTATGATAAAGTCGCTTAAGCCAATCCCGCAAAGACGGACGATGGCCGTCCACCGGATAAAAGCCAAGGTTATGCTCATACAATGAATGGTATAAATCAATAGCGACAGTCTGCCACGCGCCTCGATAACATGCCTCGTCGTCCAAAACATCCTGCAACGCGGCAAGATATGCGTCCGCGACCTCAGAGCGTTCAATCTTGTCAATCCGAACTCCGCCCCCCTCTTCCACAATTCGAACAGGCACGACCTCGCTGAGCAAACTGCCGTCCGATGCGAAAGAGAGATGAACGGTCAAAGACCAAAGCGTATTGGCGGACTTTCCCCATCTCGCGGGATCTACAAGGAAATTCCCCAACCCATAATAAATCCGCCCATGCTTATAAGTTTCCCATCCCTGCGGAACATGTGCGTGATGCCCATGAACGACATCCGCCCCCGAATCAATCAAGGCTCGATACCACGCCCGCGCTTCCGGCGTTGGGATGGGGGACATCTCCACCGCGGCATGCACCGAAACGATTACGGCATCCACACGCTTTCTCAGCTCACGAATGGCGTCAAACATCCATGCCCCCAAGGGGGCAATACCTGGCACGCCATCATCTGCCATCCCAAATTGGTGTTCGGCACACGCAAGAATTCCGATGCAACGCCCGGCCTCTTCCACGATGATGGGGGCACACGCACGTTTGGTCTCATCCCCCGCCCCAACGACAGGGATGCCACGTGCGCCGCATCGCACCAAAGTCTCCTTCAACCCCTCCACGCCAAAATCCATCATGTGATTATTGGCCAAACAGAAAATCCAACGGGGGCCCTCCGCCACAAAACCATTCCACACGCGTGGGCCGGCTTTGCGTGGTGGCTCAGGGCAAGACCACTTGGCACGCTCCCCGATCCAAGGCCCCTCCAAATTACCCAACACCCACTCTCCGCCATTGAGCCAGGCGGGCAGAATCACATGATTTGTGAAACCGACATGGTCTCCCACCAAAAACATCACACCCCTCCCAGACGTTTAGACAAATCCAGAACCCGCTCCGCAAAAACCGCCCGACCGAATTTCGACGCACAAGCCACGGAAGCACGCTGGGCCTGGTCAAAGCGTAGGCTGTCCCATCCCATCAATGTCCGCATGGCATTCGCAATCGAACCGACACGCATAGGATTGAAGGATAAACCATTCGCCTTTGTCAGGAAATCCGGCGAAGCCCCAATCCGGTCACTCAAAAGCAAGGCACATCCAGAGAGCGCAGCCTCATGCACCACGACCCCCCAATGCTCCTCACGGCTAGCCAAGACAAAAGCCTTCGCGGCCTGATATTTTTCGGACAGCTCGACCGGTTGCAGGAAATCATTCACCACGATTCTTGGATGACACGGGATCCGATTCCGCAAAGGGCCTCTGCCACAAAACTCCAATGTCCACGTCGGATACTCATCGGCCACGCGAAGAAAGGCCTCTGCAACTGCCAACACATTTTTGCGCTCGTTCAATTGCCCTACGCATAAAATAACATTCCTGCGCTCCCCCATTGGCTTTCGACAGCCAAATGTCGTGTCATCCCCTGAGTAAAACCCCTTCACGATGCGTTCTTTCGGCACGCCAAAGAAACGCAACAGACGCGTCCCACTTGCCCCTGGCACAAAAAACGCGTCAAACATTCCACGTTGCATCAATCGAAAACGCGCTGCCCGTGCCACATTCCTCCATGTCAACTCCCAATTGTTGTCCACGCAACACACCACAGGGCGCCCTGCCTTCCGGGCCTCCCTGCAAAACCTATTGAAAATTGGCTCATTCCAACCCGACGTGAAAACAACTCCATATTTCGTCCCACATAAATCCTCCAACGTACATGTCTCTGAGGGCTTAACCCAGACAATCCGCCCGCCGAACATATTCTCAATCCCCTCATAGGGGAATGAAGACCTGATTGCAACAATCGTCACGGCCGCATATCGCTTCCGTAACGCCTCCAACGCCTGTACCCCATATGCCGTCAGACCATTCCAGAAAAAAAGAATCTCGCGCATTTCACACCTCAATCAATTACTCCCCTACTCCCCATTCATCCACGCCTCTTGGAAGTTCTAAAATGCCTGACAAAGCACGCCGCCACAACGAAAAGCGAATCCAATGCCTTCCCTGTCCCACGACATACCACATAGATAATCCGTTTCAGAAAAGTCCTATGTTCCTGAGGAACTTCAATTCCCGTAGTTCCAATGTCTGAGAGGAATTGAGTACAATTTTGCGTGCAACACCGCGGGTGTGCGTGATAAAGTGCCAAAATGTGCATACTGACCCATCGCCCCCAAAAATCACACGGAACTTTCAAAGGCAGATTTGCTTTTAACAACGCAATCGCCGCCGTACGGGTCAAAACATATCCTTCTGTCCTGATATCCGATTGCGTCGGATAGATTCCCTGTGCGCGTTCCACGTTCTTCCCAGTATGATTGGAGAGCAAGACCACCTGCGGCTCTCCGGGGCGCACCCATGCCTCCACACGCCGTAGCTGATCGGGGAACGCGTCTTCCAAGAGCACGTCGTCCTCCAAGACGCATGCCATCGGAATCCGCTCCTCCACCATGCGTCGATAAATGGCGTAGTGCGACAACGCGCATCCGATTTCGCCATCACGGATGGTGCGCCCAACCGCGCACCACCACCGAAAACGATTCACGGCGCGTCGCTTTTCCTCCTCGGGCAAGGCCTTGCCGTAGACTGCGGGGAAGCGCTCGTATTCCACGCCGAGGCGTTTCAGCTGGGCATCCGCGGCCGCAAGCCGATCCGGGTTTTTGTCGAGATTGATCAGGAAGACTTTCATGAGCGACCTATCCCCAAAACTTCACGTATGGCAAGATCCGAGCAATCATGGGCGAGCTGGAGCTGACGCCAATGCGGCGTGATGCCTTTATAACCGCGCATCTGGCAGATTAGGCAAAGCACCCGCCACAGCAAGGGGACATGAAGGAATGCGTAGAGCAGACGTTTCCCCCAGAGCACGCGCCATCCGAGGCAACGATGATAGGATTCTCCCCGCTTGCGCCAGACATAGGTGTCCGCGAAGGCGTGCCACAGACGGAATCGGCCGGAGGCGACCTCCCCGTATTTGCGCACCCATGGATTGCCGCACACGTAGTGCACCACGGGGCGTTCGGCAAGTTTTTCGTCGGTCAGGAAAATCTGCAGGCGGTCGAACTTCTGTGGGGCAAAGGCCTTGTGTCCATGGAAGACGACATTCATGGCCGTCTGGTCCGGGAGCGCGACGTCCGGATAATCCTTGAAGAACTGCTGAATCCGCTCGGGGATTTTGTCTTCACGGCATTTCTTGAAATTGAAAAGCATGACCCCGGAATTGAAATACTCCGAGTCCGGGATTGTCACCCCGCACCGCCGCGCGGCCCACTCGCACTCCCCCCGCCGGCAACGTTCGGATTCCTCTTGGACGACCACCGCGTAGGCATTTGCGTCACGATAGGAGAAATGCTCCTCGACGGAGGCCAGATAGAGCACGTCGCAATCCAAATAGAGGCACCAATCCACATCCTTCAGGATATACGGGAAGAAGCACCGCACACTGGCCATGCGCGACCCGGCCCAGTAAGGCAGCCCGGCGAGGATGGTCTCATCGCACACGTGCTGCTCCACGACCCCATTCGGGTGAAGTCGTGACAGGACCTCCCTCGCCTCCTCCATCGTCTCTTGGCGGACATCCTCCGTGAACACATGAAAATGCAAAGGCGTCTCCCGCCGTGCGAAAGCCGCCACCCCGGCCAACGCCACGAGAGCCCCTGGCATATACCTCTCATTCGCCGCGACCGCTACGTGAAAAGTCTCTTGCGCCATTATTTTTGCTCCTCGACCACGCCTTCAGGCGGACACACCGCCCAACGAACCATTGGCTGACAGTATACCAAGGCGTCGCCCAAAAAAGCAAGGCCGTTGTGCGGAATGCGATGGTCGTGCCATGTGTCCCCCAAGCCATGCGCAAAAGCGCCCACCTCCACCGGCGATACCACGCCACCCGCGTCTGCCGGTCAGACAAACGCGCCATCCACCCCATCTGGCCCAGTGCCAAAACCTTCTCGCAATTGCGCAAGACGTCCCGTGCGACCGGTCGTGCCCCAGAAACGTACAGGCCAAGAATCGCGCTCCAAGCACCCCATTCGCTTTGCAACCGCGCCACCGAGACAGACGATGTCGTGGCGGAGCCTTCCCGTCGCCGATACCAATAAAGCGGTATCTCCGCCAAAACAACCCGCCGTGCACGACAAAACCACATCGTCATGAACAGCACATCCTCGGAATGCGTGAACGGGCGAAACCGGATTGCTCCCCCTCGCGGCATCCGATAGGCGAATTCCCAAAAGCTGTGCCGAGCCAACGCCAATGAGATCCCATCCTCGGCATTGATGACACGCACGCCCCCAAGACGAGGAATCGTCTTCCCCACGTCCTCCCATGTCTCTCCCATCCGAAAGGCGATCATGTCCGCGTCCGGGCACCGAGCGTCCAACTCCCGGATCGTCGCCAACCACGTAGGCGCAACCGCATCGTCGCCATCGAGAAAAAGCAACCACCGTCCCCGAACACGCCCCAACGCCCGATTTCTGGCGGCCGCCACCCCCGCATTTCGTTGATGGATGACATGGAAGCGCCCATCCCCCCGCACCGCCTCGTCCAAATAACCTCCCCCGCCATCCGCGCTCCCATCATCCACGCACCAACACTCCCACAGGTCATAAGTTTGCCGTGCCACGGACCGCAACGCCTCATGGATGTACGCCCGAACCATGTACACGGGGACGACAATCGAAAAATCAGGGGGCATAGCTTCTCCGAGACTCCTTTGGGCGTTTAGACGGACGTTTAAACGCACTACCCCGGGAATCGGATTTGCTATACTTTGTGCGTTTGTTTTCACCCGTGCGTTTAAACGTCCGTTTAAACGCCGCACCTGCGTCACAGAAAGGGCGTCAGCCATGTCGAGCCAATCTTTGCGGATTCCTCCCGCGGAGGAACTGATTTCCACGATTCTTCAGGTACGGGAGTGCCTGCGCACGGCTGACCCGGAAGACGTTGGGGCCCCTCGTGACTTTCCCATCCCCGATCCGCCCAAGGCGCCACCGCTCGTCAGCGTCGAGGTTTTGGTCTATAACCAAGCCCGTACCCTGCGCCATTGCGTCGAGAGCATTGTGGCACAAAAGACCGACTTCCCATTTGAGATCATCATCGGCAACGATTGCAGCACCGACGATTCATTGGACGTGGCCCGCGCCCTACAACGTGAGCATCCTGACAAAATCCGCATTCTTTCCACGCGCCGGAACGTCGGGCTCAACCGTAACGCTCGGAATGTCCGCCGCGCCATGCGCGGGACGTTCGCGGCATTTTGCGAGGGGGACGACTGGTGGCTCACCGAGACACGCCTGCAAGGACAGGTCGACCTCCTTCGCGCGCACCCGGAAGTCTCGCTCGTGCATGGATACACGCGGTTCTACGACGAAGCCTCGGGGGCGCTCACGGAGAACGCCTTGCGATTCCGCCTGCCACCGAACCGCTTCGCGAGAATCCTTGATGAGACCTATCGTGTCGAGACCGCCGGGGTTGTCTGCCGTGTGAGGGATCTCTTGCGGATCTACGACGAGTGCCCGCATCTCATCGACGCGCGTTTCCGCATGCTCGACACGCAACTCTTCTGCCTGCTTGCCTCATGGGGTGATGTCGTCTGCCTTCCCCACCCCGTTTCGGTCCGCCGCTATTCGGGCCATTCGCTAAGCCGCAACGGGGATCTCGCCAAGAGTCTGACCTACCACGACAACGCCTTCGCCATGATGCTCACGCTCTGCGACCATTTCCGCCAAGGCCCAAGGGCACGGGCACGTATCGCCAACCACTATCTGTCGAGCGCCTACCAAGCGCTATGCAAGGTCTTCACAAGGCGCGAGGCCTCTCACGTCCTCCGTACGCTCTATCCAGAGTTCAAATTGAGAATTGGGTTATTGCGGCTTTTTCCGGAACCGCGTAACCGCCTGCTCCGAAAGCTCTTCTATCATTTTCTCTTTCCGGTCGCCAAATACAGGCATAGTTTCAAGAGTGAGCCCGTGCCCACCACACGCGTAGCTTTTGGCGGTTGATTCGCCGTTTGACCCAATAAGGCATCACACACAGAATCCAGGCCACCCACGGCCGCCGGAAACGCGTCAGCACCCGTAACGCCATGCGTTGCCACGGGGAGAACGTTGCGTCGATATGCGCAATCGCGTCCAATGCCACCAACCAGCGTCTCCATAAGGCCTCACGACGGACCTGGCCCATAATCTCCGATGCGATGCGCTCCACCACGCCACCATACAGCATTCGCACGAACGATGCGTCCCGCGCCAGCGGCGTGCCCATAATCGCGACGAACGCGGCCTCGCCAAACGCGATTCCGTCCGCGACACGCTTCTCCGTAACGGCACTTCGCATCGCCGAGCCTTGACGCAAGCGTAACCCATACGGCTTCCACGCCTGAATCGCCGCCACGCGCATCCGGACGATGGCCCGTATCAAAAACAGCAAATCCTCCCCGTATCTCAGCGTGACGTCAAAACGCAACCCATCAAGCAACCCACGGCGGTAAGCCACCTCACAGAATGCTCCATACATGGCACGATGATCCGCCGGAGCGCCATCCGCGCCAAGTGTCACAAAGCGTTGCCCAAGCGGGACCGGACAAGACGGGAAACACACACCATGCTCATCCCCCACGGTCGCCCGAAAAAGAACGGCATCCAAATCCCGCGGGGCGGTCTCGATCGTCCGCGCGACCTCCCGCAACAGATGCGGATGAAAGAGGTCATCCCCGTCCAAGAAAAGCACCCACTCGCCACGTATCCGCGCCAACGCCCGATTCCGTGCCGCCGAGACGCCCCGATTGGGTTGGTGAACAGCCCGAAAACGCGCATCCGCACGCACGGCAGAATCCACGATTTCGTCCAACCCATCCCCGCTCCCATCATCGACGCAAACGCACTCCCAACGGAATTCCGATTGCGCCAAAACCGAGGCCAAACACTCTTGAAGATACGCGCGCACACGGTAACAGGGGACAACGATCGAAAACATTCGCCGAGACACGAATCAACCCTCCGATGGTGCGTTTAAACGACCGTCTAAACGCATCAGTGAAACGATGACGAGAAGTATAGCAAAACCGTGTGACGGGGGTAGTGCGTTTAGACGGTCGTTTAAACGCACCATTTGTTTGTATCGCTGTCTGCAAGCCAATGATTTACGATTGTTTCACCTTCTTCAACGAACTCGACTTGCTCGAAATCCGCCTGAACATTCTCAAGGACGTCGTGGATCGCTTCATCGTCGTGGAGGCGACACAGACTCATCAAGGGGCGCCCAAGCCCCTCTTGCTTCAGGAAAACATCGCCCGTTTCGCACCGTTCAAAGGCAAACTCATTCACGTCATCGCCGACAATCCACCCTCCTCATCAGGTGCGCCGCGTGACGCGAATGGCAACAACTGGGTGATCGAGAATTGGCAACGTGCCAAAATCGACGAAGCATTGCAAAATTGTCAGGACGATGATGTCATCATCGTCTCGGATCTCGATGAGATTCCACGACCGGAGGCCATCCTGCGCAACCACCCCCGTCCCGGCATCACGACCCTCTGCGTGGACAACTACAATTTCTTCCTCGACTTCCGAAGTTCCGAGCCGCCCTTCCCCGTCATCAAAATGGTGCGCTACGATTATTATCGGGACGTACTCCCGCGATTGCCCTTCCCTGAGAACCAAAAATTCCGTTTTTTGCCTTGTTACTGGGGAACCTCAAACCCAAACAAACTCCGTGCCATGGACGGGAATCGCCTCATCCCCCACGGAGGCTGGCACTTTTCCTATCTGGGTGGTCTTGAGCGCGTCCTGAAAAAACGCCAATCCATCGTCGAGCAACAGTACAATGACGCGGAGACGACCACGGCGCAATGGGTGTCACGGCGGATCCGACAAGGTCGCGACATCTATCGCCGCGGGTATCTTTTCTATCCCACGGCACGCTCCCTACCGAACTTCTTGCGCCGTAACCGGAAACGCTACGACCATCTCTTCTGGCACCCCTCCGCCCCTTGGGAGAGATCGCTCCTCACGATGCGTTTCATGCTGTTACGTCTCTGCAATCACGCTGTCCGATTTGGGCGACGCACCAAACTTCTCACCCCGTTTGAACGACTCATCCCCATCATAAAGCGACTGATTACCCGATGAAACCTCAATCCCTCAAAGAAAGGTTCTCGCGGAGCCAAGAGAGGGATGAGGCGCGAGCGGCGGAGAGGGCGGGAAGATCGTAGGTGATTGGGGCGGCAAGGGATGCAAGGGCGGAGAGGAGGTCGGGGGCGATGAGGGGACCTGAAGTATAACGGGCGGCGAATTCCTCGATGCGAGCGAACATCCCTTGGCGAGCGGTTGTGTCGGGACGGAGGATACGGACGTTTTTACCAAAGATGGAAGCAAACATCAACGCGTGGAAGGAGTCGGACACAATCCAGTCGGCTTGGGCGAAATCTTGGAGGAACTCGCGTGGGCCTGCATCATTTCGGACGCGAACGGAAGAGAACCCAGTACGCAGACGGAACCAGAGGTGCTTCATCAAAGGACGAGGAGCCAAGCGGACGGCGTAGGCACCGTCACGTAGGACGTGGATGTCGCAATCGTTCCGCTTGGCGAATGCTTCGAGCAAGGGCCAGACGCGTTTGAGATCGACGGAGAGGAAATAACAGACGAGACGTCTGCGCCTCGGGGGAGAAGGGGGTGTCCGTCCAAATGCGAGCATACGCCAAGCATCAGCGGGGACAAGTTGGGTGGGATCGAGCACATGGGTGGCTTTGGCGCCGACGGAGGCCGCGAGGGTTACCCCCTCGGCTTCGCGGACGGAAATCGCGGCGAATCGGCGCAGGCCCTCGCGGAAACGCACGACCCAGTCGAGTGGGATAGCGCGTATCCCGAAACTGGCAGCGTAAGCGATGGCATGTAACCCTTGCGGCGCACCTTCGAGGAGATAGACGCTGGGGTCACCCCAGTCGCCACAGTGCCATACTTGATCGCTCCCGATGACAAGACCGTCCAAGCCTAGGTCTTTCCCCGCCACGTCCGGCCATTCATGAAAGTGGTAAGGCGTGAGACGCATGGTCTCACGCACGAAGCGCATGGTGCGCCAATGGCGAACGGTTCGTGCCCATTGGCCGCACCCGAAGCACGCGTGGATCAGAAACGAGCCCCACGCTTTGAGGGACATTCGCGCAAAAGGCCCGCGTAGCGTGACGTTACGCGAATCAATCCAACGGTCAACCACAGAGACATCGTGCCCCAACATACGCAAGGCCTGTTGCCCAGCCCAAGCCTGTAACACGCCTCCATAATTCAACTGGGAATGGGTGGTCAGTACACCAACTCTCATGCCGCGACCCTCCATTGTACGCACGGTGAAAACGTCAGAATGGCAATACGCATCGCAAAAACCAAGTGCGGCGTTTAAACGTACGTCTAAACGCCCCACCCTTCGCGGACGGATTTGCTATACTTTACGCACTGTTTTCACCCGTGCGTTTAGACGTACGTTTAAACGCCGGGGAAAGGGAGGATGATGACGGAGAATCGGCGGATATTCTGGAATGTGGTGGCGACTTACGGGCGGTCGTTGTTCACGATGGGGTGCGGGCTTTTCACGAGCCGTTGGGTGTTGATGACATTGGGGGAGGTGGATTATGGGCTCTATGGGGTGGTGGGTGGGCTGACGGTGTGCATCGGCTTCCTGAACGGGTTGCTCTCGAACGCGGTGGGGCGGTTTTACGCATTCTCGGTGGGGCAGGCGCGGGTGGCGGGGACGCAGGGCGAAGGCTTGGAGGTGTGCCGGCAATGGTTCAACAGCGCGTTGGCGATCCATTGCGTGGTGCCATTGGCCTTGATGGCGGTGGGGTACCCCATCGGGGAGCACGCGGTGAGGGCGTGGCTGACAATCCCGCCGGAACGCGTGGAGGCATGCGTGTGGGTCTTCCGGATTGTGTGCGTGACAAGTCTGGTGGGGATGATGAGCGTGCCGTTCCGCGCGATGTACGAGGCAAAGCAATATATCGCGGAGTTGACGATTTACAGTTTCGTGACGGCGACGTTGAATGTGTGCGTGCTTTATTACATGGTGTCGCACCCGGGGGATTGGCTGACACGGTATGCGCTGTGGACGGCGGTGTTGGCCATCGCGCCGATGGTGATCATCGCGGTGAGGGCGGTGTTCATCTTCCCGGAATTGCGGTTTCGACCGGCGTATCTGTGGGATTGGCGACGGACACGGGCGCTCGTGTATTTCGCGGGCGCGGAGTTCTTCGGATGCCTGGGGGTGCTCTTGCGGGGACAGGGGGTGATGATCGTGGTGAACAAGTATTTCGGCCCGGCGACGAACGCGGCGATGACGGTGGCGACGTCGGTGAGCAACCACTGCAACACGCTGAACGCGTGCCTGCAGGGGGCGTTTTTGCCGGCGATCACGAACGCGTGCGGCGCGCGCGATTATGGGCGGATGCTCGCGCTCACCTACCGCACGTGCACGATCGGCTCGCTCTTGGTGCTGCTTTTCGCGTTGCCGTTGGCGTTGGAAATCGACGAGGTGCTGCGGTTATGGCTGAAGCATCCGCCGGAATATGCCGCAGGGCTGAGTCTCCTCATGTTGGCGACGCTGGTGGTCGATCGCTTGGGGCGCGGGAGTATGCTCGCGCTGAATGCGAACGGCAAGGTGATGGCGTACCAGTTGGTTTCGGGGACACTTTTGATCCTGACCTTCCCGGCAGCGTGGCTCTTCGTGGCGCTTGGGTTCGGGGTGTATTCAATCGGGTGGGCGTTCGTGATTTTCATCGCGGCGCACATCCTGAGCGCGATCTGGTTCGCGCGGAAACTTGTGCGCTTCTCGTTTCGCCACTGGGTCAGGAGCACGGTGTTGCCGATCGCCATGCTGACGGCGATTTGCGGCGCGGCGGGGACGTTGCCGAGACTGTGGATGGAGCCGTCTCTGTGGCGCGTGGCGATGACGACGCTGTGTTGCGAGGCGATTTTATTGCCGCTGGCGTGGGGCTTGGTGCTCACTCCCGAGGAACGCGCGTTCGTGCGTGAGAAACTCCGCCAAGCATTGGGACGCTTGGCGAAAAAGGAATGAATGTCAGCGGATGTTGGCGTGGGCGAGGCGGGCACGGAGCCAGCGCACCGAGACGTCGAGGGCGACTCGCTGGGATGCGGGGAGCTGGGGGAAGGAGAGGAAACCATGGAGCGCGCCGGTGACGAGGAAACGGGCGTCCTCGGCGCGGCCAAGGGTGGCGAGACGTTCGTGGAGGAGGCGGGATTGGCCGGCGAGGAGGTCGCATTCGGCGGCGACGGTGAGGATGGGGGGGAGGGTGCGCAGGGAGGCATCGCCGGCCAGAAGGGGTGAGGCGATGGGGTTGGAGCGGGCGGTGGCGGCATCCACGTAAACGCGGGCGAAGGCCTCGGTGAGGGAAGCGGTGAGGAGGATGACATCCTGGTAGGCACGGTATTCGGGGGTGCCGTCCGGATAAAGGGCGAGGACGGGGTAATAGAGGATGAGGCCGTCGGCGACGCCCGGGGCGACAAGGGCGGCGACAATCGCGAGGTTGCCGCCGGCGGAGTCGCCGGAGATGAAGAGGGGACGATCGGCGAAACGGGCACGGAGTGCCTTGACGTGGTCGCTCACCACGCGGGGGGCGACGGGGAAGGCATTCTCCGGGGCGAGGGGGTAGTCGAGCGACCAGACCTCGACGGCGGCCTTCTCGGCGAGCGCGGCGCAGAAGGCCTCGTTCGTGCGGGGGCCGCCGACGGCCCATCCGCCGCCATGGAGGTAAACGAGCGTGGCCTTGGGTTTGCCAGCGGGGGCATAGACGGCCCAAGGTCCCTCCTCGCGGAGGGTGACCTTGCCTTTGTGCGCGGCGTTGAAGGCGGTGGCGTCGCCCTGCGGGCCGGCGACGGCCTCGCGCCAAGCGGTGAGGGCGGCGGTGTCGCCGGCGCGGGCGGCATGGAGCGCATCCACGTGCGCTTGGTCCGCGGCGCGGCGGGGTTCGTAATAGGCCACGAGGGCCGCGCTCTCGTCCGAGAAGGGCGCACGCTCAGCGGCGCATCCCGCGCCGAGCATCACCAGGATCGCCAAGGCGCCGATTGCGCCAAACCGTAACACGTTGCCTTTTGCCATCGCCGAGACTCCTTGGAAACACGCAGACGGCATCTCGCGCCTGCGTGTCTTTATTTTACATCATTTCGACCCGCCGGTGACGAATTATTTTCGCGCCGACGCGACCTCGCGGAAGGGGGTGGGTCACGAGTCGACGAAGAGCTCGGCGGTGGCGAAGAGGGGGTCGTTGGTGGCGCGGATGCCGAGGCGGCGGAGGCCGGCCTCGTCGCCGGGGGTGAGCATGTGGGAGAGGTGCATCTCGCAGTCGCGCAGGTCGGCGAGGCATTCGAGGGCGGCCTTGGCGGCGGGGTCGGTGGCGGCGCAGATGGCGAGGGAGACGAGGGTCTCGTCGAGGTTGAGGGAGCCGTATTTGCCTTTGAGGATGCCCTGTTTCATGTGGGTGACGGAGGCGATGGTGGCGGGGGCGAGGAGGTGGCGGTCCTGTGGGATGCGGGCGAGGCGCTTGACGGCGTTGAGGACGGTGGCGGCGGCGGCGTGGAGGTGTGGGGAGTTCTTGCCTTGGACGATGGAGCCGTCGGGCAGTTCGAGTGCCGCGCCGCAGGCGACGCCTTCGAGGGTGTGGGTGAGGGAGGCGTCGTGGGCGGCTTGGCGGGCGGGGACGACGACGGGGCGGTCCTCGGGGGCGAGCCGGAGCTGGTGCATGAGGCGCTCGACGATCTCGACGGGGTGTTTGTCGGCGGAGCCTTTGGCGACGGCGTCGGAGAGGTGGCGGAAGTAGCGGCGGATGACCTCCTGGCGGGCGGCGTCCTGGCAGGCGTCGTCGTCGACGATGCCGGCGGAGATGCGGTTGACGCCCATGTCGGTGGGGCTTTTGTAGGGGCATTGGCCGGAGGCGTCGAGGCGGGTCCAGATCTCGCGGAGGATGGGGAAGGCGTCGACGTCGCGGTTGTAATTGACGGCGATTTTGCCGTAGGCCTCGAGGTGGAAGGGGTCGATCATGTTGATGTCGCCGAGGTCGGCGGTGGCGGCCTCGTAGGCGAGATTGACCGGGTGCTTGAGGGGGAGGTCCCAGACGGGGAAGGTCTCAAACTTGGCGTAGCCGGCGGGGCGGCCGGCCATGCGGTCGTGGTAGAGCATGGTGAGACAGGTGGCGAGCTTGCCGGAGCCGGGGCCGGGGCCGGTGACGACGACGATGGGGCGGGTGGTCTCGACGTAGGCGTTGGCGCCGTAGCCCTGGGGGGAGACGACAAGGTCGAGGTTGGAGGGGTAGCCGGGGACGGCGCGATGGAGCGTGACGGTGATGCCGCGGGTCTCAAGTTTGTTGCGGAACAGGAGCGCGGCGGGCTGACCGTCGAAACGGGTGATGACCACGGCGCAGACGTGGATGCCCCAGGCGCGGAGGGAGTCGATGAGCTTGAGGGCGTCGTCGTCGTAGGAGATGCCGAAGTCCGCGCGCATTTTCTTGCGCTCGATGTCCTCGGCGTAGACGCAGAGGATGATCTCGGCCTTGTCGCCGAGGGAGCGGAGGAGGCGGAGTTTGGCGTTGGGGTCGTAACCGGGGAGGACGCGGGCGGCGTGATAGTCGAACATCAGTTTGCCGCCGAATTCGAGGTAGAGTTTGTTGCCGAAGGCTTCCGCGCGCTGCATGAGGCCCTCGGCCTGCTGGCGCAGGTAGGCCTCGTTGTCGAATCCGATTTTCCTCATGGGGTCACTCCGTGATGGCGACCCGACGGGGTCGCAACGGGATGCCATTTTAGCAAAAAGCGTGCCGCGCGGGAAAGGAAATCGCGCCGGCCGCGATCCTGTGGGCGGGTGAGAGGCGGTCGCGGCGGTGCCCCAAGGGAATCAGCGGCGGAGGTGCTCGCGTTCCCAGGCGAGGCAGCGGCGGTCGTAATCGGCGATTTTGCCGTCGAGCTTGGCGAGGGTCTCTTGGAGGGTGTGCAGGCGTTCGGCGAGTCTGGTGCGTTCGCGGGCCAAAATCTCCTTGCGCTCGCGGAGCGTGGAGTCGCCCTTCCGGACAAGGCTGACGTAGCGGGAGAGTGCGCCGATGGGCAGCCCGGCGGCGCGCATGCATTGGGCGAAGCGGATCCAATCGAGGTCTTGCTCGGAGTAGTCGCGGATGCCGCTGGGGGTGCGGCGGATGGGCGGCAGCAGCCCCTCGCGTTCGTAGTAGCGGAGCGTGTCGGCGGAGATGGCACACAGTTTGCAGACTTCGGCGATGGTCATGGCGGCGTTCCCTTGCGTTCATCATTGTTTCGGCCGCACTATAACATCTGGCGTGCGCTCCAAGTCAAGCCTTTTCGCGGGAAACTTTGGTAGAATGGGCGCATGAAGACCGAGACGAGGGGCCCAGTGCCCGAATTGCTTGCGCCGGCGGGTTCCTTCGAGGCCGCGCTGGCGGCCTTCGCCTACGGGGCGGATGCCGTCTATCTGGGGTTGAGCCGCTTCTCCGCGCGGGCGGACGCGGCGAACTTCTCCGAGGAGGCGTTGCGGCAGGTCGTCGCCTACGCCCGGAACCAGGCGCGGCCGCGCAAGATCTACGTGACGCTCAACACGCTGCTCGAGAGCCACGAGTTGCCGGCGCTGCGCGACGATCTGGCGCTCTTGGAGGCGCTTGGGGCGGATGGGGCGATTGTGCAGGATCTGGGGCTCGCGGCGATGATCCGGCGCGACTTCCCACGTCTGCCGCTCCATGCCTCGACGCAGTTGGCGTGCACGTCGGCGGCGGGGGCGCGGGCGTTGCGGGAGCTGGGCTTCGTGCGCGTGGTGACGGCGCGGGAGCTGGGGCTGCGCGAGGCGGCGGAGATCGGGCGGGAGGCGGGGGTCGAGATCGAGGTCTTCGTGCACGGCGCGCTGTGCTACAGCCTGAGCGGGCTCTGCCTCTTCTCCTCGCTCACCACGGGGCGCAGCGGGAACCGCGGGCGGTGCGCCTATTGCTGCAGGCAACCCTTCCGCCCCGAGGGCGGGGAGCCCTGCCATCCCTTCTCCATGCGCGACCTGGCGTTGCTCGACGCCGCGGCGACCCTGCGCGCCCTCCCCTTGGCCTCGCTCAAAATCGAGGGCCGCATGAAAAACCCGCTTTACGTCGCGGCGGTGACCGACCTCTACCGCCACGCGCTCGACGGCGACCTCCCGCCCGAGGCGCTCAGGGCCAAGGCCGACGACCTGCGCACCATCTTTTCCCGCCCCTGGACGCCGCTTTACGCGCTCGACCCGCACACCCCCGCGGACCGCGTCATCGACGCGCGGAGCGTCGGCCACCGCGGCCTCCCCGTCGGCAAGGCGTTGCGCGTGACGCGCGACGCCGAGGGGCGTTGGCTCGCCTTCGACACCGCCCGCCCGTTGGAGCGGCACGACGGCCTGCAGATCGACCTGCCCGGGCGCCCCGTCGGCTTCGCGGTCGACCGTCTGCGCGACGCCCGCACGAAACGCCCCTGCGTCACCTGCCCGGCCGGGAGCCGGGTGGAGACGCTTCTGCCGCGCGAGGTCGGCGACATCCCCCGCGGGGCCGTCATCTGCCACGCGGCCTCCCAGGCGGTGCGGCGGGCCTTCCGCGTGCCCAGGCCCCGCGCGGCGGAACTGCGCCTGCCCCGCCCCGCCGACCTCACGCTGACCCTCGCCCCCGACGCGCTGACCCTCGCGGGCGGCGGGCATACCGTCACCCTCCCCGCCGCCCTCGCCCCCGCGCAACACCCCGAACGTTCCCGCCCCGCCATCGAACGCCACCTCGCGCGCCTCGGCGACGACGGATTCTTCCTCCGTTCGCTCGCCGTGGAGGATCGCGGCCTCTTCGCCCCGCCCTCCCTGCTCAACGAGGCCCGCCGCCGCTGGGCCGCGCTCGCCGCCGAGCAACCGTCCGCGCCCCGCGTGACGGCCCCGCCGGCCGAGACGCCGCCGCCCACGCGCCGACCGGCCGAGACGCCCCGGTGGACGGTCAAGGTCGCGGCCTGCCAGACGCCGGAAGCATTGGGCGGCGCGATGCCGGACGAGGTCGTCGTGGCGCTCGCCGCCGGCGACGCGCCCGAACGGCTGGCCCCATGGCTGGACGCCCTCCCCCGCGAACGTCTCCGCGTGGCGTTGCCCGTGGCGCTGCGCGATGCCGAGCTGGGGCCGATGGCCGCCTGCGTGGGCGCGCTCGCGGACCGCGGCTTCCGCCGGTTCGAATGCGCCGACCTCGCCACCTGGCGCCTGCTCGCCGACCTGCAGCCAGCCTGCGACGCCTTCGACGTCACGGCGGATTGGACGTGGTACGCCGCAAACGCCGCGGCCGTCCGCCTTCAGGGCGCGTTCGGGCTCACCGCGGCCGTCACCGGCCCCGAGGCCAACCTGCCCAACCTGCTCACCCTGCCCGACGACCCGCCGCGCGAGGTGCTCGTGGCCGCCTTCGTCCCGCTCTTCATCGCCTGCACGCCGCCTTTGCTCCCCCACCCCGAGGGCGCCCGCCTCACCGACCGGAACGGCGCGCGCCTGCGCGTCGTCCGCCGGGGGAGGCTCTGGTGCACCTTCGACGAACGCCCCTGGAGCGCCGCGGGCCATCTGCCCGACCTCCTCCGCGCGGGTTTCGGACGGTTGCGCGTCGACCTCTCCTGGGCCGGGCCGGCCCTGCCGCTCCCCACCTGGCGCGACCTGCTCGACGCGGCCGAGACGCTCCCCGCCCATTTCGCCACGCATCGCCTCTGACGCCATGCCCCTCCCCACGCGACGGAACCGCTTCTGGCCGACGCTGATCGGCCTCTTCGCGGCGCTGACCCTGGCCTGCGCGCTCACGGCTTGGGTCGTCGCGCCGGACACGGCCTTCCACCTCGGCAGGATCGAGGGGCTCGCCACGCACTTCCGGGAGGGCGGCGGGTACCCGCTCCGGCTGGACACGTGGGCCTGCGCGGGTTATGGCTACGCCACGCCGATTTTCTATTGCGACCTTTTCCTGACGCCTTTGGCGGCGGCGCGCGCGCTCGGCGCGCCGTTGGCGGCCGTCTGGGTCGGCTTCGCGCTGGGCGCGATCGCCGCGCTCGTCGCCGTCGCCGCCGGTTTGGCGCGTTGGTTCGGGCTGGGGCGCCGCGCCACGCTCGCGAGCGTGTGCCTCTACGCCACGCCCTGCGCGCTCAACTTCTTCCATGGCGGCGCGCTCGGCACGCTCTGCGGCAACGTCTTCATGCCCTGCGTGGTCTTCCCGGCCTGGGTGCTCCTCGCCGAGGCGCCCTTGGGGCGTCGGCGCGCGGGGGAGGCACTGGCTGCGCTGGGGGTCGGGCTCACGGCGCTCCCGCTCGCGCATCTGCCCTCCACGGTGCTGGCGGCGGCGTTCCTGGTCGCCTTGGGGCTTTTCCGGGTGCCCTTTCTCCTGCGCCATCCCCGCCGTCTGCTCGCGCTGGCGGCCTTGGCGGTCGCCGTGGCGGGGCTCACGGCGTGGTTCTGGCTCCCGCTGCTGGAACAGTGGGGGAGCGCGCTGGTCTGCTTCGAGCTGGGGCCGCGATCGCGCTTCGCCGAGGGGTGGGTCTCGCCCATGGGGTGGTTCCTCCCCGCCGCGCTCTGGCAGACTTTCGCCGCGCGTTTTCTGGGGGGCGCCTTCACCATGTGGGGCTCCGCCTTCCTGATGTGGGGATGGTTCTTGGCGCCGATGGCCTGGGTAGCGTGGCGGCAGGGCGGGATCCGACGCCTGCGCGAGGCGCCTTTCTGGGTGCGGTTTTCCGTGTGGGCGTGCGCGCTCATCCTCCTGCTCCTGGCCTGCAAGCCCCTGCTCGCGGCGCTGGGGCCGCTCCTCTCCCCCCTCCAGCGCCCCAGCCGCCTCCAAACGCTCTGGTGGGCGCTCTTCGCCCCCGTCGCCGGCCGTTTCCTGGCCGAGATCTGCACGGAACGCCAACGCCGCCTCCTGGCGCTGTGCGTCGCGCTGGTCTTCCTCAAATCCTTCGCCACGCCCCTGCACGACCGCGCCGCGACGTTCCTCGGCCACCGCCCCACGCCGGCGGAGCGCCCCTTCGACATCGGCAACGCCGAGTACCTGCCCACCGCCTGGAACCGCCTCCATCACCCCGGCGACCCCTACCGCACCTTCGCGTGGGCCGCCGCGGACTCCGCCGCGCACGGCACGCTCACGCTCACGATCGCCCACCCCGCGCCCACGCTCGCCCTGCCGCGTTTCCACTACCCCGGCTACGCCGCGACCCTCGACGGCGCCCCCTGCGCGATCCGCCCCGCCGCCGACGGCACCGTCGAGCTCCTCACCGCGGGGCGGACGGGCGACCTGCGCCTCTCCTACGAAGGCACCCCGCTCCAACGCCTCGCCACGCGCATCTCCCTGTGCACCGCCGCGATCCTCCTCGCCCTCGGCGGGCTCCTCCTCGCCCGCCGCGCCCGAAACTGAGACAAAAAAGGCCCGACCTTTCCGGTCGGGCCTTTCCGTGCCGGCGCGCCTTCCCCATCCCAAGACGGGAAGGCAAGCACCGCTCATGCGGGATTCCCGGTGCACGGGGCGAGGGTCGCGGAGCGGAGGGCCATCAGCAGGCCGGGCAAGATGAGCGCCTCCGCCAAGGGGAAGGCCCACCAGATGCCCCACGGCCCCACCGCCAGTCCCAGCGCGAGCCCCAGCGGCAGGAGCAGGAGCCCGCTCCGGCAAAGCGCGAAGACCGTCCCGAGGCCGGGCCGCCCCACGGCGGGGAGCTGCAGCGTGGCGGTCTGCGCCAGCCCCATGAACGGCAGGCCGAGCAACCCCACGGCCAGCGCCATCGGCGCCTCCGCCGGCAACGCGGCGATCGCCTCCGCCGGCAGGAAGGCCCGCAGGAAGAGACCGGGCGCGACGACCGCGGCGACCGCGGCGACCCCGCCGACGCCCCCCGCGACGGCGAGCGCCATCAGGAGCACCCGCCGCACGCGCGGCCAACACGCTGCCGCCGCGTTCGCCGCCGAAAGCGGGTGGGCGGCCTGCGCCACGCCGTTGAAGAGCGCGGTCATGACCAACAGGTCGTTGGCCAAGACGCCATAGAGCGCCAACCCGTCCTCGCCCAAGAAAGCAAGGGCCAGGCGGTTGAACCCCAGCACCGTGGCGCATCCGGTGAGTTCCTGCAGGAAGTCCCCGCCGCCGAAGCCGACCACCTCCGGCAGGTGGCGCGTGCGCGGCCGCGCCCACCGCAACGCGCGCCCCGGCACGCGGAAGTGCGAGAGCATGATCAGCGCGGAGAGCGTGGCCCCCAGCGCGGTGGCCAGCCCGGCGCCCGCCAGCCCCCACCCGAGCGGGTAGATGAAGACCCAGTCCAGCACGATGTTGGCCACGCCGCCGGCCAGGACGCCGGCCATCGCCCGGCGCGGCGCCCGGTCATGCCGCAGGAGCGGCGCCAGGAGCGTCGTCGCCACGAAGGCGGGGCACGCGGCCATGATGAAGCGCCCGTAATCGACCGCCGCGTCGAGCAACGGCCCCTCCGCGCCCAGCACGTGATGCGCCAAGGGGCGCAAGAACGCCAACCCGACGACCGTCGCCACCGCCGCGAAAACCGCGCCGGCCACGACCGCCACCGCGAAGCAACGCCGCGCGCCGGCCACGTCGCCCACGCTCATCCGGCGCGTGAAGCAGATCCCCCCGCCGTTGCCCAAGAGCGACCCCACGGCGAAGAAGCAGAACTCCAAGGGCACGATGAGGTTCAGCGCCGCGACGCCTTCCGCGCCCAGCCGGTAACCCACCATCACCGTGTCCACGAACAGATAGATCGCCGTCACCAGCGTCGCGCAGACGGTGGGCAGCAGATACGAGGCAAACAGACGCCCCACGGGCGCCTCAAGCAAGAAACGATTCATGACGGAAACCTCCTTATTGACACGCCGGGCGTTCCCGGCGGGACGAACACGCGACAAGCGACCCCGCGCCGCGCCATCGCGCACGCAAGGCCTCACCACGGGCATCCAAGCCCGAACGCGTTATCGATCGGAAGGGGCGGGATGGCAATCGCCCATCCCAATGGCCGCCGTCATCCCCGCCATCACGGGGCAGGAGCGTCGGCAAAAACGGAACTTGGCGTTCATGTCTAACTCCTTTCTCTTGATTGAAGTATCCCCATCCTACCATATTCGCCCGAAAAAGGCAAACCCGCCCCCAAAAGTCGGGGAGGGTTCAGGGCGAAACCCTTAAGGGTCTGGGGTCAGAGTCGGGAGGATTTGCGCGATGGGGATGGGTGATGTATACTTTACGGCATTTTCTGAAAGGAGTGCGCGATGTTTTGGTTTCTCGCGGGCATTGCGGCGTTGATCGTCGGTTATTTCACCTATGGGCGCTTCATCGAGCGGTTGCTGCGGCCCGATGACCGGCAGACGCCCTGTTACACGCAGGGGGACGGGGTGGATTACGTGCCGCTGCCGATGTGGAAGAACATGCTGATCCAATTGCTGAACATCGCGGGGGTGGGGCCGGTGATCGGCGTGATCATCGGCATCAAATTCGGCTGGGAGTGCTTCTGGATCATCCCGATCGGGTGCGTCTTCGGGGGCGCGGTGCACGATTGCGTGTCGGGGTTCATGAGCGTGCGGACGCGTGGGGCGAACCTGCCGGTGCTGACGGAGGGGTCGCTAGGGAAGTGGTACACGCAGGCGTATTCGGTCTTCCTCATGGTGTTGCTGCTGTTGGTCGTCGCCGTCTTCATCAACGTGCCGGCCAATCTCGCGGCGGGGCTCACCGAGCCCGTGGCGCCGGGGTTCCCGTGGTTCTGGCTCTTCGTGGGCGTCATCTTCCTGTACTACGTGGTGGCGACGCTCTTCCCGGTGGACAAGATCATCGGGGCGATCTATCCGTTTTTCGGGGCGGTGCTGCTGGTCGGGTCACTGGCGATGCTGGGGGCGCTGGTGTGCGCCGGGCTGCGGGAGCCGTGGCTCTTCACGGAGACGGAGGGGTTCCGCGCGGGGATGTTCCATGACCAGCCGATCATCCCGTGCCTTTTCGTGACGATCGCCTGCGGCATCATCTCCGGGTTCCACGCCACGCAGTCGCCGATCGTGGCGCGTACGATGAAGAGCGAGCGCGAGGCGCGCGCCACCTATTACGGCATGATGATCGCCGAGGGCGTGATCGCGATGATCTGGGCGGGCGCGGGCATGGCGATCTACAACCTCTCCCCCGCCCTCATGGCGCAACCGGCCACCAACGCCCTCATGGAGAGCACCAAGCACTTCCTGGGGTCGTGGATGGGCACCGTCACCGTGCTCAGCGTGATCGTGCTGGCGATCACCAGCGGCGACACGGCGTTGCGCAGCCTGCGCCTGACGCTCGCCGAGCTGGCGCACGTGCCGCAACGGCGCTTCGCCGCGCGCCTCGGGCTCTGCCTGCCGTTGATCGCCATCGTGGCCGCGCTGCTGTGGTGGAGCAACCTGAGCGCGGAGAGTTTCGAGTGGCTGTGGAAGTATTTCGCGTGGGGCAACCAGATCCTCGCGGCCTCCACGCTGATGGTCTGCACCGTGTGGCTCATGCGGCGGGGCGTCGCGCCGTGGTTCACCCTGGTGCCGGGGATGTTCATGACCTTCGTCGTAACCAGCTTCATCCTCTGGTCCGACCCGTCGCACGCCGGCTGCCCCTACGGGCTCAACCTGCCCATCCGCACGGCCTACGCCATCGCCGGGGCCTTCACCTTCTTCTGCGCGGTGAACGTGATCCGCCTGGGGAACGCCAGGCCGGCGGCGGACGAGGACGGCACGAGCGCGGGGCCGCGCGGTTTGCTATACTAAGCGTTTTCGCAGAGGAGAGGAGTGCCATCATGCCGAAAATCGCCGTCCTGGTGCCGTGCTACAACGAATCGCTGACCATCGAGAAGGTGGTGCGGGACTTCCGCGCGCAATTGCCGGAGGCCGACATCTGGGTCTACGACAACAACAGCACGGACAACTCCGCCGCGTTGGCGGAGGCTGCCGGCGCGAAGGTGCGCCACGTGCGCCAGCAGGGCAAGGGGCATGTGGTGCGGCGGATGTTCCAGGGAATCGAGGCAGACGTCTACGTGATGGTCGACGCCGACGACACCTACCCCGCCGACGAGGTCCACAAACTCATCGCCCCCATCCTCGCCGGCGAGGCCGACATGGTGAACGGCGACCGCCTCTCCTCCACCTACATGACGGAGAACAAGCGCCCCGGCCACAACTTCGGCAACACGCTCGTCTGCACGCTCATCCATCTCCTCTGGGGGCAGCGCGTGCACGACGTGATGACCGGCTACCGCGCCTTCTCGCGCCTCTTCGTGAAGAGCTGCCCGGTCCTGGCGCAGGGCTTCGAGATCGAGACGGAGATGACGCTCCACACCCTCGACAAGCGCATGAGCCTGGTGGAGGTGCCCGTGCAATACCGCGACCGCCCGGCGGGCTCCTTCTCCAAGCTCAACACGGTGCGCGACGGCATCCGCGTGTTGCTGACGATTTTCAACCTCTTCCGTTTCTACCGCCCCGAACTCTTCTTCGGGACGGTCGGCGGCGTGCTGATGCTGATCGCCGCGGGGCTCTTCGTGCCCGTGCTGGCGGAGTATTTCCAGACCGGCCTGGTGCCGCGCGTGCCCACGCAGATCTTCTCGGGCTTCCTGGCCATCGCCGGCCTCCTCTCCTTCGGGGTGGGCCTGATCCTCGGCGCGTGCAAGAAACAGTCCGACCAGTTGTTCGAAATCCTCACCGCCCAGGAGAAGGGCCGCGAGGTCCAAAGGAGCTGAGATGGCCGAAGCCCCCAAGCAGAAAAAAAAGGACGACAACGCCACCAAGCCCGACGGCGACGGCCCCAAGTGGCGCAAGCCGCTCATCGTCTGGGTGCTCCTCGCCGTCTTCGTCGCCTCGCTCTTCGGCATCTTCCGCGGCGGCACGGAGGGGATCGCGGCCCCCGTCGCCCCGCTCGGCGGGGAGGCCACGCAGCCGCCCTCGCAGCTGGACTTCTGGCGGCGCGTCGAGGCCGGGCGCGCGCAAGGCCCGGACGGCACGGTCTTCAACACCGCCGTCACCGACATCAACCTCGTGCGCGAGAGCGACGGCGCGACCTTCATGGAGGGCCGCTGGGCCCCGCAACCCGCGCGCGAGGGGCAGCCTGCCCTGCGCGGGGAGCCCTTCCGCGTGAACGTGCTGGACGTGGGCGGCCTGGAGCAGCGCCTGGCCGAGGCCGGCGTGCGCGTCACCCAGGAGAACCGCTCGAACCTCCTGGGCACCCTGCTCGTCTCCATCCTGCCCTTCCTGCTCATCTGCCTCCTCTTCTACTTCCTCTTCGCCCGGCAGCTCAAGAACGTCGGCGGCGAGGGCGGCCCCTTCGCCTTCGGCAAATCCCGCGCACGGCTCCTGAGCAAGGACGAGGCCAAGGTGCGCTTCAAGGACGTCGCGGGCGTGGACGAGGCCAAGGAGGAGGTGCAGGAGATCGTCGAGTTCCTGCGTGACCCCAAGCGTTTCGAGCGGCTCGGCGGGCGCGTCCCCAAAGGCATCCTCCTCATGGGCCCCCCCGGCACGGGCAAGACGCTCCTGGCCAAGGCCATCGCCGGCGAGGCGAAAGTCCCCTTCTTCAGCATCAGCGGCTCGGACTTCGTGGAGATGTTCGTCGGCGTCGGCGCCAGCCGCGTCCGCGACATGTTCGCCCAAGCCAAGAAAAACGCCCCCTGCATCCTCTTCATCGACGAGATCGACGCCATCGGCCGCACCCGCTTCACCGGCATCGGCGGCGGCCACGACGAGCGCGAGCAGACCCTCAACGCCATGCTCGTGGAGATGGACGGCTTCGAGGGCAACACCGGCGTCATCGTCATGGCCGCCACCAACCGCGTGGACGTGCTCGACCCCGCCCTCACCCGCCCCGGGCGCTTCGACCGCCAGATCGTCGTCGACCTGCCCACCGTCGACGGCCGCCTGGAAATCCTCAAGGTCCACGCCTCCAAGGTCAAGCTCGGCCCCGACGTCGACCTCCAGCGCATCGCCCGCGGAACCCCCGGATTCTCCGGCGCGGACCTCGCCAACCTGCTCAACGAGGCCGCCCTCCTCGCCGCCCGCGAACGCCGGCGCGACGTCTGCCACGCCGACCTCGAGGAGGCCCGAGACAAAATCCTCTGGGGGCGCGAGCGCCGTTCCCACGCCATGGCCGACCGCGACCGCCGCATCACCGCCTGGCACGAAGGCGGCCACGCCCTCGCGCAGGTCCTGCTGGAGCACACCGAGCCCCTTCACAAGGTCACCATCATCCCGCGCGGCCGCGCCCTCGGCGCCACGATGACCCTTCCCGAGCGGGACGTCCTCAACCGCACCGAATCCGAGATGAAGGATATGCTCGTCGTCCTCACCGCCGGACGCATCGCCGAGAAACTCTTCACCGGCGACCTCTCCACCGGCGCCTCCCAGGACATCAAGATGGCCACCCGCCTCGCCCGCCAGATGGTCTGCGCCTACGGCATGAGCGACGCCTTCGGTTTCCAGGCCTTCGGCGACAACGAGGAGCAGGTCTATCTCGGCCGCGAGCTCGGCCGCAAGCAAGACCATTCCGAGGCCACCGCCCAAACCATCGACGCCGAGGTCTCCCGCCTCCTTCGCGAGGCCTACCTCCGCGGCGAACGCCTCATCGGCGACAACAAGCCCCGCCTCGCCCAGCTCGTCGACTACCTCCTCGAGGTCGAGACCGCCGACGGGCGCGACGTCGAGCAACTCGTCAAAACCGGAGAACGCCCCGTGCCCAAACCCAAACCCGTGCCCGCGCCGGAACCCCGCGTCATCGCCATCGACGGCCCCAGCGGCGCCGGCAAATCCTCCGTCTCCCGTGCCGTCGGCGAACGCCTCGGCTTCCTCCACGTCGACAGCGGCGCGCTCTACCGCATCGTCACCTGGCAATGCCTCGAACAGGGCGTGAACACCGCCGACCCCGCCGCCGTCGCCGCGCTCGCCGACAAACTCCGGATCGACTGCGTGCCCGAGAACGGGCGCATCGTCTACGAGGTCGGCGGCGTCCGCCCCGACAAGGAACTCCGCGAGCCGCGCATCAACGCCCACGCCTCCCCCGTCGCCACCGTCCCCGAGGTCCGCGCCAAAATCACCGACCTCCTGCGCGACCTCACCCGTTTCGGCGACCTCATCGTCGAAGGTCGCGACATCACCACCGCCGTCTTCCCCGACACCCCCGCGCGCTTCTACCTCGAGGCCGACCCCGCCGTCCGCGCCCAGCGCCGACAGGCCGAGGAAATCCAGAAAGGCGTCGCCAACCAATCCGTCGAGGCGGTCCAGGCCTCCCTCCTCGCCCGCGACAAGATCGACTCCTCCCGCGCCTGCGCCCCCCTCCGCAAAGCCGACGGCGTCATCGCCATCGACTCCACCCACCTCACCCTCGAGCAGGTGATCCAGACCGTCATCGACGCCCTCCCCGACGATTGGAAGCCCGCCGACGCGGCCCCCGAGGCACACGAGGAGGCCCCCCATGCCTAAACTCCGCCTCGCCGTGCTCGGCTCCGGCTCCGGCTCCAACATGCAATCCATCCTCGACGCCATCGGGGCAGGCACGCTCGACGCCGAGATCCGCCTCGTCCTCGCCGACGTCGCGGATGCCTTCATCCTCGAACGCGCCCGCCGCGCCGGCATCCCGGCACGTTTCCTCTCCGCCGCGCCCTACAAGACCAAGCTCGAGGGCCCCGCCGAGGAGGCCTACATCCAAGCCATCCGAGAGGCCGGCGCCGACACCGTCGTCCTTGCCGGCTTCATGCGCATCGTCAAGCCCGGCCTCCTCGCCGCCTTCCCCGATCGCGTCCTCAACATCCACCCCGCCCTCCTCCCTGCCTTCCCCGGCCTCCATTCCTGGAAGCAGGCGCTCGACCACGGCGCCAAGGTCGCCGGATGCACCGTCCATTTCGTCGACGCCGGCACCGACAGCGGCCCCATCATCGTCCAACGCGCCGTCCCCGTCCTGGAAGGCGACACCCCCGAGTCCCTCCACGCCCGCATCCAGGAGCAGGAGCACCTCGCCTACCCCGAAGCGCTCCGGCTCCTCGCCGCCGGCCGCCTCGCCATCCAAGGCCGCCGCGTGGCCATCGCCCCCGGGCAGGCCTGACCACAGGCATCGGGCACAAAAAAAGCGCGGGCCCCGGATGGGGCCCGCGCGTGTTGTCGGCCAAACGCCTCACAGCAAGGCGGCCTTGAGCGCGTCGACGCGGTCGAGCCGCTCCCACGGGACGCCCGGACGGCCGAAGTGGCCGTAGACGCAGTTGGCGGAATAACTCCATCCCTGCGGGCGGGTGAGGCCGAGGGCGCGGGTGATCGCCGCGGGGCGGAAATCGAAGAGCGTGCCGCCCTGAAGGAGGTCGGCGATGCGCTCCTCGGGGACCTTCCCCGTGCCGTAGGTGGAGACGTTGATGCTCATCGGCTTGGCGACGCCGATGGCGTAGGCCACCTGGATCTCGCACTTGGAGGCGAGGCCGGCGGCGACGATGTTGCGGGCGGCGTAACGCGCGTAATAGGCCGCGGAGCGATCGACCTTGGAGGGATCCTTGCCGCTGAAGGCGCCGCCACCATGGGAACCGACGCCGCCATAGGTGTCGACGATGATCTTGCGGCCGGTGAGGCCCGAGTCGCCGGCGGGGCCGCCGATGACAAAACGCCCGGTGGGGTTGATGTGGAAGGCCGTGTCGGCGGTCAGCAAGCCGGTGGGGTCGAGCACCTCATGGATGACGCCGAGGAGCGTGTCACGGATGAGCGCCTCGGGAACGTCGCGCGTCTGGTGGGAACAGACCACGGAGGTGATGGCCGCGGGGCGCCCCCCCTCGTAGAGCACGGAGACCTGCGCCTTGGCGTCGGGGCGGAGCCAATCGATCGTGCCGGCGTGGCGAAGTTCGGCCAGGCGGCGGAGGACGCGGTTGGAGCAGACGAGCGGGAGGGGGAGTCCCTCGGGCGTCTCGTCGGTGGCGTAGCCGAACATCATGCCCTGATCGCCGGCGCCCTGCTCCTCGGGGTCCGCGCGGTCCACGCCCTGATTGATGTCGGGCGATTGGGCGTGCAGGTTGTTGACGTAGGTGAAATCCTGATGGCAGAAGCCCTCCGCGGGATCGTCGTAACCGATGCGCTTGATGACGTCCGCGGCGATGGCCTTGGTGTCGAGGGTCTCGAACCCGCGGCAGGTGATCTCGCCGAGATTGACGACGAGGTTTTTGCCGCAGGCGGTCTCGCAGGCCACGTGGGCTTGGGGGTCGAGCGCCAGGCAGGCGTCGAGGACGGCGTCGGAAATCGCGTCGGCGACCTTGTCGGGGTGCCCCTCGGAGACGGATTCCGAGGTATAGACGTGACGGGCGGTGAGTTTGCTCATGGCATCCTTTCAGGGCCCGGGATCCGCCCAGAAACAGACGGCAGCGCATGGTTCGCCATGCACTGCCGCCGCTCACGGGTCTCGCCCGGGTGCCTCCATTTTAGCGTGCTGGGTTCCTAAGGCATTCGCGTCCGCAAGCCTGGAGTGCTTCCAAATCAACGCAAATACGACACCTATTATAGCATATGCGCCTCACGATTGGAAGGCCTTTTCAAGCGCGCCAAGCCCCGCCTCCCGGGCGAGCGCGGCGGCACGGGCACGGGCCGCCGGCACATAGGCCAGGAAACGCGTCTGCCCCACCCCGGCCAGCCGGTGATAGGCGCCGAGCGCCTGCGTCAGCCGTTGCACGCCGGCGAGCGGGAGGACACGCCGCAAGGCCCCGACGTCACGCCCGGACGCCTTGGCATAGGCGCCCAAGGCATCCGCCCGCGCCGCGTCGCCCCACTCCACGTAAGGGTCGAAAAGGAAGCTGGCGAGATCGTAGACCGCCGGCCCACGGCGCATCCCCTGGAAGTCGATCACCCACGGGCGCTTGCCGTGCAACAGGATATTGCTGCTCTGGAAATCACGATGGACGAGCACGGGCGGCTCGGCCAGGAGCGCCTCGCGCACACGCGCCAACTCCACCTTCGCCTCCGCCGGGAAGGGCGCCACGTGCCGCTCATAGAGCTCCCATTCCCAAGCGTAGAGGGCGGCGTCGAAGGGCGGCTCCAATTCCAGCCCCCCCACCTCCGCGCGATGGAAGGCCGCCAGGAGCTCCATCACCTGATGAAGCATGGGCGAGCCGTGCGCATGGCCGCATTCGCTGCCCATCGCGCAGGATTCGCGGATATCGGCCACGTGCCGGTCAAGCGTCTCGTCGCCCAAATCCTCCAGAATCAGCAACCCGGGCGCCTCCGCGAGCGGCTTGGGCACGGCGATGCCGGCCTTGGCCAAGGCACGGGCGCACGCCGCGTAACGCGCGTTCTCCGGACGCCCCTCCGTCTCGTACGCCACGGCGACGACGCGCTCCCGCGCGCCGACCAAACGCCAGAAGGCACGTCTGCTCCCACGCTCGCCGAGCGGCGCGACGATCGTCTCCCCGGCCTTCCAGCCGAGCGCCCCCAACGCCCGCGCCACCGCGGGGGGCGGCGTGTCCTCCGCACCCGCCGCGTAACGCGCCAGCGCCGGCAACCGCCGCGCGTCGCGATGTGCCTCCAGATAAGCCTCCGGCGTCCCGGCGTCGTTCCAATAGGCGCCCGCGGGCGAGGCGGCCCGCACGAAACGCCCCGCCATCGCCGCGGCGTCGAAGGCGTCGACCACCGAGCAGACCTTGCGGTCGGGCAGGAACCCCACCACCTCCGGGGCGAGCAGGCTCACGCCCGTGAAGGTGAAGGTGCGCTCGACGCCCGGCGTCGGCGAACGCCAGCAGGTCACGCGCCCGGCGAAATCCGTCTCCACCGTGCGCGGCCCACGCGTCGGCTCCAGCCACGCCCCCGCGAAACGCCCCGAGCGCACGAAAGCCTCCTCCACCGCCTCCGGGCACACGTCGAAGACGATGTCGCCATTGATGAGCCAGAAAGGGCGGTCGCCGAGAAACGGCGCGATCCCGCGCAAGGCGCCGCCCGTGCCGAGCAACTCCGGCTCCTCCAGCACCGTGACCCGCGCCGCGCCGCGATACCCCGCCGCGAACTCCCGCACCTGCCCCGGCAGCCAATGCGCGTTCACGTAGACCTCGCGCACGCCCCACCCCTCCAGGATGCCCAGCGTGTGCCCCAGAAGCGGCCGGTTCCACAGCGGCGCCAGAGGCTTCGGCAGCCCCAACGTCATCGGCCGCAACCGCTCGCCCAGCCCCGCGCACAGCACGAAGGCCACATCCGTGATTCGCCGCCCCATGCCGTGCCCCTTTACGCCAAACGCAACAGGAAGTAATTCTTCTTGCCCTGACGCAGCAGAAGCGCCTTACCCTCCACGGGCGCCGAGGCAGGCACCGCGAACGCCGCGTCCGTCACCTTCTCGTTGTTCAGCGAGAGCCCCCCGCCCTGGATGAGACGCCGCGCCTCGCCCTTGCTCTTCAGGAACCCCGCCGCGACCGCGACGTCCACCAACGTCTGCCCCACCACCTGCCCCGCCGGGAGCGTGGCCGAGGGGACATCCGCGGCGATGGCCTCCAGATCCGCCGCGGAAACCCCATCGAGCGAACCGCCGAAAAGCACGGCGGAGGCACGCTGCGCGGCACGAAGCCCCGCCTCGCCATGGACGGCGCGGGTGAGCTCCTCGGCCAGGACGCGCTGAGGCTCGCGCCGCTCCGGATGCTCGCGCAGGGAAGCGGCCAGCTCGGCGATGCGCGCATCGTCCAGGAAGGTGAAGATCCGCAGATAACGGATGGCGTCGGCATCGAGCGTGCGCAGGAAAAACTGATAAAACGCATAGACGCTCGTCTTGTCGGCATTGAGGAAGATGGCGTTCCCCGCGGACTTGCCGAACTTCTGGCCGTTGGCGTCGCAGACCAGCGGGATGGTGAGGCCATTGACCTCCGCCTCCGGCTCCAAGCGGCGGATCAGATCCGTGCCGGCGGTGATGTTGCCCCACTGATCGGCGCCGCCCACCTGCAACGTGCACCCATAGGTCTTGTACAGATGGTAAAAATCATACCCCTGCAGAATCTGGTAGGTGAACTCGGTGAACGTCATCGAGTTCGTCTCCGCGTTCAGCCGCTTCTGCACGGAATCCTTGGCGAGCATGGGCTTCATGCGGAAAAGCGTGCCGACCTCGCGCAGGAACGGCAGGATCGCGTAATCCTTGTACCAATCGTAATTGTTCACCAGAATCGCCGGGTTCGTCTTGCTGTCGAAATCCAGGAAACGCGACAGGTTCTCCTTGATCCCCTCCAGATTCCGCGCCAATTGCTCCACGGAAAGGAAGTTCCGCTCGGTCGAGCGCCCCGAAGGGTCGCCGATCATCCCCGTCGCCCCGCCGACCAACGCGATGACCCGATGCCCCGCCCGCTGAAACTGCGCCAACGTCTGGATCGCCACGTAATTGCCCGCCTGCAGGCACGACGCCGTGGGGTCAAACCCGATGTACAGCGTCTGCGGCCGCTCCAACAGCTCCGCCATCCGCTCCTCGGGGCACGTGCAAGACTCCACCAAATGGCGGGACCTCAGAAAATCGTAAAACCTCATTCCGTCACCTCCGCGCTCGACGCGCATGCATCCAAAGACCTCAGGTTCGGCGCCGGCAACTCCCGGACGACCCGCGCCGGATTCCCCACCGCCACCACGTTCGCCGGCAACGACCGCGTCACCACGCTCCCCGCCCCCACCACCGTGTTCTCCCCGATCGTCACCCCCGGCAACACCGTCACATGCCCCCCGAGCCACACATTGTCGCCGATCGCGATCGGCTCCGCCCGCTCCCGATCCGTCATCCGCTCCAACGGGTCGATCGGATGGATCGCCGTGTAAAAATGGCACCCAGGCCCCACCAACACATGCCGCCCCAACGTGATCGGCGCGCAATCCAGCATCACGCACCCATAATTCAGGAACGTCCGCTCCCCCAACGCGATGTTCCGCCCATAATCGCACCGGAACGGCTGCTCCACCACCACCCCCTCGCCCAACGCCCCCAGCAACGACCGCAACGCCCGCGTCCGCCGCGGCATGTCCAGCGGCCGCAACGCGTTGTAATCCGCGCACGCCGTCTGCGCGCGCACCCGCTCCGGCGACAACTTCGAGGGATCGTACCACGCCCCCGAAACCATCAGATCATAAGTCTCGGTGTCCATGACCCCCTATTATAGCAAATCGGGTGTCCCGCGGCAGAAAGCGCCCCTCAATGCGCCCCGCCCCACGGCCTGTGCCGCTCGCCCATGCACAGCGGCCGCCCCCACCGCCACGTCATCCACCCCTGACCCGCCACCCGCTTCATTTACCCATTCGCCGCCACCCGCCAAATCTTACGCGAAAACGCATTAATTCCCCTTTATCCAGAAATCGCGACTAAGGTCACGACATCCAGATATCGACACGGTTGCGCTTCCAATTTGATTGAAATAAACTGAAGGCGATCCGTCAGGAGGAATGAACTTGCAAAGATGTTTCATTTCGACACCTCCAAAAATTCCTTCAATTGATGCAGATTCTGTTCCCAGTCAGAGGAGTGTGAAAAAATCCCTTGCCTCCGAAGTTCATCGCGAAGTGGAGCAAAAAAGCTCTGTTCCCATTCCAATGTCGCTTGTGGAGTGACGATACGTGCGGCATAAAAAGCCATCGCCGGCGTCAGAATCGTCGGGGCATGATATCGCTCCCCGTCATTGTTGATGACGAGATAGGCATTGGCTTGGCTTCCGGACAAAGAACCAAGGTGGAGGGGAAAAAGAAGAGAGAGTTTCCCCTTGTAAAAACCAGGAATGACAATCCGATAATTGCCATATGCTTCCAGACACATCCGCTTAAAAGCCTCCTTCACATGCTCGACAATCTTGGGGAAAGGAAGCTTTCTCCACTCTAGGGGAAGGCGTTCGCGATGTTTATCCCAAACATGCCAAACCGCCTCTTTCAGCGCTATTTTTGCGAGCAGATCACGGTTATAAACAAGTTCTTGGGCGCTACGTGTCCAATCCGGTGAAACCGGATGTTGATTGGGAAGCGCCTTGTCATTGCTCGTATACCATTCAATGTGCTGACAGAATCCATCATCATCCGGCTTACAAACATGTCCGTAAAGAAAATCTCCTGTCTTCCCAACAAGTCCCGTGCAGAACCAGAAACCAGAGCGATCGACATCATCAACGAAAGCACCACTTGCGTTGGAATCCGAATCCCTGTCCGCACAAAGCCGCTCAAGGACGCCTTCAAGATAATAAGCGAGCGCCCCCCCCACTGGTCCGTCGCACGAAAACCCCTTCTCCGTCTCAACCCAATGATTCCATCCACAAGGGAACCGCTCGTCCGTGTCCGGAAGAAGTCGTTGTAACTTTTCTAAGAGCGACGAATCCCGTAGCAAACCAAGACTAATGGGAAGACTCCGATAAATGGCCGGACATAATGGATTTTCTCGCAGTGCCCGTGCATCTATCACATAGCGCGGAAATCGCGATTTCCCATTACACTCTGCAAACGAAAGCTCAAGATCACACTTGTCTAGCGCAACCCAGGTTTTCCCCAAGCCGACATCATCCTCAGACATGGTGAGAAAAGCGTAATGGATGGCCATTCTGGCTGTCTTTTCAACTCCACCATAGATATAAGCAATAATCTTGGCAACATCATCGATATTGGTAACACAGGCAGGAAAGACGTTCTTCCGTCCCGCATCCCCCCAAGCTTGCCAGCAGAGATCTGCGACATAAGGATAACCCCTATTCTGCCTGTCTTTATTTGGATGAATCTTAAGACAAGCCTTCAGTTTATCCCCATTATTGAAGGCGTACCCCGTGTCAAACACCAATGTGCAATTGACGACTTCCCCAAGACTCCTGCAAACGTCATATCCGTTCGCAATCCTCTCCCCGCCATTCTGGTCCCGCACAATAATCGATTCTTGACTGTAATCCGCATTTTTTCCGTTCACTTGATTTTCGATGGTTTCATTGAAAGTCTTCAGAGCACACTTTGCCCCAGAGATGTTTTTGAGTTCTTCCGTTATTGCATATCCCTCTTTTTCAATCCTCAGTCGAGGAATGGTATAAAGCCCACGTTGCTTCCGAACAGGATTCCACATGACATCCTCCTTTCCTCAAATCTCAGGCTTAATCAACCAATCCGCGGTCGGGCGTGCGACGAGACGAGCATCGCCATAAGCCATCCGATGCGTAAGAAAGGTCCGCCCGACATAGGCGTTGGAATCCGAATCGTAAGTCAGCACAAGAGCCGCATCTGCAGTTGAGCCACCGCCAGGAAAGAATGTAATGGGGGCCATAAGGTTAACTGTGTCGGTCGATGGATAATAAACGGGAACAAGCACGGTATAATCATACCGGATGCGCCGTTGCGTCTCGCCTAGCGCGTTGTTCAGGGCCACGGTAAAAGCAGAGAGACTTTCGGGAGAGCCTCGAAACGCCGTGTTGAACCTCATGACCGCCGCAGGATCATCGGCAAGAAAGCCTGGAAGCGCATCAAGCGCTTTTTGGTTGTTTTGGCAGAGTCCTTGGAGAACCGCCTCCGGAAGACGGTCAAGATGGGCGAGAGCATATTCGACAGGCATCTTAATTTCCGCGTCCGTTATGAATTTGGGACTTTTCTTGGCGGAAAGAAATGCCGGATATTCCGGCAAGGTTCTCGCCAAGCTTTCGATGAGGCGTCCATTGAAGCCACTGCGAGTCGCGACAGAGGCCTCGTTCGCAAACCATCGTTGTTTTCCCTCTATGCGATTACGTCGAAAGACCAGATAAATGTCCTCATTCCGGCGACTCAAAAGCCCTGTATGCATGATTGCGTAATCAGCGTGAGGCTCAAGAAGGAAAAAACGACCCTTTTCCGATACTGTTTGAGCTTCCAAGAAGCGCTTGGCAGACCAGACGAAAGTATACTTTATCTTGCTTTTCAGCACCTCGCGCTGCGGCCCCCACTTTTCTGCTTGCGCCTCTTCGGCCAAACACTGAAGGAGAGAATCCCATTTCAGAAACGCGAACGCCTCGATCCACTCCGGCACATCTCCTCCATTACTCGCAACGCTCATCTCAACAGCGCCAGCGAATCTTGACGAAGGGACACGCGGACTTCGCTTGGATTCTTCCTGGACCTTCGCGACCTCGACAGACCGCCTTGTGAACCATCGCATAAGGTTCCACAATCTGTGCCGTTTCGCTGCAGTCTCTTGGGAGACCGCTTGCGGTGAAGACGGCAAGTCGAAACGACCACGAGGGCGAACGGACAAAGTCGTTCCATCGCTTCCGGGCTTGATTTCGAGCGCATTGTTCAGGCGAACGTAACGAGCAGCCAATCCTGGGAAAGAAGGAATATCTAAAGCTTTTGCGATACATTCATTGAGGCTGACGCCATAATGCGCACGAAAGGAGGCACCAAGCTGCACCATCAGAACATACCCATCCTCATCCATATCATAGGATTCGCGGAGACAGGTAACTATACGCTCATCGATTTCCGGGCATGCATGGTAGCGTTGCTTAACCAAAGTGTCCTTGTCCACATATGTCGATTTGGGAAGTGACATCGTTTCGGATGCGACCTCAGGCTTCACCCCACGTTCACGGAATGCGATTGTCTCTTTCTCGCCACGACTCTCGAAACGATCATTCAAGCATAAATACCGTGCAACAAGACCTGGCATCACCGGAATACCAAGTCCCTTGGCGATGGCCTCATTCAGACGTACACGGTGACGGGCCGCAAACATCGCTCCAAGGTTCACGGCGGAAACAAAACCTGAAGAATCTCCGAAATCTCGTAAGACAGACGCAATTTGTTCGTCCAAGTTCGCAATTACCCTGAAATGCTCTCGCATGAAAGCATCCTTCGCTTTGGACAAATCGCCCTGATCCCGAAGCCGCCCGTTCGCCCCCGCATTGGATGGGCGGAGACGAACGGATTGAAACTCACGTTCTCCAATAACTTCATAAAGTGGATTAAGCCGCAGATACCGTGTGGCAATACCCGGCATTACGGGAGGCTGAAGCCCTAAAGCCTCCGCCACCACATCATTCAGTTTTTTCCCGATCTTCAGCGAAACGAGTGTCCCAAACTGGGCCATGCGCACGTATCCATCGGCATCAGCGTACGCAGAATCCCTTATCTATTCGGATGGTGTATTATGTGGGTGTTTTCTTCATTGGTGTGGAGAAAGCGTCCCCGGGGGGTGGCCA
>CALXMV010000004.1 GCA_944389565.1 uncultured Kiritimatiellota bacterium
GCCAACTACCGTATAGCCATCCTCTTCCATTGCGGCGCGCTTCCACACCCGACCCACTAAAAACTCTGAAGAGCCGGCCGGGGGCGGCGACCTTGCAGGCGATGCGGAAATATGGTACCTTACGGCTTTGTTTTCACCCACGGAGAGTGCGTACACATGAGAGAAGTCGGCGTTGGGATTATCGGGTTCGGCACGGTCGGTGCCGGCGTGGCGGATGGCCTCCTGCGGGAGGCCGAGCTGATCTCGCGCCGCTGCGGCCTGCGGGTGGCGCTGCGCGGCGTGGCGGATCTGGACATCGGGCGCGACCGCGGGGTGGCGGTGCCGCGCGAATTGCTGACGACCGACGCGATGGCCCTGGCCCTGCGGCCGGACGTGGACGTGGTGGTGGAGCTCATCGGCGGCACGGGCGTGGCGGCGGACGTGATCCGCGCGGCACTGGAAGCCGGCAAATCCGTGGTGACCGCGAACAAGAAGCTCCTGGCCGAGCACGGCGCGGCGCTCTTCGCCCTGGCGCGCAAGAAGGGGGTGGACCTCTACTTCGGCGCGAGCGTCGGCGGCGGCATCCCCATCATCCGCGCCCTGCGCGACGGCCTGGTGGCCAACGACATCCGCGCGATGCACGGCATCCTCAACGGCACGTGCAACTACATCCTCACCCGCATGGCCCGCGAAGGCTCCGGCTTCGACGAGGTCCTCGCCGACGCCCAGCGCCTGGGCTACGCCGAGGCCAACCCCTCGCTCGACATCGACGGCTTCGACACCGCCCACAAAATCTGCATCCTCGCCTCCCTGGCCTACGGCGTCACCGTGCCGCTCGACCGCGTGACCGTGCAGGGCATCCGCGGCCTGAACCCCGTGGACGTGCGCTACGCCGGCGAGCTGGGCTACGTCATCAAGCTCCTGGCCGTCTGCAAGGCCCACGGCGACCGCCTGGAGGTGCGCGTGAACCCCACGCTCGTGCCCAAGGACCACACCCTCGCCTCCGTGAACGACGTCTTCAACGCCGTGCTCGTGGACGGCTCGATGACCGGCGACACCCTCTATTACGGCAAGGGCGCCGGCCGCGAGGCCACCGCCAGCGCCGTCATCTCCGACATCGTCTCCGTGGCCCGCCACGTGGCCGTCGGCACGCCGCGCGCCGCCGAGCCGCTCCCGCGTATCGACGAATCCCCCTACGCCCTCCTGGCCCCGGAGGACTGCGTGAGTCGCTTCTACATCCGCCTCATGGTGCGCGACGACTGCGGCATGGTGGGCCGCTTCGCCACCATCCTGGGCGCGCACGGCGTGAGCATCTTCGCCGCCAGCCAGCACGAGGCCTCCGAGGCCCAGCGCGCCGAAGGGTACGTCCCCGTCGTCATCCTCACCCAGCCGGCCCGCGCGGGCGACATCGTCGCCGCCCTCACCGAGATCACCGAGCAAGGCATCGTCCGATCGATGCCCTTCCACCTCTGCATCCTCTGATTTCCCACAACTGGAGCATCGCAACCCATGAAAGTCTGCAAATTCGGCGGGTCCTCCGTCGCCGACGACGGGCAGGTCGCCAAAATCCGTGACATCGTGGCCTCGGACCCCCTCCGCCGCATCGTCGTGGTCTCCGCACCCGGCAAGCGCGACAAAGCCGACACCAAGGTGACCGACCTCCTCATCGAATGCGCCGGGCGCGTGCTCACCCAGCGCGACCCCGCCGAGGTGCTCGACGCGATCGTCGAGCGCTACGCCATCATCCAGCGCGGTCTGGGGCTCGACGCGGCGATCGTCGCCGAGATCCGCGCCGACCTGGAGCGCCGCGTCGCCGCCGGCGCCGAGATGGAGGCCGCCCGCTTCATGGACGCGATGAAGGCCGCCGGCGAGGACAACGCCGCGAAAATCGTCGCCGCCGCCTTCCGCGCCGCCGGCCTCCGCGCCGAGTACGTCTCCCCCGCCGAGGCCGGGCTCGTGATGTCCGACGACTTCGGCAACGCCCAGCTCCTCCCGGAATCCTACGCCCGCCTCGCCGCGCTGGCCGAGCGTGCCGAGCGCGAGATCGTCGTCTTCCCCGGCTTCTTCGGCGTCACCCAGGGCGGCGACATCGCCACCTTCCCCCGCGGCGGCTCCGACATCACCGGCTCCATCCTCGCCGCCGCCGTCAAAGCCAAGGTCTACGAGAACTTCACCGACGTCGACGCCGTCTACCCCGTCGACCCCCGCCTCGTCCCCGAGGTCTCCCAGGGCATCCCCGAGATGACCTACCGCGAGATGCGCGAGCTCTCCTACGCCGGCTTCGGCGTCTTCCAGGACGAGGCCATCATCCCCGCCGTCAAGGCCGCCATCCCCATCAACATCCGCAACACCAACCACCCCGACGCCCCCGGCACGATGATCGTCCACCACCGCCGCGCGCGCCAGGGCTCCGTCGTCGGCATCGCCTCCAGCGCCGGCTTCTGCACGCTTTACATCGACAAATACATGATGAACCGCGAGATCGGCTTCGGCCGGCGCCTCCTGCAGATCCTCGAGGAGGAGGGCATCTCCTACGAGCACATGCCCTCGGGCATCGACAACGTCTCGGTCGTCTTCCGCGAGGAGGGCTTCACCCCCGAGGTCGAAGGCCGCGTGCGCGACCACATCATGCGCGAGCTCAAGCCCGACAACCTCCAGATCGAGCGCGGCACCGCCCTCATCATGATCGTCGGCGAAGGCCTCTATTACACGCCCGGCATGGCCGCCCACGCCACCCTCGCCCTCTTCCGCGAAGGCATCTCCCTGGACATGATGAACCAAGGCTCCTCCGAGATCTCCATGATGTTCGGCGTGCAGAGCTCCCACCGCGAGGCCGCCGTCCGCGCACTCTACCACGCCTTCTTCAAGGACTGACCGCCCCGCAAGGGCGACGAGAAAGGCCCCCGCCCGACGGCGGGGGCCTTTTTTTGTCTTCTCATTTGCCCACGCAGAAACGGGCGAAAAGCGTGTCCAGCAAATCCTCGGAATAAACCTTGCCCAAGATCTCGCCCACCGCCCGTGCCGCGTCGCGGAGGGCCTGCGCGGCGGGGACAAGCCCCAGCTCGCCGCGCGCAAGCGCCGCCCCCGCCGCGGCCAAGGCACGCGCCGCCTCCGCGAGCAGGGCATACTGGCGCTCCGTGGCCAAAGTGGCGGCGTCGGGGTCGCCCGCCCCGATGCGCAACGCTTCGCGGAGCAGGCGCAGCGCCGTCGCGCGGGCGGCCTCCGGGGCACGGGTCGCGGAGATGGCGGGCATCCCGTCCGGCGCGGCGGGCGGCAGGTCGGCCTTGGCGCGGAGGGCGATGGCGCCCGCGGGCGCGGCATCGGCAGGCTCACCGGGGGCGAGGAGGTAGAGCACCGCGTCGGCGCGGGCGATGAGATCCCGTGCGCGGGCGACGCCCTGCCGCTCCACGGCGCCGGGCGCGTCGCGCAGGCCGGCGGTGTCGGTGAGGCGCACCGGCACGCCATCGAGATCCAGCGTCTCCTCCAACGTGTCGCGCGTGGTGCCCGGCTCGTCGCTGACGATGGCGCGATCATAGCCGAGGAGCAAGTTGAGGAGGGTGGATTTGCCGGCGTTGGGGCGGCCGGCCAGGACGACGAGCGCCCCCTGCCGCGTGAGGCGCCCCTCACGCCACGTGGCCAGGAGCGCGTCGGCGCGGGCGGCGAGCGCGCGCACCCGCCCCGACGCGTCGTCGCGGAACGCGTCGGGCAACTCGCCCTCGTCGAAATCCAACAGGTGCTCGACCTCGGCGGAAAGGGCCAGCGCGTCGGCATACAGGGGGTGAAGGGCGTCGGCGAGGCGCCCCTGGAGGTTGGCACGGGCGGCGCGTTCGGCACGGGGGGTGCGGGCGGCGACGAGGTCGGCCACGGCCTCCGCCTGCGTGAGGTCAAGCCGGCCGTTGAGGAAGGCCCGTCGGGTGAACTCCCCCGGCCCCGCCGGCGCCGCGCCGAGGCGGAAGAGCGCGTCGAGCACCGCGCGGGGGACGACCTCGCCGCCATGGACGCACAGCTCCACCGTGTCCTCCCCGGTGTAACTGCGCGGGGCGCGATAGAAGAGGAGCACCGCGTCGTCGAGCGTCCGCCCGGCCTCGTCCACGAGCGTCGCGTGGGCGAAGGAGCCGGCGGGGCGTTCGGAGGGCGGGGGCGACAGCCTCGGCGCGAGCCGGTCCGCGAGCGCGTAGACGCCCTCGCCGCTCAGGCGGATGAGCGCCACGCCCCCCAGCCCGGGCGCGGAAGCCAGCGCGGCGATCGGTCTCATGGCAGGCGGGTCTTGGCGAAGGCAAGGAGGGCGTCCTCGACGGTCTGCCGGGAGGGGACGGACGCGGGGGCGAAGCCGGCGGCGGCGATCGCCTCGGCGGTGGGGCCGCCCATCGCCAGGAGCGGCACGTCACGGGGGGCGGCGGGAAGCGCGGCCCAGGCACGGACGGCGGAGGCGGAGGCCAGGAAGACGGCGTCGTGAGGGGGCGGCTCCACGTCGGGGACGGGGAGCGTGCGGTAGAAAGGCAGGTCCTTGACCCGTGCGCCGCGGGCCTTGAGCGCCTGCGCCAGGGCGGGGCCGGCCTCCTCGCTCCGCACGCGCAAAATCTTCCATCCGGCGAGGTCCTCGGGGAGGGTCGCGAGCAACCCGCGGGCGGAGAAGTCGCGCTCGGGCATCAACGTATCGATGTTCAGGAAGGCCAAGGGCTCGGCGGTGCCGGGGCCTGTGACAGCCAGGCGTTTGGGTAGGTATTGCACGGGGCTCGCCAGCTGTCGGAGCAGGAGCCGCGCGGCGGTGGGCGAGGTCACGACAAGCAGGTTGTAGGCCTTGGAGGGGCGAATCTTGATCGGAGCGATGGGCTCGAAGCGCACCAACGGCCGCACGACGGGCCGCCCGCCAAAATCCAAAATCGCCGTGGCGGCGCGCGCCGCCACGTCCGGGCTGCCCGTGACCCAGACGCGCATCCCGCCCAGCGGGCCATCCTCGGGGAAGGCGTGGCGCGCGGCCTCGCCCACGATGAGAAGGCCGGGGCTGCCGGCCTCGGGCGGCGCGTCGCGCAGTTCCGCCACGGTGCCGCGCCAAACGGCGCAGGCGGGCGAGCCGGCGTCGCGCACGATCGCGCAGGGCGTCCCCGGGGGATAGCCCTTCGCGACCTCGGCGGCCATGCCCATCGCCATGAACCAGACGTCCGGGCAGGCGGCACCCTCGGAGCGCGGGGTGGCCACGCGGAAGCCACGCGCGGCCTCGCGGCGCGTGAGGAGGATGCCCGTGGGGGTGGTGGCGGCGGCGAGGGCCGACACCCCCGGCCAGACGCGGAAAGGAATGCCATCGGCGGCCAAGGCGTCCGTCTCCTCGGCCAGGCGGCCGAAGATACCCGGGTCGCCGCCCTTGAGGCGGACGACCCGCTGGCCGCGGCGGGCGCGTTCGCCGATGAGCGCGGTGATGGCGGCCTGCGGCAGGGCGTGCGCCCCGCTGCGCTTGCCCACGTAGAGGCGTTCCGCGCGGAGGCCGTCGAGAAGGGCGGGGTCGAGAAGTGCGTCGTAGATCACCACGTCGGCGGCGCGGAGGGCGCGAAGCCCGGCGAGGGTGCAGAGCCCCGCGTCGCCCACGCCCGCCCCGACGAAGCGCACGGCCTTGACGAAGAGGTTGCGCAACGTTTGGAGCGTCGGGTCGCCGCGGCGGAAGGTCACCGCCAGCACGCCCTGCCCCGGGGGCGGCGTGAGCGCGTCCAAGGGGATGGCCTCGGAGACGCGGTCGGCCAGCCCGAGCCGGTTGAGCGCGGCCAAGGCCACAACGATGGCGTCGTAGTCGCCGCGGTCGAGCTGGGCGAGGCGGTCGGGGATGGCGCCGCGCAGGGTGAGCCGTTCGGCGGCGGGGAAACGCATGGCGCACCAGGCGTCGCGCCGGGCGCTGGAGACGCCGACGCGTGCGGGCTCCGTCACGCCGGCGCGGAGCACCAGGCAGTCGCGCGGGTCCTCGCGCCACGGCAGCCAGAACCAATCGATGCCCTCGGGCGTGCCCTCGGGGGGAAGATCTTTGGCGGAATGGACGGCCAGATCGATCGTGCCGGAGCGGAGCGCGTCGTCGAGATCGCGCGTGAAGAAGTCGCCGGGGCTCTGGCGCAGGTCGGTGCGCAGGTCGCGGTCGCCGGGGGAGGAAAAGGGGAGCAGGTCAAAGGCCCATCCGCTAGCCTCGGCGAGGCGCGCGAGCGCCTCCCGCGCCTGGATGAGGGAGAGCGCGGAATCCCGCGCCCCGCACCGCAACGTCCGCCCGCTCATGGGTGCGCCTCGCTTTCCAGGGCGATCGCCGCGTAGGCCCGGTCGGCGGCGGCGCGGATCGCGGCGACGGCCCCCGTGCGGCGGAGATAGTCGCCGCGCAGGGCGTCGAGGTCACGGACGCCGGCATCGCCCCGGATGTTTCGCGGGGCGCCCAGGTCGTAGGCCGGGAGGCCGCCCAGCTCCGCGGCATCGAAGACGGGCTCCGGGGCGGAGAGCGCCGCGACGAGCCGGTCGGCGCCCGCCACGGCGCGCCGCCATTCCGTCAGGGGCAGACATTCCTCGCCATCGAGCGGCCGCGCGTGGTAGAGCACGGTCACGGGCAGGCCGAGCGCATGGGCCCGTGCCACGGCCGCGCGGCCGAGCTTGCCCGTGCCGGCCACGACCACGCGCCCCTTCGCCCCCTCCAACGCCAGGGCCTCGACCTCCACATGGGGCAGGAGCGGATCCACGGCGGCGCGGACGCGTTGCGCGCGGCGGAGCGCCTCGGCGTAGGCGTCGAGCAGGTGCGAGCAGGCCCAACCGCGCGCGCGGGCCTCCTCGAAGGCGTCGCGCACCTGCCCGACCACATGAAACTCACCGACCATGCGGGCGCGCATCCCCGCGAGCACCATCGTCAGATAACGGAGGGCCTCCTCGCCCTGCCAGGCGTGCGTCTCGCCGGGCAGATGGAGCGCATGGGCGAGCAGGTCGCTGGCGATGAGCTCGGGCGCGGCCCAGGCGATGAGCTCCGTGCGGTTGCACGTGCGCAGGAGCGCCCACCCGTAGAGCCCGTTGAGGAAACCCAGACGCGCGGCGAACTCCGCGATGGGCAGGGGCGAGGCGGCAGTCTCGCTCCCATAGACATAGAGGATGCCCGGGGAGACGCGTGCCAGGCTTCGGGCCAGCCCCTCGCGCACCTCCTTGGCCGTGCGGCAGCTGCGCCCGTCGGTCGAGACCGCGAGCGTCACCCCCTCCACCCGCAGGACCGCGGGCACGATGAAGTCGCCCTCCGCCCAATGCCCGTCCGCGCAGCAGCACGGCACGCGGGCGGCGCGGGCGGCCTCCAGGATGGCGCGGTTCACGTGCTTGTCGTCGGTGCAGGCGATGGCCACGCTGCACCCCGCCACATCGGCGGGCACGAAACAGCGGCGCACGCGCGTCACCGGCAACGCATCGAACTCCGGCAAGGCGTCGGGGCAAACCAAGCGCACCGCCGCGCCGGCCTCGGCCAGCGCGCGGGCCTTGCGCAGCCCCACGCGCCCGCCGCCGACCACGAGCGCCGTCGTCCCCTCCAGGAGCAGGTTCGCGGGGAACGTCTTGCGCGTCGGCCTCATACGCCCTCCAAGATCGGCATCTCCACCCACGCGGCGGTGGGGAAACGGTGCGCGGCGGCGGCGCGGATGAGGGTCGCGCTGTCGGCGTCGATGATCGGGTCGCCGCGCCCCGGCCAGCGGTTGTAGACGACCTGCGCGACGGCCGCCCCACGCGCGGCGAGCGCCTCGAAGGCCAGCAGGGCGTGGTTGATCGAGCCCAGCGCGCCGTGCGTCACGAAGACGAAGGGCCAGCCCCGAGCCACCGCGAAGTCCACCGTCAGCAACGCCTCGGTGAGCGGCACCATCAGCCCGCCCGCGCCCTCCACGAAGAGCGTGTCGTAGCGCGCGGCGAGCGTCTCGGCGCAAGCGGCGAGGCGCGCGGGGTCGATGGCGGCGCCGGCGAGACGCGCGGCCAGGTGCGGCGAGCAGGGGTGCGGGAAGATGTAGGGGGCCGTCAGGCCCTCGGCGTCCTCGGGCAGGGGGCCCACGCCCATCATGGCGCGGTGGCGCGCGATGTCCTCGGAGGCGCCCACGTTCCCCGTCTGCGCCAGCTTCAGCGTCGCGACGCGCCGCCCGGCCTCGATCTCGCGCCGCGCCAGCCAGCCCGTCGCGATGCTTTTCCCGGCGTCCGTGTCCACGCCGCTCACGAAATAAACCATCGGTTCCTCCTCGTTCGCCATATTATACCAAAGCGCCGGCCAACGCGCCCTCCCGGGCGCGCGGCGGGTCGGGCCGCGCATCGCCGTGCGCACCCGGAGGGCGTGAGGGCAAGAAAGAGGCCGCGCCCGGGGCGCGGCCTCTTGGGGATCCCGTCTCCGGGACGGTCCTCACTCGGCGATGATGGCGAGCTTGAGGGTGACCTCGACCTCGGGCATGAGGGAGATGGTGAGGTCGGAGGTGCCGAGGTTCTTGATGGGCTCGGGGAGCTTGACCATGGCGGCGTCGACGGCGACGCCGGCCTCGGTGAGGGCCTTGGCGATGTCGGCGGCGGTGACGGAGCCGTAGAGCTTGCCGGTCTCGTCGCCCTCGATGGCCTTGACGGCGATGGTGAGGGTCTGGCCGCGGAGCTTGCCGGCCTTGTCCATGGCCTCGGCGCGGCGGATCTTGAGGAGCTCCTCGCGCTCCTTGCGGATCTTGTCGAGCTTGCGGAGGGCGTTTTTGGTCACGGGCTCGGCGAGGCCTTTGGGGAGGAGGAAGTTGCGGGCGTAGCCGTCGCGCACGGTGACGGTGTCGCCGATTTTGCCGAGGTGCTCGACATCATCCATCAGAATGACTTGCTTGGACATGATGAGGGGTCCTTTCGGGTTAGGCGAGGAGGCCCATGTTGCGGGCGCGGCGGATGCCTTTTTTGATGTGGCGCTGCTGGAGCGCGGTGACGCCGGTGACGCGCGCGGGGATGATCTTGCCGTATTCGGTGACGAAGCGGCTGAGGAGCTCGATGTCGTTGATGTCGACGATCTCGGTGGGGGCGAGCGCGGCTTGGCGCTTGCGGGGCAGGGCCTCGGCCTTGGGCTTGCGGGAAGCGGGGCGTTTGGGTTTCATGGGCATGGTGTTGAATCCTTGCGTTCAGAGTGTTTGGTCAGAAGGGGAGATCCTCGAGGTCGCGGCCCTCGGCGGGCGGGGGCTCGGCGGGGCCTTGGGGGGCGGGCGCCGCGGGGGCGGCCTGGCGGCCGGCGGCGGGGGGCGTGGGCGGGGTGTTCGCGGGCGCCCAGTCGCCGCCCATGGCCGCGCCGTTGGTCTCGCGGCGCGTGTTGGGGGCGTACAGGAACTGCACGCGGTCGGCGCGCACGCGCAGGCGGTTGCGCCGCTGGCCCGTCGCCTTGTCCTCCCAGGTGTCGAGCATCAGGCGGCCTTCCACAAAGATGGGGCGGCCTTTGGTGAGGTATTGGCCGCAGTTCTCGGCGACCTTGCCCCACACGGTGATGTCGACGAAGGTGACCACCTCGCGGGTCTCGCCCGTGGTGCGGCTGCGGAACTGCTCGCTGACGGCCAGGCCGAGCTCGGCGACGGTCTCGCCGCTCGGGGTCTGGCGGATCTCGGGGTCCCGCGTGAGGTTGCCCATCAGGAAGACTTTGTTGAGGGTGGCGGCCATCGGAGTTCTCCCGGGGTCGGTTAGGCCTCGACGGGCTGGTCGGCGGCCTGCTCGGCGGCCGCGGCGGCCTCCGCCTCGGCGCGCGCCTTCTTCTCGGCGGCCTGCTTGGCGAGCTTCATCTCCACGATCGGGTCGATCGCCAGGATCTGGAGGCGGAAGATCTCCTCGAGCAGGGCGTAGCGGGCGCGGAGCTCGTTGACCTTGGAGGGATCCAGCTCGAAGCGGATGGTCAGGTAGGTGCCGCTCTCCTTCTTCTGCTGGGGGCGGGCGAAGGACTTCTTGCCGCGATCCTCGGTGGAGAGGACCTTGCCGCCGATGCGGGCGATCTCGCCCTGCATGCGCTCGATGGTTTTCGCCCAAGCCTCGTCGCGGACGGAGTGGACGAAGATGAAGTTTGCGTCGTACTGCTTCATGGTAAGCGTGTTCCTGAGAGTGTTAGGGTGCGGTCCGGGCCGCGTTGAAACGGTTCTGCGCCTCGGCCACGCCGTGCCCGGCCCAGCAAAGGGCGGCCTCGGCGGCCTCGGCGGCGAGGGTCCGCGCGGCCTCCAGCTCCTCGTCGGAGTAGCGGTGGAGGACGTAGTCGACGAGCGCCCTGCGCTCACCGGGGACCCGCCCCGCGCCCAAGCGGACGCGCGCGAAGGTCTCGGTGCCGAGCGCGGCGATGATGCTTCTGAGCCCGTTGTGGCCGCCGGCGCCGCCGGAGGGGCGGACGCGGAGCCGGCCGGGGGGCAGGTCGCAATCGTCGCTGAGGACCAGGAGGTCCCGCTCGGGGCGGCCGTTGTAGTAGCGCAGCAGGGGGGCCACACTCTCGCCGGAGGCGTTCATGTAGGTCTGCGGCTTCAACAGCCAGAGCGTCTCGCCGCCATGGGCGGCTTTGGCCACGAGGCCCTTGAAGCGCCTCTCGGGCTTCCAGGGGGTGGCCCGAAGGCGGTCGGCGAGGGCATCCACGGCCATGAAGCCGAGGTTGTGGGGGGTGGCGGCGTATTCCGCGCCGGGATTCCCAAGTCCTGCGATCACCTTCATGCCTCGTTCCGTCTCGCGCGGCCTGCCGGGTTACTTCTTGGCGGGCTCGGCGGAGGCGGCCTCGTCCTTCTTCGCGCCGACGACCTCGGGCTCGGCGGGGGCGGCGCCATCGGCCACGGGCGGGAGCTCGATCTCCTCGTCGGCGGCGACGCAGGAGGCGACGACCGTGTCCTTGTGGGTGGTGACGGCGTACTTGTCGCCCAGGTTGAGCTGGCCGGCCAGGAGCTTGTCGCCGATCTTCATGGCCGAGACGTCGATGTCGAAGCTTTCGACGATGTCGGCGGGGAGGCAGTCGACGTGGATGGCGCGGAGGTCCTGCTCGAGGACGCCGTTGGCGTTTTTGACGCCGTCGGGGGTGCCGACGAGGTTGATGGCGATCTCGACGCGGACGGTGTGGCCCATGTCGACCTCGCCGAAGTCGGCGTGGATGACCTGGCCGGTGACGACGTCGTGCTGGAGCTCGCGCAGGAGGGCGGAGAGGGTGACCTCGCCCAGGGCGATGCGCACGAGGAGCTGGTCGCCGTGGTGGCCGCGCATGGCCATCTCGTAATCATGCGCGTCAAGCGCGATGAGGGTCGATTCGCCGGAGATGCGCTTGATGACGCCGGGGATCTTGCCGGCGCGGCGCAGGCGGCCGGCGGCCTTGGAGCCCTGCTCGGCGCGCACCTGGGCGGTGAGGGTGATCTGATTCATGGATGGGTTGTGTCCTTGGTTCTGCGAAAAGGCCCGTGCCCTCACGACAAGCGGAAGAGGGAGGAGACGGACCGGTTGTTATGGATGCGGGTGATCGCCTCGGCCAGGAGGGGCGCCACGGAGAGCACCTTGATGGAGGGCAGCCCGGCGACGGACTCGTCGAGCGGGATGGAATCCGTGGTGATGAGCTCTTCGAGGAGCCCTTCGTTGGCGCGCAGGCGGTCGATGCCCACCTGCGTGAGGGGGATGTGGCTGACGACGGCCCGGACGCTCTTGGCGCCGCGCGACTTCAGCAACTTCGCCGCGGCGCAGAGCGTGCCGCAGGTCGTCGTCATGTCATCCACCATGATCACGTCGCAGCCGTCGACGTCGCCGACGACGCTGAACGCATCCACTTCCGCGGCACCCAGACGCTGTTTCGCGACGATGGCCAGGCCGGTGCCCAGCATCTGCGAATAAGCGTAAGCCGTCTTGACCCCGCCGGTATCGGGGGAAACCACAAGCGGCTTATCCAGCTTCATCTCGCGCAGGTACTTCACCATGACCGGCGCGGCGTGAAGGTGATCCACGGGAATATCGAAAAAGCCTTGGATCTGCTGGGCGTGCAGATCCATCGTGAGCACGCGGTTGGCGCCGGCGGCGACCAGGAGGTTGGCCACCAGCTTGGCCGTGATCGGCACGCGGGGCTGGTCCTTGCGGTCCTGGCGGGCGTAGCCGAAATAAGGCAGCACCGCGGTGATGCGGTCGGCCGAGCCCCGGCGCGCCGCGTCGATCATGATGAGCAGCTCCATCAGCATCTCGTTGGGCTGCCTGCAGATGGGCTGCACGAGGAAGAGATCCGCGCCGCGCACGTTGTCGCTGTATTTGCAGAAGGTCTCCCCGTCAGGGAAATGGCGAATGTCGATCGCCCCGAGCGTGGTGCCCATGCACGCGGCGATCTTCTCGGCCAGGGGCCGGTTCGCGGTTCCGGAGAATACCTGAAGGTTTTCCATCGCTCTTCCTCGTTTACGTCAGACGCCGCATGGTTGCCCGACATGGATTCGAACCATGACTATGGGCGTCAAAGGCCCGTGTGCTGCCATTACACCATCGGGCAGCGTCTGTGTGCAAACGCGCCAGCATCCCGACAGGGCCGGGTGCGCCAGCGCGCGCTCCCCCTCCGCGCGGGACCCGACCAGCCCGAAAACCGTCGCGCCGCTGCCGCACAGGGTGACCCCCGCGCAACCGGCCTCCCGCAAGGCGCGCGCCGTGCGGGCGACCTCGGGGAAAAGGCCTAGGCAGGGAGCCTCCAGGTCGTTCCCGACCGTCCGCGCGACCGCCTCGAACCTTCCCGTCCGAAGGAAGAAGCCCAGATTATCCCACATCCCCTCATCGTTTGTCAAGGTTTTTTCCCCTGCCAGGCGGTCCCAGGCGCGGTAGACGGCGGGGGTGGGGCAATGGGCCCCGCAATTGGCCAGCACCACCCAGAGGGGCGGGGCGCCGGCCATATCCACGCGCCCCACCCGTTCGCCGCGGCCGCGCATCCGTACGGTGCCATCCAGCAGGAAGAGGGGCACGTCCGAGCCGAGGGCCGCCCCGATCGCGCACAGGCGCTCTTGCGGCAGACCCAGGCCCCACAGCGCGTCCATCCCCCGCAGGACCGCCGCCGCGTCCGTCGAGCCGCCGCCGAGGCCGCCGCCCAGGGGGATCCGCTTGGCGATTCGGATCGCGGTGGGCAGGGGGCGCCCCACCTCGCGCTCCAGGGCCCGCGCGGCCCGCACCGCCAGATTGTCCTCGGCCCGCGCCGGCAGGGCGTCCACCGCCACGCCGTCGCCCACGATCTCCAGCGTCGTCGCCGGGGCCCGCCCCAGCGTCACCTCGTCGCCCAGCCCCACGAGCGTCACCAGCGAATCCAGCTCATGGAAGCCGTCCGCGCGCCGGCCCAGCACGCGCAACCCCAGATTCACCTTCGCCGCCGCGAACACCTTCATCACGATCTCCTTTGGCCCGCATTGTACCATATTGGCTGATTGGCGGGTGGGCTGATCGGGGCGCCCCGTTCGGGGCGACGGGCAGGTTCTCGCCCGGGAGTCGGGAGGGTTCGGGCGGAACCCTAAGGGGTCTGACCCGAAACCCTTAAGGGTTTGGGGCGGGAGTCGGGAGGGTCTGGGGCGCGAGGCCGGCCTGGGCGAGGAGCCTGGCGTAGGGGCCGGGGTGGGCCAGGAGGTCGGCGGGGGCGCCGGTCTCGACGATACGGCCGGCTTCAAGGTAGCAGATGCGGGTGGCGTGGCGGATGGTGGTGAGGCGATGGGCGATGATGAGGGTGGTGCGGCCCGCGGAGAGGCGGGCGAGGGCCTTCTGGACGGCGGCCTCGGAGAAGGTGTCGAGGGCGGAGGTGGCCTCGTCGAGGATGAGGATGGGGGGATCTTTGAGGAAGACGCGGGCGATGGCGAGGCGTTGGGCCTGGCCGCCGGAGAGGCGGAGGCCGTGCTCGCCGACGGGGGCGTCGAGGCCGTCGGGGTGGGCACGGATGGCGGGGGCGAGGTCGGCGGCGGCGAGGGCGTTCCAGAGCTCGGCGTCGGCGGCGCCGGGCTTGCCGAGGAGGAGGTTGTCGCGGACGGAGCCATCGAAGAGGAAGGGGCGTTGGGCGACGATGCCGATGGCGGCGCGGAGGTCGCGTTTGGGGATGGTGGCGGTGTCGCGGCCGTCAAGGAGGATGCGGCCGGCGGTGGGGGCGTAGAAGCGGGGGATGAGGGCGGCAAGGGTGGATTTGCCGCCGCCGCTGGGGCCGACGAGCGCGCAGACGGCCCCGGCGGGCAGGGTGAGGGAGGGGATGTCGAGGACGTCGCGCACGGCGCCGGGGTAGCGGAAGCGGAGCCCCTCCAGGCGGATGTCGCCGCGGACGCGCCCAAGGGGCGGGGCCGAGCCGGCGGGGTCGTCCTCGGGGGGTTGGGCGACAAACTCGCGGAAGCGGCGGAAGCCGACGAGCCCCTGCTGGAAGAGGTCGAGGAAGCCCACGATGCGGAGCATGGGGGCGGTGACGTAGCGCGAGTACATGAAGAAGGCGAAGACCTGGGCGAGGGTGGCGGAGTCGCGGGCGACAAGCCAGGCGCCGAGGGCGATGTAGAGCAGGGAGTAACCCTCGAGGAGGAGTTGGGTGCCGGAGAAAAGGGGGGCGTAGAGGGCGGAGACCCGTTCGAAGGAGCGGCGGAAGCGGGCGTTGGCATGGCGGAAGGCCCGGCGGGCGCGCGCCTCGCCGGTGAAGCTCTTGATTTCGCGGATGCCTTGGACGGCGTTCTCCACGTGGGCGGCGAAGGCGGCGGCCTCCCGGCGATTCTCGCGCCAGACCTGGTGGATGCGCTTCTGGAAGCACCCGGCGAAGAAGAGGATGAAGGGCACGGGGATGAGGGTGAAGGCCGCGAGCGTGGGGTTGATCCAGAACATGAAGCCAAAGGCCCCCACAAGCGTCAGGGAAATCTCCAGCAGCGCCTCAGGGAGCAGGTGCGCGGTGGAGCCGACCATGCGCAGGTCGGAGGTGACGCGGCTGAGGACCTCGCCGGTCTTGGTGCGGTCGAAAAAGGCGAAGGGGAGGCGTTGCAGATGGTCGAAGAAGTCCGCGCGCAGGGCGGCCTCGACGCGGAAACCCAACCATTGCCCGCAGATGGTGCCGCACCACTCCAAGGCCGCCGCGCCCACGGCCAGCAACGCGAAGAGCAACGCGCACCACCCCGTCGCCCGAAGATCCCCCGCCGGCAGGCAGACCTGGAAGACGTGCAGGGCGACGGCTGGGATGAGCAGGCGGGCCCCCGCCCGCGCCACCACCGTCGCCAGATCCGCCGCCAGGAGCCTCCCCTGCGCGCGATAATAGCCGCACACCGTCCGCAACCACTGAAACACCGTCTTCATGCTCGACCTTTCCTCTTTGACTGCGCGAAATCATAGCACATCTTTCAGGATTTTGTTTGTCAAGACTTATATTTTTTCAAGACAACAAATACCAAATAACACACAAAACACAATGCAAAACAATTGAGATAGCACAAATTAGAGAATTATAATAAAAATGCTTGACACGCCGAAAAGGAAGGCGTATCATAGGGGCAATTATTCGACATCGCTAAGGAAAACCCGAAGCCATGAACGACCTTTTCCTGCTTCCCGAGGAACGGACGGCGCTGCTGAGGCGCCTTTCTGAGAAACGTGCCGCCCCGCATGGCGACATGCTCTCCCTGCTGAGCCAGCCCACCCCGCCCGAGGCGCTCCAGCGCGTCTGGGCGGAGACCGCGCCGACCGAGGGCCAGCCGCTCATCCTCTACGTGCACGTGCCCTTCTGCATCAGCCGGTGCGCCTTCTGCGGTTTCTACGCCCACCGCACGGACGATGCGGCGCTGGAGGCTTACACGCGGCGCCTCCTCCGGGAGATCGAGCGCGAGGCCGGGCGCGGTGCCTTCACCGAGAAGCCGGTGGACGTGGTGTATTTCGGCGGGGGCACGCCGACGGCGCTGAGCGCCGACCAGCTGCGCCGCGTCATCGGGGCGATTTACCGACACTTCAACGTCGCGCCGGACGTGGAGTTCACCGTCGAGGGGCGCATCCATGGCTTCGACGACGAGCGGGTGCGGGCGTGTCTGGAGTCCGGCGCGACGCGTTTCTCCTTCGGCGTGCAGAGTTTCCAGACGGCGCTTCGGCGGAGCCTCGGGCGGCGGGACAGCCGCGAGGAGATCCTCGCCCGCCTGGAGACCATCAAAGCCATCTGCGGCGACAAGGTCGCCTTGGTGGCCGACCTGATCTACGGCCTGCCGGGGCAGACGCAGGAGCAGTGGCTGGAGGAGAACGTCAAGACCGTGCACGCCTCGGCGCTCGACGGCGTGGATCTCTATTCCCTCAAGGTCTTCCCCGGACTGCCGCTCGCCAAGCGAATGGAGACCGAGGGCTGGAGCGAGGAGGAACGCGCGGCCCGCCACGCGGCGGCCTGCGACTGGCTGGCCGCGCAGGGGTGGCGGCAGCTCTCCTGCACGCATTGGGGGCGCAACGCGCTGGAGCGCAACCGTTACAACCATTGGGCGAAGACGGGGGCCGACATCGTGCCCTTCGGGTGCGGCGCGGGCGGTTTCGTCGGCGACCGTTCCTTCATGCAGACCGGCGACCTCGCCGCGTGGGGGCGGATGGTCGACGCCGACGAGAAACCCCTCGCCTCCGCGCTCCTCAAGCCGGCGAACCACCGCCTCCGCGCCCGTCTGGCCGACCAGCTCGAACGCGGCGTCTTCGACCCTGACGATTTCCCGGGCGCCGACCTCTCCCCGTTGCTGGAGAACTGGGAGCGGGCCGGCGTCTGGGTCTCCCTTCCCGACGGCGGCTACCGCCTGACGCGCCTGGGCGAATATTACGAGACGAAACTGGCGGCGCTGCTCACGGGCTGCCTCCTTTCCGGGATGGGGGGCCGCTGAGTGGGCGCCTTGCGCAAAGGGTTCTACTGGGACACCGAGAGCCTGATCGTCGTGGGGCTCTTCACGGCGCTGGGCAAGGCCGCCTCCCTCCTCGTCGCCCTCCTGGGCGGGGGGATGAACCCCGTGACGCTGCTGCTGAAGAACGGCATCGCCACGGCGCTCCTGGTGGTGATGGTGGCGCGGGTGCGGAAGTTCGGCGCGCTGATGCTGTACACGTTGGTGGCGCAGGTGGTGTCGTTCCTGATGACGGGCGGGATCATGGTGAGCACGTTGCCGCTCTATCTGCTGGGGGCGTTGGTGGCGGATGGGCTGATCGCGCTGTGCGGGGGCTACCGCAAGGTCTGGGCGGTGCTGGTGGGGGTGGCGATCTACGACGCCTTCGGGCGGCTCTTTGGGTTGGCGATGTCGTTCCTGATGGCGCGTGAGAACGTGGGCATGGTGGGTGTGGGCGCAGTGATCGTGGCCTTCGGGTATCTGGGGTGCCTCTTCGTGGGGCTGCCCTGCGGCGCGAAATTCGTGAAGGAGCTCCGTCATGCGGGCATCATCCGTGAAGTCTGAGGCGCTGGACATCCGCACGCGGCTGGCGATCTCGCTGGCGGTCTCGGGCGTCTCCATCTACCTGAGCGGCACGGGACCGCTCCTCGCCCTGGGCGCGGCGACGTTGCTCTACGTGCTCGCCTCTGGGCGTTACAGGGTGATTGCGGTCTCGTATCTGGCCGTCTGCGCGATGATGGCCTTCACGGTGGGCGTCATCGTCGTCTCCTTCAAGATCGGCGAATGGCTGGTGGCGGGGACGGCGTGGGAGAAATCGGTGGCGATGCTCAAGCCGGCGATGTTGGGCAACTTCCACACGCCCTTCCTGCGCATGATCCCCGCGCTCAACGTGCTTCTGGCCATCGGGCTGGACTTCTCGGTGCAGCGGTTCGTCGGCGCGATGAAGAGCCTGCGCCTGCCGCGCGTGGCGCTCGTGCCGCTGATGGTTTTCTGCCGGTTCGTGCCGGAGTTCGTGGACGTCATCCGGCAGTTGCGCGACGCGGTTCGGATGCGCGGCTTCTCGATGAGCTTGGGCGCTGCGCTCGTGCATCCCATCCAAGCCATCCGCCTGACGGTGGTGCCGCTGACGGTGCGCACGCTCCGCATGGCCGACCATCTCTCCGTCGCCGCCGAGATGAAGCGCGTGGGCTACGCCAAACGCCCCACGCAATTGCTCGCGCTGCGCTTCGGCAAGGCCGATTTCGCGGTACTCGTCGCCGCGGCGCACATCCTCGCCCTCATCTGCGTGTGGCAGGCCCTCATCCCCGCCACGCCCTACGGGCCCCGCTCCGTCCAAACCCAGGAGGCGCGCCATGAGTGACCTGATGGTCGAGGCCGAGGACGTCGCCTACCGCTATCCCTTCGCCGAGGTCCCCGCGCTCGAAGGGCTCACCTTCCGTCTTCGCAAAGGCGAGGCGATGCTCATCACCGGCGCCAGCGGCTGCGGCAAATCGACCCTCCTGCGCCTGCTCAACGGCCTCATCCCCAACCATTACAAAGGCACGCTCACCGGCGCGCTCACGGTGGCCGGTGAGACCTGCCCCGTGCCGATGGAGACGTTGGCCAAGCGCATCGGCACCGTCCTCCAGAATCCCGACGAGCAGTTCTTCGCCACCACCGTGGAGGAGGAGGTCGCCCTGACGCTCGAATGGCAATGCCGCCCGCGCGAGGAGATCCGCCGCCGCGTGGATGGTGCCCTGCGCGTGCTCGATCTCACCGACCTCGCCCGTCGCTCCGTCTTCACCCTCTCCTCCGGCGAGAAGCAGAAGGCCACCCTTGCCGCCGTCCTCGCCGCCGAAGCCGACCTCGTGGTGATGGACGAGCCGACGGCCAACCTCTCCCCCGAGGCCACCGACGAGCTCGCCCGCCTCATCCTCCGCCTCAAGGCCCACGGCGTCACCCTCGTCATCGTCGATCACCGCCTCTACTGGCTTCGCGGCGTGCTCGACCGCCTGCTCGTGCTCGACCGCGGGCATGCCGTCTTCAACGCCGAGAGGATGCCCGGCGGCGAGGATTTGCTGGATGTGCTCGCCGCCCAGCCGCGCGTGGCCGACTGGGGGCTCCGCCGCGTGAACGTCGCCCGCCCCGACCTGCCGCCCTGCGACACCTTCGGCGCGCCCGCCGTGGAGATTCGCGGCCTTGTCTTCCGCCATTCCAAGAAGACCCGTCTGATTTACGACGGCTTCTCCGCGCGCATCCCCCGCGGCACCATCACCGCCATCGTCGGCGCCAACGGCGCCGGCAAGACCACCCTCGCGCGCCTCCTTTGCGGCCTCGCCAAACCGCAATCCGGCGAGATCCTCTACGAAGGCCGCGCCCTGCGCCGCCGCGACATCCGCGAACGCGCCGCCTTCGTCATGCAGCAGATGGACATCCAGCTCTTCATGCGCACCGTCCGCGAGGAGCTCCTCTTCTCCGCGCCCCGCGCCGTTCCCCGCGCCGACCGCGAGGCCGAGGCCGACCGCCTCCTGGCACTTTTCGGGTTGGCGCACCTGGCCGAACGCCACCCACAGTCCCTCTCCGGCGGCGAGAAGCAGCGCCTCGTCGTCGCCTGCGCCCTGATGAAGCGCCCCACCCTGCTCATCCTCGACGAGCCCACCAGCGGCCTCGACGGCCGCAATATGCGCGTCATCGCCGCCCAACTCGCCCAATTCGCCCTCGACGGCGGCGCCGCCCTGCTCATCACCCACGATCTGGAACTGTTGGAACTGGTCGCCCAGTGCCAACTCCGCATTGTCGAACCGAAACGAAAGGATCCCGAACCATGAAGACACTCGTTGTCTACTCCACCGAGACCGGCAACACCAAGAAGGTCGCCGAGGCCATCGCCAAGGCCCTTCCCGGCGCCGAGCTCTACGACGTCAAGGCCGCGCCCGACCCCGCCGCCTACGACTTCATCGCCATGGGCTTCTGGGTCGACAAGGGCGGCCCCAACAAGGAAGCCGCCGAGTACATGAAGAAGATCTGCGGCAAGAAGGTCTTCACCTTCTTCACTCTCGGCGCCAACCCTGATTCCATGCACGCCAAGACCTGCGCCGAGGCCGCCCCCAAATCCTACGGCGAAGGCACCGAGCAGGTCGCCGCCTTCTGGTGCCAAGGCGCCATCGCCCCCAATCTCATCGCCTGGATGCGCAAAATGCCCGCCGGCAACCCCCATGCCCCGACCCCCGAGGCCGAAAAGCGTTGGGCCGAGGCCGCCAAGCATCCCGACGAAACCGATCTCCAGCACGCCGCCCAGGCCGCCGCCGAGGCTCTCGCCAAGGTCCAGGCCTAAGCGGAACATCGTGCGGGTCTCCAGCGTCCGCGAAACCCAAACACAACCAACAACAAGGACTCAATCCTTATGAAACAGAACCACCTCACGCACACCAAGCGCCACGCGGGCTTCACGCTCGTCGAACTCTTGGTCGTCGTCGCCATCATCGCCGTCATCGGCGCCGGCGTCGCCGTCACCTACCGTAACCTCGACGACAAGGCCCAGACCGCGATGGAGATCTCCGACTGCTCCATCCTCAAGAAGGTCATCGCCCAGTGGGGCGCCATCAACGACGGGAAGATCCCCGACGGCCTCGACTCCCTCGTCTCCACCGAAGGCGAACTCTATTCCACGATGCCCGCGCTCGGGATGGACGAGGACGTCCCCAGCGACACCACGATGGGCCTCAACGGCCCCCTCGGCTACACCCTCGCCGTCCGCCAGGCGCCCGCGGTCGTCCTCTCCAACCTCTCCGCCGCCGGCCTCACGCACGTCTACCGCCACCTCATCGGCGAGGACAACGTGAACGGCAACGCCAACGACTCCACCTGGGAGGCCGGTGAGACCACGATGACCCTGCCCCCGATGATGGGCGGCGGCGAGGTCTCCATGCCCTCCGGCCAGGTCGACACCTCCCGCACGCTCTACACCCTCACCAGGGGCGGCGACAGCACGATGGAGACCGCCCAGAAGCTCGTGGACGACCCCGGCCCGAAGAATCCCGAGTCCTGGCCCGCCGATGGCTACACCGCCGCCGACGGCGTCACCTACGCCGACCAGAGTGCCTTCGTCCAAGCCCAGCAGGAGGCCCAGGAGGTGCTCGACGCCCCCGTCACCGACAAGCTCGCCTTCGTCTGGTCCGGCAGCGGCGCCAACCAAGAGGGCGTGCCCATGCCCATGAACATGTCCGAGGAGATCATGACCAACTGCGGTTACACCGCCGACGAGGTCGCCAACCCCGAGGAAGATGTCAAGCGCGAGATCGCCGCCGGCAAGAAGTGCTACCTCGTCGTGATGGGTCTGGGCCGCTTCGCCTCCATCTACGACGCCAAATCCATCCGCGTGGACGCCCCCGCCTACGGCAAGCGCAACGGCCAGAGCAAGGCCTACTACAACCGCTACCTCGTGGTCATCAGCGTCCCCCTGGAGGAATACGACTCCATGACCGGCTCGTCCGTCCTCCCCGCCGTCGTCGACGTCCTCACCCCGCAGGGCTACTCCGTCGCCGCCCTCCGCGACAAGTACATCGCCGACGAGGAACGCGTCAAGGACTAAAGGGAGGTTTGGAAGTTTGGAGGCTTGGAGGTTTGGCGGCTTGGCCCGCGCAACCCGCAGACCCGGTCGCCGATCCTCCGAGACTCAGCCGCCGATCCAACGAGAGGTAGCCGCTGATCCTCCGAGACTCAGCCGCCAATCCTCGAAAGGAAAGAACCCCGACATGAAGACGTCCACGCCCGACCCCATCCCCGCCCGCCGCGGCTTTACCCTCGTGGAGCTGCTGGTGGTCATCGCCATCGTGGCGGTGGTGGGCGCGGGCGTGGCCGTTACCTATGGACGCAACGTGGTGGACGACGCGCGGCGGCGGATGACGCTCCACGAGATGGGGCAGATCCGCGACGCCTTCGCCCGCTTCCATGCCGACAACGCCCCGCGCCTGCTCGCCGGGCTCCACGCGCCCAACGACAACGACGTCTTCCCCTCGAGCGCCTTCATCGCCACCTTCACGGGCAGCGACGTCCCCGTCGCGGGCGACCGCACCTACGGCATGCTCGAGTTCTACGAGCGTTACGGTCTCTGGCCGCTCCTGCAGCCTTCCGTCTCGGAGGACGACACGCGCCTGGAGGACGATGAGTTCGTCGTCTTCGGCGACCCCGACCCCCTCACGGGCGAGGGCTGGCAGGGCCCCTACGCCGACGCCCCCAGCCGCGTGGCCTGCGTGGCCGACGACGCCGCTTACGGCACGCTCACCCCCGCCGGCGACGGCGCGAGCGGCGCCGTCTTCCCCCAGATCGCCACCCGTTACGGTGGGTTCTACCGTATCCTCTACCTCGAGCACTGCGAGGACGAGGCCGACCTCACCCAACCCATTTACCGCCGCCTCTTCCTGGTCTGCGCCGAGCGCCCCGAGGACTGGGACGAATTCGACGCCGCCGAGCTCGGCGCCCTCACCGGCAACCGCCGCCTCGGCGTCGACGCCGGCCCCCTCGACCTCGCCACCGGCGCCCTCCGCCAGCGCGACGCCGCCCGCGGCCTCACCTTCGTGGAGCTCCTCAACCTCGACATCTGGAGGACGCCATGAACGCGCGCGGGATGACGCTTATCGAACTCTTGGTCGTCCTAGCCATCTTGGCGGGACTGACGGCGGCCGTCATGACCGGCGCGGCGGCCACGCGCGAGAAGGGGCGTTACGACCGGACGGCCCGCGACGCCGAGGCGATGCGCGCGGCGCTCACCCGCCCCGACGGCCTCTCGCTCGTCGCCGACCTCGGGCACGCCCCCACCAACGCCAACGAACTCTGCCTCCTCTTCGGTGCGCGCCTCCCGCATGAGACCGTGACGGAGGATCCCGAGCATCCCGGCGAAATGCTCACGTCCGTCGCCGTCCACGACGTTCCCGCCTGGCGTCTCCTCGCCGCCCCGCTCATCCCCGAGGTGACCACGCCGCAATATCTTGCCGCCGAGATCGCCGCCCCCGCCGCCGCCATCACCAACCACTTCGACACCGTGACCCTGGGCGCGGGCTGGCGCGGCCCTTATTGCACGGGCGATGCGCTCGACGCCGACGCCACCGACCCCGACAATCCCATCCCCTTCGTCCGCGACGGCTTCGGCGGGCTCTGGGAGTTCGACGGCGCCACCCTCGTCAGCCGCGGCCGCGACCGCATGGACGATGCGTTCCAGCCCGACGCCCAAGCCATCGATTGGCGCGACCGCGACCGTACCTTTGATGTCTCCGCGCCCGCCCCCACCCTTTCGCTGACCGTCTCGACCGAGGGTGACGCCGCCGTGCAACGGCTCCACGTCTTCGTCCACCAGCCCGCGCTCACCCTGCCGTCCACCCCCGCCACCGCGCCGACGGTCGGCCTGGCCTGCCGCTATTACCGGTTCGAGAACGCCGATTCCGTCCTTCTCTCCGCAGGGCTCACCGCAGGCGAGCGCGTCGTCTTCGTGTTGGCTGCGACGGCCTCCGGCGCGATGGCCGCGCCGCCGCGCCGCGTGCTCCTGCGCCCCGGCGCCAACGCCGTCTCCTTGCCCCTCCACCTTGCCACCGCCTATCCGCTCCCCGCACCATGAAACCCAAACGTTCCAAGATCCCGGCCATCCTGATTTACGACGGCGCGCGTTGGCACCTCCCCGGCCAGACGCCCGTGGCCGCCGCGCCCGACGCTCCGCCCCCCGCGTGGCTCGACAGTCTCGCGCAGACCCACACCGCCGTGCGTTTCCTGTTGGAGGGCGACATCTCCCGGCTCGACCTGACCTTGCCGCCCCGCACCGGGTGGGACGAGGCGCAAACGATCGTCGCGCAAGAAATCGCCGACCAAACGGGCACCGACCCCGCGTCGCTCACGCCCGCCGGACAAGCCTACGGCGCGGGGCGTGAGTCCGCACTGCTCGCCGCGCTCTTCCCCCAGGATCGCCTCGTCGCCCTGCGCGAGGCCACCGAGGCCGCCGGCTTGTGGTTTGCCGGCGCGGCATCCTTGGCTTTGGCCTGCGCGGCGGTTTGGCGCGGGAAGGACGGGAAAGCGCGGGAGACGCTCCTCGTGGTGGGCGCCGGGCAAACCCTGGTGGTGCCGCCCGCGCCGGCGACGCCTTTCCCCGTGGCCGGCGGCCTGCGCCACGCCGCCATGAGCGCGGAGGCTTGGTTGGAACGTTTCACGCACGGCGCGCGCGCCTTGGGCGCCGAATCCGCCTTGCGTGTGCTCGTCGCCGGGGAACCGACCATCGATTTGGCCACGACGCTCCGCGACGTGGGTGGCTTCGCCGACGCACGCGCACTCTCGGCCGAGGGGCTTCTGGCCGAGGCCGCCGCCTGCGCGGCCAAGGCGCGGACGAACCGTCTGGGCGAGGCCGTGCCGGTGGCCAACCCGTGGGAACCGCGCAAGCGTTTCTCGCACGCTTGGATCGTGACCCCCTGCCTGCTCATCCTGGCCTTGCCCTATCTGTATACGGGGCTGGAACACCTGAAGTTGCGCGCCGCCGAACGGCGTTACCGCGCCGAGGCCGCCCAGTACCTGCCGTTGGAGAAGGCCACCGAGGCCGCGCAGAAGCGCAAGGATGCCGCGCAACGCGCCCTCGACACGGAAAACGCCACCCAGCAGACGCTTGCCCGCCGGCGTTTGCCGCTCGCCGCCTTCGTGCAGGTGGCCTATTTCTTCTGCAAGCATGCCGGCCCGACGGTCATCCTCACCGGCCTTTCCGAGCGCGACGGCATCGTCACCGCCACGGGGACCTCCTCCGACCAAGAGGACGACCTGGCCCTGAGCAATGCGCTCACCGCCTTCGCCGAGACCGAGGGTCTGCGCATCGCCACGTCCAGCAAAGAGACGACCAAGGATGACGAGGGGCTGCCGCTCACGCGATTTGTCTACACCATCGATTGCACCCGCATGGGAGGCGCGCAATGAAGGCTGACTTCCTCGCCAAAACCAACAGTTGGCACTGGCTCGCCGCCGCCGTGGCCGTGAGCGCGGTGATCTCCGGCTTCCTCTGGCAACGGCAGATCGCCGCCGTGCGTGCCGAGCGCGACCCCGCCTTGACACGCATGGCCCGCCATCTCGAGTCGCTCCGCGCCCTCCTGCCCGAGGGCCCCGAGACGCTCGACCGCCAGACCGACACGCTCAAGACCCGCCTGACGGCCCTGCGACAGGAAGTGGCCAAGGCCGGCTTCGCCCCCATCCCTGAGGGCGCGGAAAGCACGCTCGCCACCAAGAACGCCGTCGAGCGCGCCCTCGCCGCCCGCAACCTGCGCGTGCTCTCCTCCGCCTTCGCCGCCGTGCCCGAACCCTCCGCGGGCAAAAGCCCCGCCGCGCGCGCCGCCGCGACCCGAACCACGCAACCCGTGAGCGCCGAGGCTTACGCCCGCGAGGTCCAGCGCGCCGCCGCGAAGTTGCCCGACAACATGCGGGCCGACTTCATGCGCGACGCCCAGCGGAAAATCGCCCAACTCAAGGCTGCCGAGGCTCGCGCCGCCAAACGCGCGGCCAAACGTCCCGCCGCGGCCGCCCCCGCCCCTAAGGCCGCGCCCGTGCGTCTGCCCTTCCGCTCGGAGGAGATGGCCTATGTGGCGGAGGGCGATTTCCGGGACATCTTCCTCTTCTTCGTGGGCGAAACCTTCAAGAAGCCTCCCTACCACTTCAAGGACATCGCGGTGTCGCGTCCCGACGAGGGGGCGCTCCGCCTCACCTTCACCCTGCAGGCGAACTACCGATGAACACGGAACGACTCGATGTCACCCGGGTGCACCCCCCGCAGGCCGTCCTGAACCTCCTGCCGCCACGGCTGGCGCGCGGGCTCGGCGCCCTCCCCGTGGCCGTCACGCCCGATGGCACGGTAACCCTCTGCGTGGCCGACGCCACGGATTTCGCCCTGCGCGACAAGGCCGAGCGCGCCTTGGCCGGCCATGCCGTGCGCTACGTGGAGCCCGCCGACCCCGCGACCTTCGCCGCCGCCCTCCGCGAGAATTACCCCGACGCCGCGCTCAACGGCACGCTTGACCGGCCGGAGGAACTCTTCGCCTATATGCTCCGCCGTGCCCTCACCCGGGGCGCCAGCGATATCCACGTCTCGCCGGACGAGCGCGGGGCGCGGATCCGCCTGCGCGTGGATGGGCGCTTGGTGACCGACCGCCGCGAACCGCCCGAGGCCGCCGCCGAGTTCGTCTCGTATATCAAGGTCTTGGCCAAACTCGACATCGCCGAGCGCCGCGCCCCGCAGGATGGCAACATCGACACGGAACTCGACGGCGCGACCATCGCCCTGCGCGTGGCCACCGTGCCCACGCTCTACGGCGAGCACGTGACGCTCCGCCTCCTGAGCCAAACGGCGCGAACCCAGCAACTGGAGCGGTTGGAGGACTTGGGCATGCACCCGGAGGCCTTCGCCCTCTTCCGCAAGGCCCTGCGCGCGCCAAACGGCGTCATCATCATCTCCGGCCCCACCGGCAGCGGCAAGACAACCACGCTCTACGCCGCGCTCCGTGCCCTCGCCGCTCCCGACGACCGGCACCTCGTGAGCATCGAGGATCCCGTCGAGAAACCCGTCGCGGGGGTCACGCAAATCAAGGTCGACAGCCGCCAGGAGCGTGTCTCCTTCGCCAAAGCCCTGCGCAGCGTGCTCCGCCACGACCCCGACGTGGTGATGGTGGGCGAGATCCGCGACGGCGAGACGGCCGCCACCGCCCTGCGCTCGGCCCTCACCGGCCACCTCGTGCTCACCACCCTGCACACCAACAGCGCACCCGCCATCCTCACCCGCCTCACCGACCTCGGCGTGCCGCCCTATCTTGTGGCCGGGACGCTCCGCCTGGCGATGGCCCAGCGTCTGGTGCGCCGGCCCTGCCCCGAGTGCGTGGTTTGGGCGCCGGCCACGCCCGAGGAGTGCGCCGCCTGCGGGTGGGACGCCACGCACCCGCCGCGCGTGCCCCACGCCAAAGGTTGCCCCTATTGCGGCGGCACGGGCTACGCCGGGCGAACGGCGGTCTACGAGATGCTTCCGGTGGACGACGCGGCGCGCGCCGCTCTCATGGCCGGCCGCCCGCCGACCATCGCCGACCCCGCGCTCACCCTGCGCGGCGATGGCTTGCGCAAAGTCTTGGAGGGTGAAACGACGCTCGACGAAATCGCCGAGGTCATCGACAACGAGTTGCTCCTGTGATGCGGTTCTCCTACAACGGCCTGCAAGGCGGCAGGAAGGTCTCCGGTTTCGTGGAGGCCGAGGATGCCCAGGCGGCGCGCGCGGCGCTCCGCGAGCGCGGGGTGTTGCCCATCGACGTGTCGCCGGCGCCGGCCGGGCGGGGTGGGGCGGGGCTGCGTCCGCGCAACGGTCTCGAACGCGCCCTGAGCCGTTGGATGGTGTCGCAACAGTCCGTCGAGCAGGCGTTCATGCAACTTTCGGTGCTGTTGCGGGGCGACGTGGCGGTGGTGGAGGCCTTCGAGACGGCCGCGGGGCTGGCGAAGGGCTATCTGGCGCAGGCGTTGTGGGAGACGGCGCAGGCGGTGCGCGGGGGCAGTTCGTTGGCCAAGGCGATGCGCGCGGCGATGCCGTGGGTGGGGGCGTTGCACCTGGGCCTGGTGGCGGTGGGCGAGGCCAACGGCGCCCTGCCGCGGATGTTCGATTACTGCGTGGGGCTGATGGCGGCGCGGCGCAAACTGCGCAACGAAATCATCCGCGCGATGACCTATCCCGCCATCGTCGTGCTCATGGGCATGGGCGTGGGCTACTACGTGAGCACGGTGGCCATCCCGCAGATCGCCTCGGTGATGGGCAACCCCGACGCCCTGCCGCCCATCACGCGCTCGTTGCTCGACACGAGCGACTGGGTCAAGACCGAGGGCTACTGGCTTATCCTCGGCCCCGTGCTTTTCGTTGTGGCGCTCGCGCTCCTGCGGCGCGTGCCGGGGATGGGGCTGGTGCTCGACCGCGTGGGCCTGGCGGTGCCGCTCTTCGGCAAGGTGGGGCGTTACGCCGGCAACGCGCTCTTCAACCAAACCCTCGCCATCCTGCTCGAGAGCGGCATCTCGGTGGTCGAGTCCCTCGCGCTTATCCGCGGCACGCTTGCCAACGCCTTCTATCGCCGCCAAGTCGCCGCCGTCCGCGCGGACGTCCTGGCCGGCAAGCCGCTCTCCGAGGGCATCGCCGCCAGCGCGCTCAACCGCCTCTCCCCGCTCTCCAAGGCGCTCGTCCGCGTGGGCGAAAGTTCCGGCAACCTCGCCGAGGGCTTGCGCTACGTGGGCGACTTCTACGCGCAGGCCCTCGCGCGCCGCCTGGACCTGCTGGGCAAACTCGTCGAGCCTGCGCTCGTCATCGTCGTCGGCGGCATGGTCGCCTATGTCTACGTCGCCTTCTTCATGGGCATGGCCGCGATGAACGCGGCCGCAGGTTGAGGGAATTGATGAAAGGAACCCGAATGAAACGCTTCATCCCGCTTGCGTTGCTACTCCTCGCGTCCACGGCCTTTGCCGAAATCCCCCTTGCCGACCCGCCGCAGAAACTGCGCGACAAGGATGGCAAGCCTGAGACGGGGCTGGTCGACCCCTTTGTGCCGCGCGGCGCGACGGAAGACCCCGAGATGCCCGGCAGCGGCCTCACCCGCACGGCCGCCGGCGAGCTGCCCGCCGACTTCCGCATCCTTGCCATCTCCATTCCCGAGAAGGGCGAGCCCACCGCGCTCGTGCGCATGGCCAAGGACGAGGAGCCCACCCTCGTACGCGAGGGCGACCAGATCCGCGTGCCGCGCGCCGACCCGCGTCGCGCCCGTTCTCGCGCCGCCACGCCCGACCCCAACGCCCGCACCACCTTCTATCTCTACGTCAAGACCATCACCCCCACCTACATCGAGGTCTACCACACCAAGACCCGTCCCGACGACACGCAAATCCTCCGCTGGTGACCGCCATGAAACGTCTGCTCCCCCTGCTCCTGCTCGCCTGCCCCCTCCTCGCGCAAACGCCCGCACCCTCCCCCGCGCCTAAGCTGAAGTCGCTTATGGTGCGTGAGGCCCCCGTGGAGTACGCCATGTGGATCCTCTCCAACGCGTGGGGCCGCCACATCGTCGTTACCGACGCCGCCAAGCAAATCACCGCGCGCGTCTTCCTGCAAGACATCGACTGCATGAGCGCGCTCAAGGCCATCTGCCGCGCCCACGGCCTGTGGTTCCGCGAAGACCCCGAAAGCGGCGTCATCTACGTCGAGACGCTGGAGGAATACGTCGGCAACGCCACCCGCGACAGCCACAAGTTCGTCGAGGTCGTCACCGTCATCTATCCCCGCGCCGAGGATGTCGCCGCCAGCCTGGAGCAAGTCTTCAACGACATGGTCGTTTACAACGCCCCCGAGGAAGACGACGGCGACCCGGCCAGCGACATCGACCGCGCCCTCGACCGCATGGACCAGCTCTCCGACCGCGCCACGATGGTCGAGGACGACGCCGCCAGTTCCGGCAGCACCTCCACCCGCCGCTCGCGCCGCAACCGCAACCTCACCGGCCTAGACAACGTGCGCGACTATTACCGCGACATGGATCGCCTGAACCGCGACAACGCCGCCATCGTCTCCGAGGGCGAGGATGGCACCCCGCGCGCCACCAGCCCTAGCGTCGTCTTCGTGGCCGTCGCCCGCGACACCAACACCATCCTCCTGCGCTCCTCCGACCAAGCCACCCTCCGCCAAGTGCGCGAAGTCATCGCCCAACTCGACCGCCCCAAACCCCAAGTGCTCCTTGAGGTCCGCATCCTCGCGCTGGACATCACCGACGAGAAGGATCGCCAGCTCGACCTCCTCTTCGGCTCGGAAGGCGGCTCGCCCATCAAAGGCGGCTTCGTCGGCGGCTACGACAACGGCCCCGTCGGCGGCCTCACCTCCGCCATGGACGCCCTCGGCTCCTTCAACTCCAACGCCGCCGCCCTCCAATACCTCTCCGAGAAACTCTCCCTCCGCCTCAAATGGCTGAACGAGCGCGGCAAGGTTCGCCGCCTCGCCACCCCCAACCTCATGGTTTCCGACTACGAGGCCAGCCGCATCTTCGTGGGCAAGGAAACCTCCATCATCCTCAGCGTCGAAACCTCCACCACCTTCACCGGCACCGAGACCGCCACCCCCACCACCTCCACCACCGCCGACATCGACCGCTCCGACATCGGCACCACCCTCGTCATCACCCCCAAAATCCATGCCGACGGCACCTGCACCATCCGCATCCTCCAGGAAAACGCCGAGGAAGGCAACGCCAAAAACATGAGCTACGGCCCCAATGCCGAGCGCATCGAATACCAGACCACCGACATCATCAAGCAATCCATCGTCTCCACCATCGTCGCCAAATCCGGCGAGACACTCGCCCTCGGCGGCCTCGTCTCGACCATCGACGAAGAGACCACCGCCCGCGTCCCCCTCCTCGCCGACATCCCCTGGATCGGCCCCCTCCTCTTCGAGCGCAAGAACAAGGCCAAGACCGTCGAGGAGCTCATCGTCCTCGTCCGCCCGCACGTCATCCTCACCCCCGGCGACGCCCAGCGTGTCTCCCACGGCTTCTACCAATCCATCGACGCCGACCCCCTGCTCATCGACCAAGCCCGCTCGCTCACCGCCCCCGCGCCCCAAGCGCCCCAGCCCACCGCCCCCGCGCCCCAAGGCACGCCGCAAAACACGCCGCCCGCCGCCGAAGCCGATGGCGCGAACGCCCCCCTGCTCCGCCCCATCTCGCAAGCGGAGGCCCGCTAAGATGGCCGATGCCAGCCTCGAACCCCTCTTCGCCCTGATGGCCGAGGCCGGCGCCTCCGACCTCCACTGGTGCGAGGGCGACGTCCCCCGCCTCCGCGTCCACGGCTTCCTCCGCCCCGCCGAGACGCCCGAGCCCCTCCGCGGCCAGCCCTTCGCCGAGCTCACCGCCCGCCTCATCGGCCGCGGTAACCTCGACCGCCTCATGCAGGAACGCGAGTTCGACGCCGCCGCCACCATCCCCGGCGGCAAACGCATCCGCATCAACTGCTTCTTCAAGCGCGACCGCCTCGCCTGGGCCATCCGCCTCCTCCCCGACCGCTTCCTCACCTTCGAGGAGCTCGGGCTCCCCATCGCCTTCCTCCGGGGCATCGCCGAGATGCGCCAAGGGCTCGTCCTCGTCACCGGCGCCACCGGCAGCGGCAAGACCACCACCCTCGCCGCCATCCTCCACCAGATCAACCGCCACCGCCACGAGCACATCCTCACCATCGAGGACCCCATCGAGTACATCCACGAATCCGCCGCCTGCCTCGTCTCCCAGCGCGAGGTCGGCCACGACACCCACGGCTTCCACCACGCCCTGCGCGCCGCCCTGCGCGAGGACCCCGACATCGTCCTCCTCGGCGAGATGCGCGACCGCGAAAGCATGGACGCCGCCCTCACCCTCGCCGAGACCGGCCACCTCACCTTCGCCACCCTCCACACATCCGGCGCCGTCGAGACCGTCACCCGCGTCATCTCCGCCTTCGAGCCCGCCGAGCAGCCCCAGACCCGCGAGCGCCTCGCCGCCAACCTCAGGGTCGTCCTCACCCAGCGCCTCGTCCCCTGGGCCAACCGCGCCGGCCGCTCCCTCTGCGCCGAGATCATGGTCTCCACCCCAGCCGTCCGCGCCCTCATCCGCGACGGCAAGGAACGCCAGCTCCTCTCCCTCCTCGAGACCGGCTCCGCCCAGGGCATGACCACCATGACCGCCTCCCTCGCCCAGCTCGTCCACCGCCGCGTCATCCCCCCCGAGGAGGCCCTCCGCCACGCCCCCGACCGCGAGGCTCTCCTCCGCGCCCTCTGAGCCTCCGGGACACGCGCGGGCCGTTGCGCTATAATAAGGCGCATGGAAAGCGCAAAGCCGATTTGTCCCATCGTGACGCCGTTCCGCCCGGGGCCGCGGGGCCCACGGGGCGGCGCGGCCACCCGCGCGCCTGTGAGGCCATGACCATGCATCTGTCCGTGATCCTTCCTGCTCATGACGTCGCGCCCTTCCTGCCCGAGGCCTTGGCCACGCTCCGCGCCCAGACCTTCGCCGATTGGGAATGCGTGGCGGTGGATGACGGCAGCGGCGACGCCTCCGGGCGGATCCTCGACGAGACGGCGCGCGCCGAGCCCCGCCTCCGCGTCGTCCACCAGCCCAATGCCGGCGTCGGCGCCGCGCGCAACCGCGCCATCGCCCGCGCGACAGGCACGGCCGTCTGTTTTCTGGACGGCGACGACACGGTCGCACCCGACTGGCTCGCCATGATCGCCTCGCACATCGGGGATGTCGACCTGCTTCACTTCGGGGGGCGCGCCCCCGAGCGGGAATTGCGCACCCGCGAGGCCATCGCCGCATGGGGGTGGGCGACCTTCGTGACCGATGGCTACACCTGCAAGAACGCCGTCCGCGCGAGCCTCGCCAAGCGCCATCCCTTCCCGGTCGGCATCCCCCGCAAGGAGGACACCCTCTGGGCGCTCGGCCTGCTCCCCGCGCTCGGGGCCGTCCGTGCCGTCACCGCGTGCCCCTACGTCTATCGGCAGCGGGAAGGCTCCGCGGTTCATTCGTTCTACGCCGCCGCCGACGCCCTCGCGCTCATCCGCGCCATCGGGCGGCTCCCCGGCGAGGACACGCGGATTCGCCGCGCGCGGACGGCGTTCGTCTGCTACGCCATCTGCGACTGGGTCGCCCGCGGCGACCCGCGCGACCCCGCCGCAGGCGGGCTCCTGGCCGCAGTCCGCGCGTTTCGCGAGGCAGGGCTGATTGCCCCCGGGAGCCTGGCGCCGCAATGGCGCGTCGCCTTTAGCGTTTGGCTCCGGGGCGGCTCGGTCTGGGGTTACCGTCTTTGCCTCTTCCTCATCCGGATGCGCGCGCGGCTTCTCACGCGCGGCGGATGAGCCGCCCGGGGCGTCTTCAGGAGGCGGAGGCGAACCAGCGGGCGAGGTCGGCGAGGGCACGGGCACGGTGGGGGGCGCCCTCGGGACGGGAGAGGAAGATGTGGCGGGCGCCGGGGTAGCGGATCTGCTCGGCGCCGAAGCGGGCGGCAAGGGCGGTCTGCTGGTCGGCGAGGATGTCGTCCTCGGCGGTGAGGAGGAGGGTCGGGGGGAGGCGGTCGAGCTGTTCGAGGGGGCTGGCGGCGTAGCGGGTGGGGAGGTCGGGGCAGTAGCGCGCGATGAAGTGATCCATGAGGCGCGGGGAGAGGGGCCAGTCTTTGCGATGGGCGGCCCAGGAGCCGGCGTCTCGGACGGGGAGGAGGGTGGTGACGGCGTAGACGAAGGCGGCACGGGGGGGCAGGGGCGCGGCGGGAAGGGCGCAGAGGGCGAGGTGCGCACCGGCGGAGTCGCCGCCGAGGAAGCAGGGCTCGGGGAGGGTGGTCCGGGCGTGGCGCCAGAAGGCGGCGCACCAGGCGTTGGGGGCGGGATAGGGGTCGAGGGGGTAGTCGGGGAGGATGAGGGCGAGGCCGGTGGCGGCGGCGAGGTCGCGCCCCCAGGCGAGGGCGTCGGGGCCGAGGCCGAGCATCCAGCCGCCGCCATGGAACCAGACGAGCGCGCCGCGCGGGCGTTCGGGGGCGAGGGTGCGGACGGGGCTGCCCCGGAAGATGGCGAGGGTCTCGGCGATCGTCGTCATGGGATGCCGGCGAGTTTGTGGGTTTGGAGGGAGAGTCGCCAGGGGGGGGAGGGGGCGTCGGCGTTGAGGCGGCCGAGAAGGGCGATGGCCTCGCGGACGCGGAGGCGGGTGCCGTCGTCGCAGGGGGAGAGGTAATGGTCGGCGGCGGGGAGGCGGGCGCGGATGGCACGGGCGGCCTCGGGGGTGAGGGCGTCGTCGACGACGAGGCGGATCTCGTCGGCGCGGGAGAGGGCGATGGGGGCGCCGACCTTAGGGCTGGCGGCGACGTAGTCGAGGGCGGCGCGGAGGGCGGGGGGCGGCTCGATGGTGGCGTTGGTCTCGATGGCCACCCAGAGGCCGCGGGCGTGGAGGGCCTGGGCGAGCTCGGTGAGGGCGTCGGCCTGGAGGAGGGGTTCGCCGCCGGTGAGGATGACGTTGGGGCAGGCGAAGTCGGCGATGCGGTCGAGGAGGGCGGGGGTCTTGAGGGAGAGGCGGGGGGCGTGGTCGGTGTCGCACCACGGGCAGGCGAGGTTGCAGCCGGCGTAGCGGACGAAGACGCAGGGGCGGCCGGTGTTGCGGCCCTCGCCTTGGAGGCTCCGGAAGATCTCGTGGAGGCGGTGGGTCATGGGGCGCGGGTCAGAAGACCCAGAACTTGGCGATGAAATAGTTGAGGAGGACCTCGATGACGGTGACGACGAGGTTGATGGCCTCGGGCCACCAGCCGTACTCGGACTTGACGCGCTCGCGGTCGGTGAGGTCCCACCCGAGCGCCTTGTCGATGACCAGCCACATGAGCGCGACGGTGAGGACGGCGGTGCCGATGCGCGAGGCGTAGCACTTCCAGGCCGATTCCCAGAAGCCGCTCGCGGTGCCGGCGAAGGCCAGCCAGCGCATGAGCAGGAAGGCGACGGTGGCGGCGGCGAACCACGAGAGGCTCTTGCTCCAGACGTTGCTGAGGCGGAGGCGCCGGAAGCAGAGCGAGTAGCCGACGAAGCTGACGACGGTGGCGCAACCGCCCGCGAAGAGATACCAGAAGAGCTCCCAGAAAAGCGCCGGGTCGATGAAGTGGGCGACAAGGGCGTCGAGGGCGTCGGTCATGGCATGTCTCGCGGGCGGCGCGCGGCGGGTCAGTCGGCCTGGATGAGGTTGAGGGGGCCGTCCTTGAGGAGCTCGCGGCAGAGCTGCCAGCACTCATACTGCATCCGCGGCACATGGAAGAGCCCCTTGTAGAGGTTGCCCTTGATGTCGGAGCAGACGCGACCGTCGCGGGAGAGGTAGCCGAACCAGTCGCCGAACTCCTTGTCGGGGAAGTGGGCGTGGGTCCAGTCGTGGGCGAGGGTGTGCATCCGGGCGTACTTCTCGGCGCCGGTGAGCTGGTAGGCCAGGAGGGTGGCGATGCAGACCTCGTTGTGGGGCCACCAGAACTTCATGTCCTGCCAGTATTCGCTGACGGGGTGGCCGTAGACGTCGCGATAGTAGAGGATGCCGCCATACTCCTTGTCCCAGCCGCGCTCCCACGACCAGTCGAGCATGTCCAGGCCGATGCGCATATAGTCGGTGCGGCCGCGGCGCTTGCCCTCCTTCATGATGAACCAGGCGCCTTCGATGGCGTGGCCGGGATTGAGCGTGCGCGCGTCGATGTGGTCGATGATCTGCCCCTCGGGGGAGACGGTCTCCATGACGCAACGAATCTCGGGCTTGAGGTGGTACTTGACGATGTCGGCGATGGCCTGGTCGATGCGGGCGTCGGCCTCCTCGTAGCCGATGCTCTCGCGGAGGCGCTGGCAGGTGGAGATGTTGATCATCGGGTGGCCGAGGCCGCGGGTGGGACGCACGTCGGTGAACTTCGGCGGGAAGTCGACGTGGTCACCGTAGATCTTGTAGGTCTTGCGGGCGAGGTCGGCGTACTCGTCGGAGCCGGTGAGGCGGGCATATTCGCCGTAGGCGATGCACGCGAAGCTCTCGGAGAAGGCGTAGCGGCGCTTGCGGATGGGCTCGCCGCGGCGCGTCATGTGAAAAAACATACGGCCGTCGGCGGGGTCGTAGCAGTATTTGCGGAGAAACTCCAGGGTGCCCTTGACGGCGGCCTCCCACTCCGGGCGGCGCTCGACGTGGTTGCAGAGGAAGCCGAGCGTCCAGGCGAAGCGCCCCTGCTGCCAGACGCCCTTGTCGTCGTCGATCCGGCGGCCCTGGCGGTCGACGCCGGTCATGATGCCGCCATATTCCTTGTCGAGGCCGTGCTCCATCCAGAAGGGCACGGTGTCGCAGAGCAGGCCGTCGTGGTAGACGGCCTCGAGTTTCTGCAGGCGTTCGGTGCTGAGCATGGGTGCGCCTCCTCTCACTCGGCCAGGATGGCGGCGACGGTGTCGGCGCATTCCCGGCGTTGCTCGGGGGTGAGATTGGTGAGCGGGGGGCGGACGGTCGGCATGTCGAGGCCATGGATGGCCATCATGGCCTTGCCGGCGACGACGCCGCCGTATTTCACCAGGAGGTCGACGATGCGGCAGACCTTGGCCATGCCGCGGTCGATGGCGGCCTGGTCGCCCTGGCGGTAGGCCTCCCAGATGCCGTAGTAGAGGGGGGCGGCGTAGTTGTAGGTCGAGCCGATGGCGGACTTCGCGCCGCAGGCGAGGGCGCCGGCGAACCACTCGTCGATGCCCCAGGTGATGTCGTACTTCCCGCCGCAGGCGCGCAGGCAGCGCTGGAACATGTAGAGGTCGGGGTAGTTGAACTTGATGCCGGCGAGCTGCGGGATGCGGCCGTCGGCCTTGAGGAGGAACTGCTCCATGTCGAAGTTCACGCCGCTCATGCCGGTGTGGTAGTAATAGAAGGGCAGGTCGGGGGCGGCCACGAGCACGGCGTTCAGGTCGTCGATCAGCGCGTCGACGCTCCCGGGGCGGAAGAAGTTGGGCGGCACGATGCTGGTGGCGCCCATGCCGATCTCCTGGGCGTAGGCGGCGAGCTCACGGGCGTCGACCACCGAGAGCGCGCCCACGTGGGCGATCAGGAAGAGCCTGCCCTCGGCGGCGTCCACCCACGCCTTCATCACCTGCTTGCGCTCGTCCACCGAGCAGCAGATGCCCTCGCCGGTGGTGCCGCAGACGTACGCGCCGATGACCTTCTGCTTCAGCAACGTCTCGACCTGCTTGGGGATCAGGTCCAGGTTCACCTTCCCGTCCGCCGTGAAGGGGGTGTGCGGCGCGGCGATCAATCCTTCCAACTTCTTCATCTCTCTGTCCTCTCTGGCCGAAGGGCCATACGATCCGTAAAGTCAGCGAACGCGGGCATTATACGTCTTTTCCGCGGGCGCGCGCAAGCCGCTCAGAGATCCACGTAGTCGAGCAGCTGCCGGGCGAGGGCGTGGGCGTTCACGGCGTCGAGCCGCCCGAGCACGCACTTCCACCGCCACGCGATCGAGCCGTTGCGGTCCAGGGGGCGGTCGCGGAAAAGGCTGTCGAAGCCCTGCCGCCGCTCGCGGTAGACGCGCTGGATGCGCGCGAGCTCATCCTCGAAGCTCTCGGCGAAGATCCGCGCGATGGCCTCGAAGTCCGGGCAGAGGTGCTTGCGGCGGTTGAGCGCGGCGGCATAGTCGGCGATGGTGTCGGCGTAAGGGCGGTCGTAATTGACGAACGAGCCGGTGGGCTCGGAGAGGATGAGCCCCTGCGGCAGGCCGAACTGGTCGAGCTGGATCACCTCGTCGCCGTCGTCGAAGATGGTCTTGCCGCCCTCCACCGCCGCGCGGCCGACGATGATGTTGGGCGCGGCCGCCTGCCCGAGCAGGCGCATGAAGGCCTGGCGGAAGGCCGGCGAGGCGTAGAGGTTCTCCGGCACCTTGTCCGTGGCGTAGCCGGAGATGTAGTCGCGCTCGAAATAGCCGGTCCAGACGTTGTGGACGGCGCCGTCGCGGTCGCGCACGGTCTCGCGGAAGGTGCGCGGCACCATCAGCGGCGGCAGGTGCATCCCGAGCTGGCGCGCGCCGAGGCGCCGGTCCATCACGTAATCGGTGTAGTCCTCCGCGTCGATGATCGCCTGGAGCAGGGGGCGCCCCGCGGCGAGGTGCGAGGCCACCGTCCAGCGCTGGATGCGGATGATCTTGACCTGCGTGCTCTTCTTGTGCCGCTCCTTGAGCTCGACGATGTAGACGAAGGCGCGCGGCCCCTGCCCCGTGCGGTTCGAGAGCGACCGCCGCGTGCGCCCGATGTTCACGTACTCGATCTGCGAGTACTCGCGCACGTAATTGAAGAGGATGGCCCGCGCGCGATGGTCGCAGAGGCGCCGGAGCTGCGCGTCGTCGGGGTGGTCGTCGGCCTCGTTGAAGATCGGGTCGAAGAAGAGCTCCCCCTCCTCCACGCGCCCGCCGGGCAGCCACTCGATCTGCATGAAATACTCCGGCGAGAGCCCCTCGATCACCGACGAGACGCCCGTCTCGTTGGATTGCTCCACGAGCGCGGAGGAGAGCGCCTTGCGCCAGCCCGGGTCGTCGATGTCGTCCTCCCGCAGGCAGGGGTCGGTCACCGCCGCGTCAAAGGCCGCGAGCAACCGCGCGTAGGCCTCGCGCAGCTCCTCCTCCGGCAGGAGCGCGAAGTCGATGTCCTTCAGGAGCGCCACGGGCAGGGCGCCCTTCGGCAGGAAATCGATCTCCGGGTTGGCGAAACGGTTCGTCCGCGCCGCGTTCAGCCGGATCTCCGTGAGCAGCGCCCGCAGCTCGTCCGTCGGCAGCGCCCCCAACGCGCGGAAGGTCCCCAGCGTCAGGAAGCGCGTGCCCGTCAGATGGTTGTAATAATAGATCGCCCGGCCGTCGATGCCCACCCGCGCGTTCTCGATGAGCGTGCGGATCTCCTCCTCGAAGCGCGGCACCGGCGCCATCCGCCACGCCTCGCCCCGCCGGCGCAGCGCGTCGCGCACCTGCCGGCTCTGGATGTTCAGGTAGCGGATCTTGCGCTTCGAGACGAACCGCTGCAGGAACTCGTCGCCCCGGATGGCCAGCGCCATGTTGTCCGGGTCGGGGCGGATGAGCGCGTACTGGTCGTCGAAAAGCAGGTCCACGCTCTCGGCGATCTCGAGCTGCTCCTCCTTGGCCGTCATCGGCGGGAGGCCCTTCGCCTTCCGCCGCCGGTTCACCTCCGCGATGAACGCCAGGCGCTGCATCGCGTGGATCCCCCGCATCGTCACCAGGCCAGGCGTCCGCAGGAAGACCGTCCCGATTCGCGTCTCCAGCGCGCCCTTCGCGTCGCGCGCGAAGATCTCCGGCCCCAGCCGGATGACCTCCTCCCCGCCGCTCATTCCGCCACCCCCGCGGCCCGCTCCGCCGCGCGCAACGTGTTCTCCAGCAGCATCGCGATCGTCATCGGCCCCACCCCGCCCGGCACCGGCGTGATCGCCCCGGCCACCTGGGCCACCCCCTCGAAGTCGCAATCCCCGCGCAGGCGGTAGCCCCGCCTCGCCGAGGCGTCAGGCACGCGGTTGACCCCCACGTCGATCACCGTCGCCCCGGGCTTCACCATCTCCGCCGTCACCGTCCCCGGGCGCCCCGTCGCCACCACCAGGATATCCGCCTGCCGCGTGAAACGCCCCAGATCCGGCGTCGCCGAATGGCAGAAGGTCACCGTCGCGTCGCCGTCGGGCGCCTTCCGCGAGAGCAGGTTCGCCAACGGCCGCCCCACGATCGCGCTCCGCCCCACCACCACCGCGTGCGCCCCGCGCGTCCGCGCCCCCGCCCGCTCCAGCAGGCGCAGGACCCCATGCGGCGTGCACGGCAGGAAGCACGGCTGCCCCAGGATCATCCGCCCCACGTTCACCGGCGTAAACCCGTCCACGTCCTTCTCCGGCGCGATTGCCGCGATCACCGCGTCCGTGTCCAACCCCCGCGGCAACGGCAGCTGCACCAGGATCCCATGCACCTCCGGGTCCGCGTTCAGCCGCGCGATGACCGCCAGCAGCTCCTCCTGCCCCGTTCCCTCCGGCAGGCGCACGTCCACCGAACGCATCCCCGCCTCCGCCAACGCCCGCTCCTTCGCCGTCACATAGCTCACCGACGCGGGATCCTCCCCCACCAGCACCACCCCCAGCCCAGGCGTCACCCCCGTCCGCGCACGCAACGCCCCCACCCCCGCGCGGACCCGCTCACGCGTCTCCGCCGCCAAAGCCTTGCCGTCGATCACCGTCGCACTCATAACGCATCCTTTCCGATTTCACCCCTAAGGTACCACATTCCACCCCCGCCACGCAAGCAGCCCGCCCCCAAGGGACCGAACCCCTTAGGGTTTCGGGTCGGACCCTCCCGACCTTCGGGCCGCCCATCAGATGGCGTCCCTCACCCGCCACGCAAGCATCCGGGGCACCTCATGGGAAAGCAATCGGCACGGCAGCACCGCGTGCCGCAGGCAGAACGCCCTCATCGCGCGCCCGACTCCAGACGGCGGCGGAGGGTTTGGAGGAGGTCCTCGGGGGTGGAGGCCCCGGAGGTGAGCCCCAGGACGGAGACGCCGCCCAGGTCGAGCGACGCGAGGTCGTCGGGCGAGGCGACCAGGTCGGCGGGCGTGCCGGCGCCCCGGGCGACCTCGGCGAGACGGAGCGAATTGGAGGAATTGCGCGAGCCGAGCACCAGGATGCGGTCGCACCGCGCGGCGAGGGCGCGCACGGCGTCCTGCCGTTGGCAGGTGGCGGTGCAAATGTCGCGGGCGTCGGGCAGGACGGGCTCCAGCCCGGCGGCGCGGAGCTCGCCCACACGCGCGGCCACCATCTCCCGCGAGACGGTCGTCTGCGAGAGCACCCCCACCTCCCGCGCGTCGGGCCAGGCCTCCCGGAGGGCCGCCACGTCGGCCGCCGTCTCCACCACCCGAATCCGCTCCGGCGCCTCGCCCAGCACCCCGACCACCTCGTCATGCCCCTTGTGCCCCACCAAGGCGATGGGCAGCCCCCGCGCGGCGAAGGCCAAGGCCTCGCGGTGGACCTTGGCCACGAAGGGGCAGGTCGCGTCGACCACCTCCAGTCCCCGCGCCTCCGCCAGGCGCCGCACCCCCGGGGCGACGCCATGCGCCGAGAAGAGCACCCGGCCGCCCGGCGGCACCGCCGCCAGGTCGTCCACGAACCGTGCCCCGCGCGCCCGAAGCCGGGCCACCACGTGCTCGTTGTGCACCAGCTCATGGAAGCACCACAGCGTCTCGCCAGGGTGCCCGGCGAGCGTCTCCTCGGCGATGCGCAACGCACGCGCCACGCCGCTGCACATGCCATGCGGCTCCGCGACCAGAATCTTCATGCCGTCAGTGTACCATATTTCCCGGCCTCAGGCGATCCGTCCGCCAGCCCTGCGGGAACAGGGTTGGTCTTCAGCGGGCGCGGAGGCGGCGGAGCGCGGCGAGGAGGCGTTTCCGGAGCGGGGGGAGGCCGCCGATGAGGAGGGCGCAGGTGCCGCCGGCGAAGAGGGTGTCGGCGTATTTGGCGTTGAGGTGGGCGAGGGCGGCGCGGAAGTGGTCGGTGTCGGGATTGCCTTTGGACCAGTGGTGGGCGGGGAGGGGGAGGATGCCGATGCGGTGGCCGGTGCGGCGGATGAATTGGAAGCAGAAGTCCTCGGCGTAGAGGTCCCAGGCGCAGGCGGGGTCGAAGCGCAGGCCGGTGGCGCGGAGGCAGTCGGCATGGATGAAGATGGCGCAGCAGTCGCAATTTTCGGCGTAGGCGCCGAGGAGGGGGGTGTAGGGGAAGGGCGGGTGGTGGTGGTGGGGCCGGGAACCGTCGCGGGCGGAGTCGTCGATCTCGCCGAAGGGGAGCGGGAGGGAACCGCCGACGAGGCGGGTGCCGATGAGGCCGAGGGGGAAGAGCGGGTTGCGCCGGGCGAGGAGGGGGCGCGGGTCGGCGAGGGGCTCGAGGTCCTCGTGGGCGAAGAGGATCCACCCGGCATCGGGCGGGAGGGCGTCGATGAAGGCGTTGTAGCGTCGGGGGATGGGGATGTTGTCGCGGGTGTTGTCGAAGACGACGAAGCGGGCGCCGCGCAGGTGGGGGTTGTCGCGCAGGCAACGGGCGTGGCAGGCATGGTCGCGGACGGCCGAGACGACGGTAAGCGGGGCTTGCGGGGCGAAGAGCGCGGCGTAGGTGGAGGGGCGGTGGAAGCCCATGGGGTTGGCGTCGGGCGCGGGCGGGAGGGCGCCGTCGAGGCAGTCCTCGGAGAAACCGCGGGCGACGGCCGCAGGCGGGAAGCGCAGGAAGGGGAATCGCCGCAGGCGCGAGAGGAAGCGGTCCTCGGGGGGGACATGGCGGCGAAGGGGGGCGGGGAGGAGGCGCCAAAGCACGGAGGCCACGCGCAAGAGACGGCGCGAGCGCAACGAGAAGCCGCCATTGAGGACGGTGAGGGAGAGGGCGTCGGCCAAGCGCGCGCGCCACCCGGGGGAGACGTTCGGGGCGCCGACGTAGTCATAGCGCAGGAAGGGGGCGATCGCGTCGCGCACGGGCCAGCCGTCCTCCTGGATGACGAGCAGGCGCGGCGTGCGGAAGCGCGTGTGGAGGCGCGTGAGGCAGTCGCGGCTCATGGAGGCGACGTCGCCGGGGCGGAGCGTGGGCTCGACCTGGATGTCGAGGGGGAGCGCGGCGAGCGCGGGGGGGATGGCCTCGCGGCGATGGGTGACGAGAATGGTGGGGAGGTGCCCGAGGACGTGCCAGGTCTGGCGGATGGCGAACTCGAAGGCGTCCAGGGAGGCGCCCTCGGGGGGGTAACAGTAGATCAGGCAGGTGAGGCCCTGGTGGCGGCGGGGCGGGATGGGCGCGGCGCGCAGGCGCGGCAGGTCGGCGGCGACGCGGCGTTCCAGCGCGGCGCGGAGGAAGGCCCGCGGCAGGGGGCGGGGGGATGGGAGATTGCGGGAGAAGAGGGACATGGCGGGTGGGTCAGGGGAGCGCCCCCTCGGCGTAGCGGTCATGGCCGGCGAGGTCGCGGGCGACGGCGACGGCGGTGTAGCCCGCGCGGTCGAGGAGCCGGCGGACGGCGAGGCCCTGATCCTCGCCGATCTCCAGGAAGAGGCATCCCCCCGGGCGCAACGCCAAGGTGGCGTCGAGAATCAGCTGACGGATGACGTCCAGCCCGTCGGGGCCGCCATCGAGGGCGAGGCGGGGCTCATGGTCGCGGATGTGCGCCGGGAGCGCGTCGACCTGCGCGGAGGGAATGTAGGGCGGGTTGGAGACGATGAGGTCGCAGGAGGCGGGCGGGAGGGAGGAGAGGCCGTCCGCCTGCAGGAAGGTGACCCCCAGGCGCAGGTCGGCGGCGTTTTGGCGGGCGAGGGCGAGGGCCGCCGGCGAGAGATCGATGGCCAGGAAGGTCTTGCCCAGGCCCTGGCGCGCGGCGGCGTGCGCGAGCGCCAGGGCGATGGCCCCCGTGCCGGTTCCGACATCCGTGACGACCCGCGCGTCGCGCCAACGCGGATGGGCCAGCACCCGTTCGACGAGCCCCTCGGTCTCGGGTCGCGGGATCAGCGCGGCGGGGGTGACACGGAGCGTGACGTCGTGGAACGGCCAACGGCCGAGGATGTATTGGAGCGGCTCGCCGCGCGCGCGGCGCAGGAGCATGGCGCGGAGCGCGGCGACCGCCTCGGGCGATGGGCGTTCCGCGCGGTGGAGCGTGAGCGTGAGCGGCGGGAGGCGGAGCACCTCCCCGGCGAGGAGCTCGGTCTGCGCGCGGGCCTCGTCGGGGGGGACGCCGTGGCGGAGGAGGAACGCGGCGCCGCGGTCAAGGAGTTCGGCGAGCGGGGGTGTCGGAGTCGTCAAGGGCGCGGTCAGAAGGGCATATCCTCGTCGGCGAGGTCATCGGGCTGGAAGGTGTCGGCCGGCTGGGGGATCGGCTCGGAGGAGGAGCCGTCGGGGTCGAGTCGCTCGATTTTGTAGGCTTGGAGGTCGGTGTAGTAGCGCCCCTTGTAGAGGTTGCCACGCAGGGAGAAGGTGACGCGGACGCGGTCGCCCTTCTGGAAGGAGTCGAGCAGGGCGCAATTGTTCTGGACGACGGCGAACTTGATGTCCTGGGGGTAGCGGGCGTCGTCCTCGGTGACGACGAATTCGCGTTTGGCGAAGCCGCTCGGGAAGGTCATGGTGTCCATGACCTCCTTGAGGGTGCCTTCGAGTTCGAAAGATTTGCTCATGGGGTGCCTTTATTCGTGCCAGTCCTGGAGGATCCACGGGCAGGGGCGGACGGAATTGTGGAAGCGCTTGGCGCGGAAGCCGCGCGCGGCGACGTCGGGATCCGGGTTGCCATGGAAGACGAGGACCTTGGTGTCCGGCTTTTTGGGGGTGACGAAGAGGTTGAGGGGGAAGGGGGGGACGCAGGTGCGCTTGAAGGATTTGACCCACGGGTCGGGCCACCAGCGGGGCAGCTCACCGGCGGCGAGGGTCATGGCGTGGGTCATGTAGGCCTGCTCGGTGGTGTAAAGGCGGCGGTCGATGGCCTGGGGCAACTCACGGAGGAAGGCCTCGTAGACGGCGGCGGCCTGGGGGGATCCGGCGTCGAAGCGGAAGAGCGAGGAGTTCCCGATGTCCGGCGGGCGGCGGAAGAGGTACTTGCGGCGCTCGACCCAATTGTGGATGATGCAGAACTTGCCGGGCTCGTAGTCGAAGAAGCAATCGAGGTCGCCCTGGATGGAGACGTCGACGTCGAAGAAGAGGGTCGGCCCCCGCAGGTCGGCGAGGCCGGGCTTGTAGAGGCAGAGCTTGACGAAGATGTTCGGCCACGCCCAAGGGCCGAAGGGCTCGGGGTCGGGGCATTCGGGCAGGGGGAAGGGCTCGATGCCGGGGGCGAGCCCGGCGGGGTCGTCGGTGAGGCAGACGAACCGGAAGGGGCGGCGCAGATGCCTCCGCACCGAGGCGTGGAGGATGTTCGTGAAGGCCGCGGGATAGCGCTTCCCCCACTTGAGGCACAGGATGTTGACCGGTCGCTCGTCCATCGTGACCCCCTTCCCTTAGGTGTAGCGGAGAACCTCGTCGACGGTGGTGTAGCCGTCGAGCACGTTGCGGATGGCGTCTTCGCGCATGGTGCGCATCCCCAGCTCGCGGGCCTTCTCGCGGATGACGAGGGTGGGCTCGCGGGCGTTGATGAGGTCGCGCACCGGGTTGGACATGCGCAGGTACTCGAAGACGCCCTTTCGGCCTTTGTAGCCGGTGGCGTTGCAGATCTTGCAGCCCTTACCGTAGGCGAACTGGCGGTTGCCGATGTCGGCACGGGTGAGGCCGAGGCGGCGGATGGCGTCGTCGTCCGGGTCGTAGAAGGTCTTGCAGTTGGCGCAGCAGGTGCGGACGAGGCGCTGGGCCAGGACGGCTTGGAGCGTCGAGGAGATGAGGTAGGGCGCCACGTTCATGTCCACCAGGCGCGTGACGGCGCCGGCGGCATCGTTGGTGTGGAGGGTGGAGAAGACGAAGTGACCGGTGAGGGCGGCCTGGACGGCGATCTCGGCGGTCTCCAGGTCGCGGATTTCGCCGACCATGATGACGTCGGGGTCCTGGCGGAGGAAGGCGCGGAGCACCTTGGCGAAGGTGTTGCCCTGCTGCGGGTTGATGGGCACCTGGACGAGGCCCTCGATGTCGTATTCCACGGGCTCCTCGGCGGTGAGGATCTTGGTGTCGACCTTGTTGATGGCGCGGAGGCAGGAATAGAGGGTGGTGGTCTTGCCGGATCCGGTCGGGCCCGTGACGATGAAGATGCCGTTGGGCTTCTCGATGTCGAGGGTGATGCCGTCGTAGATGTCCTCGGGCAGGCCGATGTTCTCCAGATCCAGGGAGACGGCCGAGCGGTCGAGGACGCGGAGCACGACCGACTCGCCATGGACGGTGGGCAGGCAGGAGACGCGGAGGTCCACCTGGCGCCCGGCCACGGTGAGGGCGATGCGGCCGTCCTGCGGCACGCGGCGCTCGGCGATGTTGAGGTTGGAGAGCACCTTGATGCGCGAGATGATGGGCAGGGCCATGCTCAGCGGCGGCGGGTTCATCTCGTAGAGCGCGCCGTCCACGCGGTAGCGGATCTTGAAGTCCTTCTCGAAGGGCTCGATGTGGATGTCGGAGGCGCGGTCGGTGATGGCCTGGTAGAGGACGAGGTTGACGAAGCGGATGACGGGCGCGGAGGCGGCGGCGCTCTCGATGCCCTTCTCGTCGACGTTCTCGCCCAGCTCGGGGAGCTCCTCGATGAGCGCGTCGGTGGCGTCGCCGGCGGGGAAATACTCGTCGATGGCGGCCTTGATCTGCGCCTCGGAGGCGAAGACGAAGCGGATCTCGCGGGCGAGGAGGAAGGTCAGCTCGTCGATCACGTCGGTCTCGACGAGGTCGGCGGTGGCGAAGGTGACGCTCTCGCGGGTGGCCTCCACGGGGACGATCGAATGCATCCGCACGCTGGCCACGGGGACGAGCGTCTTGAGGGTGTCGTCGAAGGTGACGGACGTGAGGTCGACGACGTCCGTGCCCTGGCTGCCGGCCATGAGGGAGAGGAGGTCCTCCTCGGAGAGGACGTTGAGGTCGAGGATCAGCGTCTTGTACGGCTTGCCCTCCTCGATGTGCTGGCGGACAATCGCCTGCGCCTGCGCCTCGTCGATGAACCCGTTGTCGAGGACGAGCTGGACGAGGTCGGGGAGTTGGATGGCGGCGGGGTCTGGCATCGCTTATTCCCCCTGCATTTCGCGGAGTTTCTGGACGGTGGTCTCGGGGTCCTGCGCCTTGGTGACGAGATCCTCGTAGGAGATCTTGCCGGCCATGTAGAGGTTGAGGAGGGAGGTGTCGAGCGAGACCATGCCGAACTTGGCGCCGGTCTGAATGTCGGAATTGATCTGGAAGGTCTTGTTGTCGCGGATGCGCGAGCGGATGGAGGGCGTGCTCATCATGATCTCGAAGGCGGCGACGCGCCCCTTGCCGCCCTTGTCGGCGCGGGGGAGCAGCACCTGCGAGATGACGGCGACGAGCGACATGGAGAGCTGCGTGCGCACCTGCTCCTGCTGGTTCGTGGGGAAGGAGTCGATGATGCGGTCGACCGTCGAGGCAGCGCCGGTGGTGTGCAGCGTGCCGAAGACGAGGTGGCCCGTCTCGGCCGCGGTGATCGCCGCGCCGATCGTCTCCAGATCGCGCATCTCGCCCACGAGGATCACGTCCGGGTCCTGGCGGAGCGCGCGGCGGATGGCCTCGGCGAAGCTCGGCACGTCCGCGCCCACCTCGCGCTGGGTGACGATCGACTTCTTGGAGTAGTGGTAGAACTCGATCGGGTCCTCGATGGTGATGATGTGGCAGTCGCGGTCCTGGTTGATGATGTTCAGCATTGAGGCCAGGGTGGTCGACTTGCCCGAGCCGGTCGGGCCCGTCACCAGGATGAGGCCGCGCGGCTTGTAGAGCAGCTCATGGACGGCCTCGGGCAGGCCCAGCTGCTCGAGGGTGAGGATCGTGGAGGGAATCTGGCGGAGCACCAGGCCGTAATTGTGGCGCTCCTTGAAGACGGAGACGCGGAAGCGCGCCGCCTCGGAGAAGTAGAGGCCGAAGTCCGCGCCGCCGTTCTTCTCCACCTCGGCAATCTGCTCCTCGTCGGCGATCTCCAGCGCCAGCTTCGCCACGTCCGCCTCGGTGAAGGGCGGCACGTCGAGCGGTTCGAGCGCGCCGGAGCAGCGCAGGTAGGGCGGCCCCCCCACGCGGATGTGCAGGTCGGAGGCGCCCTCGTCGACCGTCGCCTGCATGAGGTCGGCCATGGTGATCTCGGTGACGGCCTCTTGGGCCAGTTCGTGAATGTCGCGATCCATCGTGGGAATCCTCGGTGTGGGGTTCAGTTCTCGTCGCCCATCGTGGCGCGGAGCACCTCCTCGAGCGTGGTCATGCCCGAGGCGACCTTGAGCATGCCGTCCTCGCGGAGCGTGCGCATGCCCATCTCGCGGACGCGCGCGCGGAGGGTGGTGGTGGGGACCTTGTCGAAAATCATGCGCTGGACCGTGTCGTCCACGGTGAAGATCTCGAAGATGCCCTTTCGGCCCTTGTAGCCGGTGTTGTTGCACACGGGGCATCCTTTGCCCTTGAACATCCGCATCTTGTCGGCGTCCTTGGCCATCGTGCCGAGCATCCGGCGCTCGCGGTCGGTGGGGATGTGCTCTTCGCGGCACTTCTCGCAGATGGCGCGCACGAGGCGCTGGGCCATCGCCGCGCGCAGGGCGGAGGCCACCAGGTAGGGCTTGATCCCCATGTCCGTCAGACGCGTCACCGCCGAGGGGGCGTCGTTCGTGTGCAGGGTGGAGAAGACGAGGTGGCCGGTGAGCGCCGCCTCCATCGCGATCTCGGCCGTCTCGTGGTCGCGGATCTCACCGATCATCACGATGTTCGGCGCCTGGCGCAGGATCGAGCGCAGGGCCGCCGAGAAGTCCAGGCCGACCGCGCGGTTCACCTGCACCTGGTTGATGCCGCTCATCTGGTATTCCACCGGGTCCTCGACGGTGATGAGCTTCTTGTCCGGCCGGTTGATCTGCCCCAGGCAGGCGTAGAGCGTCGTCGTCTTGCCGGAACCCGTCGGGCCGGTGACGAGGATGACGCCGTCGGGCAGACCGATGAGCCGCTCGAACTTCGCCTGGTCGTCGGAGAGGAAGCCCAGCTGCGGCAGACCGAGGGCGAGGTTCTGCTTGTCCAGGATACGCATCACGATCGACTCGCCGAAGTTCGTCGGCACCGTGCTCACGCGCAGGTCCAGGTCGCGCTCGGCCATCTTCACCTGGATGCGGCCGTCCTGCGGGATGCGCCGCTCCGAGAGGTCCATGTTCGCCATCAGCTTCACGCGCGAGATGATCGCCCCCTGCAAGCGCTTCGGCGGCGGGTCCATCTCCCGCAGCGCGCCGTCGATGCGGAAACGCACCCGGAAACGCTTCTCCATCGGCTCCAGATGGATGTCGGAGGCCTTCATCTTGCACGCGTCCATCAGGATCAGGCTCACCAGGCGGATGACCGGCGCGTCCCCCTCGCCGCTCTCGTCCACCTCCATCTCCTTGCGCTGGGCCACCAGGCCGTCGCCCGTGTCCGTCGCGTTCGGGTCGAAGGTCAGCGGATAGAGCTTGTCCATCAACCGCTTCACGTCCCCCGACGTCACCACCACGAAGTCCGCGTTCTTCCCGTTCAGCCGATAGCGGATCGCGTCCTGCGCGTCATAGTTCGCCGGGTCGCAGATCGCCACCATCACCGCGTCGCCGTCGTCCTGCAGCGGCACCGCGTTGTACTTCCGCGCCGTCTCCGCGTCCAGCAACGCCGCCGCGCCCGCGTCCACGTCGTCCCCCTCGATCGAGGCGAACGGCATCCCGAACTGCTCGGCCAGCGTCCCCAGCACATCCTCTTCCGTGACCGTCCCCGCCTCCACCAGCCAATCCAACGGCGTCTGCCCCTCGCGGCGCTTCGCCGCCAAGGCCTCCGCCACCTGGTCGGCCGTCAGACGGCCCGTCTCCTGCAGGATCTGCAAGGCATACTCGTCATTTGTCGTCACGCTGTCATCTCCGCATGGAAAGGGACTTTCTCATCATCAATGCCTCATAAGATAGCACACCCCCGCCGAAAAGACAAGAACCCTCCCCCCACCCCGGTCGCGCCCCTCAGGAGGCGCGGAGGGTCTCCCAGGCGGCGCGGAAATAGTCGAGGAGCCTCGCGCGGCGACGGGCGATGGCCTCCTCGGAGAAGGCGGCCGGCAACCCGGCGTAAAGCGTGTCGCGGATCCGCGTCTCGAGTCTGGAACGGGCGCTCTCGCTGCCCCAGAAGTCCGGCTTGCCGAACGCCTCGCGCACGGCCCCCAGCAAGCGCCTGGCGACCTTCTTGACCGCCGCCACATCCTCGGCGGAGAGGGTCTCCCCGCTGCGGAGCAGGTCGTAGACGGCCAGCTCCTCCTCGGACCCGAAACCCTCGCGGAGATAGCGGTCCTGCTCCTCGGTGAGGCGTTCGGAGAGCCCCAGCAGCTCCAGGAAGAGACGCTCGGCGGCCTCGGGGTCCTGGCCGGCGTTGTAGGCCGCGGCGATCGCCTCGTAAGCCTGGAGGAAGTCGGTGCGGCAGGGGTTCCTGGCGGCGAGCGCGACCACCTGCGCCCTGACGCGGTCCAGGAGCTCCCCCAGCATCAGCCGCTTGTGGGCGCTTCGATGAAAGGCCTCCCCCAAGCGGGCGAAGTCGATGCCCGAGAGGTCGATCGGCTCGCCGACGGCGGGGGTCTCGCCCTGCTCGATGCGGACGTATCCGTCGACGATGCCCTGGATGGCGGCGGAGAGGCTCGTGACGTCGACGCTTCGGCGGCGTTTGGCGAAAAAGGCGGCGACGGCGCGGTGGGCCTCCTGCGCGGCGGCCTCCCGGTCCGTCAGGCGGGCCCGCCCGACGAGCGCGGCGGTGCGGTCGAGGGCGCGCACGGCGGCCAGGTAGGCGGCCCTGCCCTCGGCGGTCCGGCTGACGGCCTCGGCGGCGTCGGCCAAGGCCAGCAGACGCTCCGAGGCCGTCAGGTCCCCGAGGAGCCGCCCCAACCGATCCGCCCCCAGGCGCCGCGTGGCCTCGGCCAGCGCCTCGCGGAAACGCGCCAGGAGCGCATCCAGATCCTGGAAGGGATCCCGCCCCGCCGCGCCCTCGGCGTGCGTGTAATCGGCCAACGCCCGGCGCAGGGCCTCGACGATGCCGACGTAATCCACCACCAGGCCGCCGACCTTCCCCGTGTCCACGCGGTTCACGCGGGCGACGGCCTGCATCAGGGTGTGGGCCCTGAGGGGCTTGTCGAGATAGAGGCAGCCGAGCGATTTCACGTCGAAGCCCGTCAGCCACATGGCGCAGACGAAGACCAGGCGCAGCGGGTCGTCGCGGTCCTTGAACCGCCTGTCCAGCCGCTCCCGCTCCATGCGCTCCCGGTGCGGGCGGATGTCCAGCCCATGCTTTCGGAAGACGGTCTCCTCACCCTGCTCCTTGCTCACCACCACGGCCATCTCGGTGGCCTCCATCCAGGCGCGCTTTTCGGGGTCCGCCTCCGCCGCCGTCAGCCGCCCCCACGCCTCGCGCACGTAACCGTGCAGTTTCACGCAGGCCAGCTTGTCCAGGCAGACGGCCATCGCCTTGCCGCACCGCCACCGCGCCGCGAAGTGGGCCGCCAGATCCTCCGCGATGGCCCGCAGGCGCGCCTCCGCCGTCAGCACATAATACGCCTTCCGGAAACGCCGCTCCAGCTTCTCGCGCTGCTCCTCCTCGGGCACGGTCTCGTCGATGGCCTCGGCGATCTCGAGGTTCAGCCGCTCATCGTGCTCCACGCGCAGGGCCTTCCCGCGCGGCTCGTAATAGAGCGGCAGCGTGGCGCCATCCTCCACCGCCCGCTGAAAGTCGTAGATCGAGACGTAGTCGCCGAAGGTCCGGCGCGTCAGCTGGTCCTCCCCCAGCAGCGGCGTCCCCGTGAAGCCCAAGCGCGCGGCCCCCGGCAGCGCCTCCGCCAGATTCGCCGCGCAGACGCCATACTGCGAGCGGTGCGCCTCGTCCGAGAAGAGCACCACCTCCCCGCTCCCCGGCACCGGCGCATGGCGCCCCCGGAACTTCTGGATCAGCGCGAAGACCACCTTCACCCCCGCCTCCAGCTTCGCGTAGAGGTCGGCCTCGCTCGTCGCCAGGGCCTGTGCCCGCCCGCACACCCCGCACTGCTCGAAGGTCGCGCTCAGCTGCTCCTGCAGCTCCTCGCGGTCCACCAGCACCAGGAAGGTCGGCGCGCCGCCCACCTTGCGCAGGATCTTCCGCGCCAGGAAGGCCATCGAGTAACTCTTCCCGCTCCCCTGCGTGTGCCAGAAGACACCCAGCCTCCCGCCCAGCGCGTCCCGCCGCCGATACGCCTCGAACGCCCGGTTCACCCCCAACGCCTGATGGTTCCGCGCCACGATCTTCACGAGCCCCGCCGGGGTCCGCTCGAACAGGATGAAGTTCTCGAAGAGGTCCATGAGGCGCCCCCTCCCGAGCATCCCCTCCGCCAGGCGCGTGAGCGCCGTCGACCCCGCCGCGTCCCCCTCCTCCAGGCGCTTCCACTCATGGAAGAAGGCATAATCCGCCCCCAACGCCCCCACCCGGCTCTGCGCCCCGTTCGAGAAGACCACGAAGCCATTGTGCGCGAAGAGCCCCGGCACCTCCCGCAGGTAATCCTGGTAATTCCTGTCGAAGGCCTCCCGCAGATCCACCCCCGGCGCCTTCAGCTCCACGAAAAGCAAGGGCAACCCGTTCACGAACCCCACCACGTCCGCCCGCCGCCGGAACGCCCCCGCCCGCAACCGGCACTCGCACACCGCCACGAAACGGTTCCCCTCCGGCCTCTCGAAGTCGAAGACCCGCGCCCGCCGCGTCTCCTCCATCCCCGTCCTCGCGTCCCGCCACGTCACCGGCACCCCCTCCCGCGCCCATTCGTAACGCGCCGCGTTCGCCGCCAACAGCCCCTCAGGCCCGATCGGCGCCGTCAGCCTGCCCACCACCTGCGCCAAAAGCGCCCCCGACAGCCACGGGTTCAGCCCCCGCAACGCCGCCTCCAAGGGCCCCCGCAAAAACATCTCCTCCTCCGACGCCCGCCCCAACGCCGCCAACGCCCCCGCGTCCCCGCCGTCCGCCACCTCCCACCCCAGCCCCGCCAACTGCTCCCGCAACGCCCCCTGCACCAACGCATTCTCGCTGTACACATTCATCTCACGCCTCCTCTCTCAGCAGCCGCGGCAACAACCCATCCCGCCCCTCACGCAACAACGCGTTCTCACGCGACAGCACCCCCACCGCCTCAAAATAGGGCACTACCTGCGCCTCGAAAGCCTGTGCCGCATCCATGTCGAAACGCCCTTCCAACGCATTCAGGTCGGACGTATACACATGAGGTTGCGCCGCCCCGCGCTTAAGATTTTCCACCATCCCGCGATTGGCCTTCAGAAAACAATAAACGAAGAACAGCGGCACCCCCATCGCCCCATCCAGATAGGAACAATCCGAGGCCCAGACATCCTCGTAATAAAGCCGGGTAAATCCCGCGGTCCCGGATGCCGAAACCGTCAGGACGGGGGCCTTCGTGTTGGCACTGTCATGATAATAAGCAGGCTCCGTCCCCCCAGCGACGACCGGAATCGCCCCAGAACGTGCTTGTGTCCCAGTGATCGTCTTCCCTTTGCGAAACTCCGCCACCTCGCCGAGCGGGCGGAGGGGCCACGCCGGGTCGGCGTGGGTGACGAAGCGGTCGCGCCACAGCCGATGCGCCGCCTCCTCCAAAAGCGCCATCCGCCGCTCGTTCACCGCAATCAGATCGTCATACGCCCCCAACACCCCCGCAATCCGCTCCTGCTCCGCAAGCGGGGGAAGGGAGAACTCAAACTGTATTGTATGCTTTCGATTACCACGTGGCATTTTAGCGCCCGTAGCACCAGCCATCACATGGGCAAAGAAGTCGTCGGAGGCCAATCTATAATAAAGGAAAAGGGGAAACATTCCTTCTTTATCCTTAACCCGAAAAACCATCACATCCGCCGAGGCCCCACCGCTTCCCATCCCTCTCCAAATTTTCTTGAAGTAAGGGCGAATGTTAGAAACAAGCACATCCCCTTCTTGCCAAGCCACGACATTCCCGAACTGCGGCAACGTATCTGCCATGACATGTCCACCGCGATTGGGCAATAGATTTTCCGTGGAGATATAATTTTCAGCGGTCAATGAGTCCGCTGCACAACGCGCATTCACATATTCCGCCACGTCGCCCAGCTTGCAGGTTTTCCAAGTGCTCATAATCGCGATTCCTTTCCGTGGTGGCGCGGGGGCACGCTGGGCCCCCTAGGCCTACTGGGCCTTCTGGGCCCACTGGGAACGCCCGACAAGCGGGCGACGGGGTGACCGCCATACAGGGCAAAAGGTGCGTTTTCGGGCATGGCGGCGAAGCTCTCATGCGTGAGCCCCGCCCGTCGCCCCGTAAGGGGCGCTCCCAGTGGGCCCAGTGGGCCTAGTTGTCCCAGTGGGCCCAGAGGCTCAGGCGTTCGCATCGCCATCCCCCTTCCGCGCCGTCGCCTCGCGCAAGGTCTCGGCGTTTTTCAGGATGGTCGCCATGAGCCCCTCGGCCTTTGCCGAGAGCGTGGCGAGCTCAGCGTGGATCTCTGCCATGCGTTGGGCGAAGACGGCCTCGTCCTCGGGCGGGGCCTCGGGGATGCCGACGTAGACGCCAGGGGTGAAGGAGTGGTTTTTGGCGGCGATCTCGGCGCGGGAGGCGGCCTTGCAGAGGCCGGGGATATCGCGGTAGGCGCCCTCGCCCTCGCCGAACTTCTCGGTGAGCCAGAGCGCCTGGGTGGCGGCCTCGGCCTTGGCCTTGGCCTCGGCTTCGCGGCGGGCCCAGAAGGCTTTGGCCTCGGCAAGGGCATTGCGCGGCTTTTTCTTTTGGGCCTTGAGGGCGGCCAGGTCGGCCTCGGCGGCGGCGCGGGTTTGGGCGAGGGCGGCCTCGGCGGCGGCCTGGGCCTGGGGGAAGGGGACGGATTCGTCGATGCCGATGGCGGCGCGGTAATCGGCGAGGAGGCGGGCGTAATCGTCGGTGCGGCCACGATAGAGGCGGACGATGGCGGCGAGGTTGCGCAGTTGCCACGGCGACCATTCGTTCACCTTGCGGGAAACGGGGGTGTAGACCTCGCGGGCGTCGAGGAAGAGGACGGTGTCGCGGAGTGGCTCGGGTTTGCCCTTGTCGAAGAACCAGAGGGTGCAGGGGAGGCTCTTGGTGTAGAAGAAGTTGTTGCCCACGCTGACGATGACGTCCACGTGGCCGGTGGCGAGGAGGCGTTCGCGGATGGCGCAGTCCTCGCCCTTGGCGTCGCTGTCGGTGGCGGAGGCGGGCATGACGAAGCCAGCGCGGCCGGTGGCGTTGAGATGGGCGTAGAAGTAGGAGACCCACAGGTAGTTGGCGTTGGAGAAGGCCCCCTTTTTGTTGATTTTGGGCAGGCCGAAGGGGAGGCGGCCGGCGGTGACGGCGGATTCCACGCTCACGGCGTCGACGTTGAAGGGCGGGTTGGCCATCACCGTGTCGCACCGGCCCTCCAGGCTGAAATGGTCGTGATAGAAGGAATTGGCCGCGTCGCCGGAGACGATGTGGGCCTCAAGTCCATGGACGGCCATGTTCATGAGGCAGAGGCGGGCGTTGTACTCCACCTTCTCCTGGCCGTAGAAGGTGGCCGTGAGGTTCGGGTTGTCGGTCCGCCCCGCCGTGCGGATGAAGTCGCCGGACTGGATGAACATGCCACCGCTGCCGCACGCGGGGTCGAAAATCACGCCGCCGTGCGGCTCCACCACCTCCACGATCAGCTTCACCAGGCATTTGGGCGTGAAGAAGACCCCATCGTCCGCCGAGGCCGACGGGGCGAACTTCTGCAGGAAATACTCATAGATGCGCCCGAAGACGTCCCCGCCGATGGTGTCGAGCACGGGCTCGTTGAAGGCGCGCACCAGGTCGAGCAGGGTCTTCTTGGGCAGCTCGCCGTATTGCTTGGGGAGGACGCCCCGCAGCATCGGCCGCTCCGCCTCGATGGCGGCCATGGCAGCGTTCAGCGCCTCGGCCAGATCCTCCCCCTCGGGCAAATCGGCCAGCCGGTCGTACCGCGCGGCCTCGGGCAGCCAGAGCACGCCCTGCGCCTCGTAGTCCGCCTTCTCGATGGGGATCCGCCGCCCGTTGGGCAGGGTCCGCTCGCGCTCCAACGCCGCCGTCGCGCCCCGGAAGCGCCCCCACGCGTAGCGCAGGAAAATCAGCCCCATCACCGGCATGCAATATTGGTTCGACGTCAGCTTCGAGTTCGAGCGCAAGGTATCCGCCGACTCCCAGAGCTTCGCCTCCAGCGCCGCCAGCCTCGCGTTCCAATCCGTGGTCTCCGCCATAAAAAACGCACCTTCCTTCACGTGTCCAGCAGAGGCCTTAGGAAACCCATCAACGACACATGAAAGGAAGGTGCGCCGAGACGGCGCACCTTGCCAAACACGTTGCCGTTGATAGAAAGGTCCTAAGTTTCTGCTGGGCAACCTGTTTGCGCAAAGCGCAATACTCCCGCCACGGCTCTCCCGTGGCGTGCGCATAGGATAGCAAAACCCATCCCCCCTTGCCAAATCCCCCCACAACCCTCCCGACTTCCGACCCCAACCCCTTAGGGTTTCGGGTCAGACCCCTTAGGGTTTCGCCCCCGCCCCCTTAGGGTCTCGGGTCGTGGGTCGGGAGGGTGCGCGCCCCCGGGCGCCCGATTTGCTATACTCCAAGCGTATGCGATTGGTGTATTGGACGATTTTCCCGAACGGCCACCAGCGGGCGTGGATCGACGCGCTCCGCGCGGCGGGGCATGACGTGGAGGTGTGCTACTTCGGCCATTACGACGCCTACCGCACGGCGTTGGGCTGGGTGGAGCCGGAGGCGCTGCCCCCGCAGGAGCGGCGGGCGCGGAGCCTGGCGGAGGCGCGGGCGGCGATTCCCGATTACGACGCGCGCCTGATCGTGCTCACCGGTTACGCCGAGCGGGTCTATTGGGAGCACGTGCGCCACTGCGAGCGAAACGGCGTGCGGTGGTGCCTGGTCGCGGAGAAGAGCCAGGGGCGGGCGCGGTCGTGGCCGTTGCGCCGGGCCTTCGCGCGGCACGTGAACCGTTCGGCCTGGCGGGCCTTCGGCCTGGGGCCGGAGGCGGTGGACGATCTGGTGCGCGGCTGGGGCGTGCGGCGGGAATTGGTCTCGGAGCTGGCCTACGCCACGCCGGGCGCGTGCGTCACGCCGCGGCCGCACGCGGGTTTCCGCTTCGTCTTCGCGGGCGCCCTCACGTGGCGCAAGGCGGTGGACGTCCTGGCGCGGGCGTGGGCGGCCTACGCGCCGAGGCACCCCGAGGCGACGCTGCGGGTGATCGGCGAGGGGCCGCTCGGACACGTCCTCGACGGCCTGCCGCGGGTCGAGCGCGTCGGCGTCCTCCCCCCGGAGCGCATCGCCGGGGCGCTCGCCGATTGCGACTGCGGGATCCTGCCGAGCCGTTTCGACGGATGGGGCATGGCCTTGGCGGAGTATGCCCGCGCGGGCCTGACGCTCCTCGCCACGCAGACCTGCGGCGCGGCCGAACCCCTCATCCGCCCCGGGCGCAACGGCCTCATCCTCGCCCCCGGCGACGCGGCGGCCCTGGAACAGGCGATGGAGGACGCCCCCGCGCTCCGCCCCGACGCCGCCCCGCTCCTGGAGGCGACCGCGCCGGCGGCGTGCGCGGCGCGTTTCGCGGAGGCGCGGCCCGCGACCCCGCCGCGCCACCACCTGCACGTGGTGGCGGGGTGCTGGGCGAATGGCGGCGGCCTCTCGGAACTCGTGGCGGCGATCGCCCTGGAGCAGGCGCGGCAGGGGCTGCGCGTGTCGCTCGCCTTCCTGGGGGGGCAGGCGGAGCACCCGCTCGTGCGCGAATGCCGCCGCGCGGGGGTGACGGTGTGGGTCTTCCCCCGGAGCCGCCCCCACGCCCTCTATTTCTCCCGGGCGATGGCACGGGCCCTGCCGCGCCTGGTGCGGCGGGCGACCTTCGTGCACATCCACTGCTGCTGGACCTTCCCCGTGTGGGCGGCGGCGGCCTTGGCGCGGCATTTCCGCGTGCCCTACGCCCTCTCGCCCCATGGCAGCCTCGACCCCGTGCGGCGGGCCTACGGCCGCCTCCGCAAGGCGCTCGCGTGGCGGTGTTTCGACCGACGCGCCCTGGCGGGGGCCGCCTGGCTCCATGCCACCGCCGAGACGGAGGCCGGCTGGCTGCGCGACGCGCTGGGGGCGCGGTGCCCGCCGATCCGCGTGATCCCCAACGGCGTGGACGCCGCGACGCTCGACGCCGTGCCGCCGCAACCGCGCGGGAAGGCCTTCCTCTTCCTGGGGCGCCTACACCCGCTCAAGGGGCTCGACCTCTTGGACGAGGCCTGGGCGCGGAGCGGCCTGGCCGCCGAGGGCTGGCGGCTCGTCGTCGCCGGCCCGCCCGACGGCGCGGCCGCGCCCGCGGGCCCGGGGGTGGAGGTCGTGGGGCCGCTCCACGGCGCGGCCAAGGCCCGTGCGCTGAAGGCCGCCGCCTGCCTGGTGCTCCCCACGCGCTCGGAGAACTTCGCGATCGTGGTGGCCGAGGCGCTCTGGTGCCGCACGCCCGTCATCTGCACGCGCGGGGCGCCGTGGCCGGAGCTGGGCGACTTCTGGGTGGGGGTCTCGGCCGAGGCGCTCGCCGACGCCCTGCGGCGGTTCGCCGCGATGCCCCCGGCCGCGCGCGAGGCCCGCTTCGCGCCGCTCTTCGCGATGGCGCGGGAACGGTTCGCCTGGCCGGGGATCGCGGCGCGGTTAGCGGAGGCGTAAGGCGCGGATCGCGTTGAGCACGGCGAGGAAGCAGACCCCCACGTCCGCGAAGACCGCCGCCCACAGGTTCGCGAGGCCGAGTGCGCCGAGCACCAGGATGGCGGCCTTGACGCCGACGGCGAAGACGATGTTCTGCCAGGCGATGGCCAGGGTGCCGCGGGCGATGCGGATGGCCACGGCGATTTTCGAGGGTTTATCGTCCATGAGCACGACGTCGGCGGCCTCGATGGCGGCGTCGGAGCCGAGCGCCCCCATGGCGACGCCCAGGTCGGCGCGGGCGAGGACGGGCGCGTCGTTGATGCCGTCCCCCACGAAGGCCAGGCGCGCGCGCGGGTCGTCGGCGCGGGTCTCGCGCAACAGTTCCTCCACGTGCGCCACCTTGTCGGCGGGCAGGAGCTTGGCGAAGAAGCGGTCGAGCCCCAGGGCGGCTGCGACGCGCCGCGCGGCGGACTCCCCATCGCCCGTCAGCATGACCGTCCGGCGGACGCCGACGGCGCGGAGGGCGGCGATGGCCTCGGCGGCGTCGGGCTTCGGGGTGTCCTCGGCCAGGAGCGAGCCGGCGTACGCGCCGTCGACAGCCACGTGGATGACGGAGCCGGGCTCGTCGGCCGGGGGCAGGGCGATGCCCGCCGAGGCCATGAGCCGCGCGTTGCCGGCCAGGACGGCGTGCCCCTCGAAGCGGACGCGCACGCCCTGCCCCGCGACCTCCCGCGCCTCGGTGACGGCCCCGGCGCGGATCGAGGTGCCCCAGGCGCGGACGACCGCCGCGGCAAGCGGATGGGTGGAGACGCTCTCGGCATGGGCGGCGACCTCGAGCAGGCGTTCGCGGCTCATGCCCACAGGGCGCACCTGGGTGACGGCGAAGGCGCCGCGCGTGAGCGTGCCCGTCTTGTCGAAGACGACGGTGCGGACGTTGGCGAGGGTCTCGACGCAGGTGGAGCCTTTGAGGAGGATGCCGCGGCGGCTGGCCGCGCCGATGCCGCCGAAGAAGGAGAGCGGCACCGAGATCACCAGCGCGCACGGGCACGAGATGACCAGGAAGGTCAGCGCGCGGTAGACCCACGTGCCCCACGCGCCGCCGGCCAGCAGAGGCGGCAACGCCGCCACCGCCACCGCCGCCACGACGACCACGGGCGTGTACCACCGCGCGAAACGGGTGATGAAGGCCTCCGTCCGCGCCTTGCGCTCGGCGGCCTCCTCGACCAACGCGAGGATCCGCGCCACGGTCGAGTCGGCATAGGCCTTCGTGGCGCGGATCTCCAGCAGGCCGGTGAGGTTGATGCACCCGCTGGCGGCGTTCTCGCCGGGGCCGATCTCGCGCGGCAGGGATTCGCCGGTGAGCGCCGCGGTGTCGAGCGCCGAGAGCCCGGAGAGGACGACCCCGTCGACCGGAATCCGCTCGCCGGGGCGCACGAGCACCGTCTCGCCGGGGCGGACCTCCTCGGGGACGACCTCGGCCTCGCGTCCGTCGCGACGGACGCGGGCGGACTCGGGGCGGAGATCCATGAGCGCGGCGACGGAGCCGCGCGTGCGGCCCACGGCGAAAGCCTGGAACCATTCGCCGACCTGGTAGAAGAGCATGACGGCCGCGCCCTCGGCCACGTCGCCCAAAGCGATGGCGCCGAGGGAGGCGATGGCCATCAGGAAGTTCTCGTCGAAGACCTCCCCGCGGGCGATGTTCCGCAGGGCCGTCCAGAGCACCTCCCAGCCGGCGATGGCATAGGCGAGGGCGAAGGCGGCCAGGCCGCCCCACCCGGGGAGCGCCCAACCCGCCACGAAGCAGAAGAGCCCCGCGGCGATCCAGGCCAGTTTCCGTCTCAACGCGCGTGACATGGCGGCACCTCCTTTCCGGGCGTGGCTCAAGCCACCGTGACGTCGGGCTCCAGTTTGCGCACGAGCGCCTTGGCCTCGGCGGCGACCGCCTCGAAGCGTTCGTCGGCGGCCTCGATGGAGAGGCGCTGGGCGAGGAAGCTCACCGTGGCCCTCTCCACGCCGTCGAGGCGGTTCAGCGCGCGCTCCAGTTTGGCGGCGCAGTTCGCGCAATCGAGATTGCTCAGACGGAAACTCTTCTTCATGGCGTGTCCTTTCGCGTTATTCGTCAAACGTCTGTTTGACCGACAACGCGCATAAGATAGCGCAACCGCCTTACTTTTGTCAAGCGGTAATTTGAGCGATTGGGGTCAGGTTCGGCGAAGCAGGCAGGTGCGGTCGCAGTCGGGCCAGGCGGGGTAAAGGTCGGTGAGGGCACGCCAGAAGGCGGGGCTGTGGTTGAAGTGCGTCAGGTGCGTGAGCTCGTGCGCCACGGTGGCGGCGAGGACCTGCACGGGGAAACGCGCCAGGCACGGCGCCAACAGGATCTCGCCCGCGCGGGTGCATTGCCCGATCGTGTGCCCGCGCAGACGCCCGTTCACCGTGAGCCCCGAGGGACCGCGCGGGAGCCGCGGCAGAAAGCCCTCGACCAGCCCGCGCGCGGCCTCCAGCAGACGTTCCCGCGCGTAAGCCTCCACGCGGGCGGCCACCTCGCCCGGGGCGAAGGCCCGCCGGGCGGTGACCTGAAGCGCGCCCTCCTCGGCCCAGAGGGCGTCGCTCCCCGCGAAAGGGGTCAGACGCAAGGGGACGATCTCGCCGAGGATCAGCGCCTCGGCGGCGGGGTCGGGCAGGTGCGCGGGCGGGGCGCCGGCCTCGCGCCAAGCGGCCTCCAGCGCCTCTTCATCCTCCCACGGCCCGTCGTCGCCGATGGGGTGGAAGAGGCCGACGACGGCCTCGTGGGGGGCGAAGCGGATGAGCCGCGCGCCGAGACGTTCGGCGGGGAGGTGCGCGGAGCGTTGGCGGTAGCGGCGCACCGCGTAACCGCGGAAGGTGGCCGGCCCGCCGGCCTGGGCGCGGGCGTACATGACGTCAGGGGATGAGCCCTTCGAGGCGGAGGATAGCGGCGGGGTCGGGATCGCGGCCCATACAGGCGCGGAAGACCTCGGCCGCGGGCATGGATCCGCCCAGGGCCAGGAAGGTGTCGCGGTAACGCCGGCCGAGGGCGCGGCGTTTGGCGGCGGTGGCCCCGGCGAAGCCGGCATAGAGATCGGCCGAGAGGGTCTCGCTCCATTTGTAGGAGTAGTAGCCGGCGGCGTACCCGCCCGCGAAGATGTGGGTGAAGGCGTTGAGGAAGTGGTCGTCCGGATGGGGGGGCGCGGGGAGCAGGCGCTTGGCGATGCGCCGCATGACCTCGGCGGGGGTGACGGGCTTGGCGCCGCGCCGCGGCCGCGTGTGCAGGGCCAGATCGGTCTCCGCGAGGAGCAGTTGGCGGACGAGCGCGTTGCCGGCGCGGTAGGTGCGCTTGGCGACGATCTTCCCGACGAGCGCCTTGGGGAGCGGCTTGCCGGTCTCGACATGGCACGAGAGGCCGCGGAGGATGGCCGGCTCGTAGGGGAACTGCTCCAGGAACTGCGAGGCAATCTCCACCGCGTCCCACTCCACGTTGCTGATGCCCGAGCAGGAGGGGGAGTCGACGGTGGTGAGGGTCTCCTGCAGGGCGTGGCCCATCTCATGGAAGAGGGTGGCGACCTCATAGAAACTCATCGTCGCGGGGGCCTTGCCGCGCGGCGGCTTCTGGTTGCAGCAGACGACCGCGATCGGCGGCTGGCGGCGCGTCTCGAAATCGCGCCCGCGGATCTCGTTCATCCACGCGCCGCCGTTTTTCGTGCCCGGGCGGGCGTAGGGGTCGAGGTAGAGCCCCGCGAGCGTCTCGCCCCGCGCGTCGAGCAGGCGGTAGAAACGCACGTCCTTGTGCCAGGCGTGGATGGCGCCCTTCGCGCGCTCGAAACGCACGTCGAAAAGTTCGCCGATCAGGGCGAAGAGCCCTTCGAGCACATGCTCCATCGGGAAATACGCGCGCAGCGCCTCGTCGTCATACCCGAAGAGCGCCTGCGACTGCCGCTCCGCCCAGAAGGGGCGATCCCAGGGCATGAGCTTCCCGCGCGCGCCGTTCGCCTTGGCGAAGGCCGCGAGGGTCTCGTCCTCCGCCTTGGCCGCCGGGCGCCCCACCTCCGCCATCGGCCCTAGGAGGGCGAGCACGGCCTCGGGCGTGCCGGCCATCTTGGCGGCGGTGGAGAGGTGCGCGTAGTCCGGTTCGCCGAGGAGGTCGGCGGACTGCTGGCGCAGACGCAGGATCTGGGCGATGAGGGGGGCGTTGTCGCCCGCGCCCGCCGAGGCGCGCCCCGCGCGCGCCCGCCAGAAACGTTCCCGCACGGCGGGCCGCTCGGCGTGGCGCATCACCGCGTCGTACGTGGCGAAGTCGATCCCCAGCTCCCAGGGGCCCTGGCCATGGAGCAGGTCGGCGGGAATGCCCGCCTCCTCCCCGGGCGCCACCGTCACCTTCGTCTCCCGGTCGGCGTCGAGCACATGGTTCGCGAAGTCGAGCGAGAGTTTGGCGAGGCGCTTCTGGAGCGTGGCGAAGGCCTTGCGCCGGGGCGTCGGCAGGCCCACGCCCGCCTGGCGCATCCCGAGCGCCGTGCGCTCGACCACGTGCCGCTGCCAGGGCTCCAGGTCGCCGCTCTCGGCCAGGGCCATGAGCCCCTCGTAAAGCGGGCGGCTCTGCGCCTGCCGGTAGAGCAGGGAGAGGATCTTGGGCTGCCAGGCGGCCTCCACCTTCCGCCAGGCCTCGCTGTTCACCACGCTCGTCAGGTGGCACAGCGTGCCCCACACCTCCAGCGGCGGGCGCAAGGCCAGCGCCGGCGCCACCACCAGCCCCTCCCACGACACGTCCAGCCGCCGCTCCACCGCGCGGAACGCCCGTTCCGCCGCCGGCACCGTCGCCGCCAACGCCGCCTCGCACGCCTCCGGCGTCATCGCGTCGTAACGCGGCATCCACGCCGTCCCCAAAAACGCATTCTGCTCGCTTGCCTTCATGATGAGACTCCTTGCTTGGGGCAATGATACCACAACCCGTCGCGGAAGAGGAACCCCACCCCACGAAAGGCAGACGGATAGGCGGCAGGAGGCACCCACCCGCCACCTTTCGCCCCGAAACCCTAAGGGGGCCGGGGCGAAACCCTTAGGGGTCCGCCCCCAAGGCCGGCAGGGGCGGGGCATGCGCCATGGCGTGGGGAGGGGCGCCAAAGGCCGCCTAGCGCGGCAGGCGGGTCGTCCCGGCGGGGATCTGGCGGCGCGTGCCGCGGTCGAGGACGGTGAGGGGCTTGTCGGTGGTGACGGTGAGGGCGGCGCCATCGTCGACCAACGAGAGGGTACGGCCGCCGAAGGTGAGGTTTTCGATGCCGAGGGGAAAGGCGGCGTCCTTGGGCGGGTCCCATTCCACGACGCCGGCGGCGGCGTCGCAGGCGCGCAGGCCGATGAGGTTCTCGATGAGGAGGTTGATGGGGCCGAGGGCCGACCAGCCGCAGAAGGTGTGGCGGGCGCGGCGGCCGTGCTCGGTGCTGGGTTCGTCGGCCTCGGGGGCGTAGCATTCCCAGATGGAGTGGGGCTCGCAATTGCGGAAGACGCGCTCCTGGAGGGCCACGATGCGCTTGGCGAGGCTGTCGGCGAGGGCGCGGTGGCCGTAGGCGTCGAGGGCGCGGATGGCCATGTAGCCGGTGGGCGGCCAGATGCCGCCGCGCCAGTAGTCGCCCGTCTTCGCGTCATAGCCGGGCGAGCGGCGCGAGACGGTGGGGATGGGGCGCTCTCCGCCGAACTCCATCGGGTCCTCAAACCACTTCGCCACGCGGTCGGCCTGGGCCTGGGTGGCGACACCGGCCAGGAGCGGCCAGAGCGAGGCGGGCGTGCGCACCTTGCTGAAACCGCCGTCGCCGAGGCGCACGTCGTAGTAGAAACCGTCCTCCTCGCACCAGTAATGGTCGTTGATTTCCTTGGCCACGCGGGCGTATTCCTTGCGCCACTTCGCGGATTCGGCGGCGTGCTCGGGGCCGAGGGCGTCGTAGAGCGCGGCGATGCATTTGGCCGCGAGGGCCTGCTGGGCGATGGCGTCCACCCAGAGGATCCCGCCCCAGCCCACGTCCGCGCCGCGCGGGGTGTTGTCCATGCCGCTGCGCCCGCCGTTCCAGACGAAGCCCCAGGCACCGTTCGCCGCCTTGGCGGGTTTGAGGATCACGGGATTGACGCACCCGCGCGGCACCCGCCCCGTCGGCGGATCCATGAAGGCGGCGTAATGGCGTTGCAGGAGTTTGCGCCGGAGCAGGATCTCCTCCAACCGCTTCCGGTCGCCATGGAACTTCCAATGCTCCAGCTCGCACCACGCGAAGAGGGGCGGGTTGTCCCAGATGTGGACACGCAGGGGGGTGTCGCGGTGCTCGACGACCGGCGCGTAGACCGCCTCCAGCGTCTCGATGCCGGGATAGTCGGCGGCGGCGTACTTCGTGAACTGCGCCATGAAGCAGGAGTCCCAGATCCAGATTTGGTCGTCGTAGACGCCCTCGTCCATGTACCGCTTGACGGGCGCGCCCCCGGGCGCCTCCCAGGTGCGGGTCTTGGCTTCCCGCCAGGCCTCATCGTAGAGGGCCACGAGGTTCGCGTCGGGGTGGACGACCGTGGGCGGCGCGGCCACCGCCACGCCCACCCACGCCAGCAAGGGGAGGAACATCATCGCTTTCATGGCTTCATCTTACCACCATCCCCCCAGGAAGGAAACACCCCCCGTCCCCCCTCCTCGCCCCCGGCGTACCCCCGTGCGCACCCCCATCGCATCATCCCGCGGGATGGCCTTTGGGATGGGCCGGATGGCGTCGTTGCGGAAATGGACTCGGCGGGGACGGCGAAGCACGCGCCACAGCCCCGGATCAGGGGTCGAAGAGGGTGGCGAGATAGGCTTTGACGGTCTCGATGGCGGCCTTCGGGGGGGCGTGGAGGTCGCAGCCGGCGGCGCGGAGGTGGCCGCCGCCGCCGAAGTGCTCGGCGATGGAGGCGGCGGTGAAGCCCAGGCCGTCGCCGCGGGTGCGGACGCTGAGGCGGGTGAGGCCGGGTTTGTCCTTGGTCTCGTAGAAGAAGAGGGAGATTTGGGCGGTGGGGATGGAGCGGGGGATGTCGATGGCGTCCTCGATCTCGCTTTTGGCGACGCCGGCGCGGCGGAAGTCGCGGGCGGTGAGGCTGATGAGGGCGACGCGGCCGCGGAACCAAGTGGTGAGGGAGTCGTAGGCCTTGCGCTTGAGGAGGACGGCGCCCTCGCTGGCGTAAAGGTAGAGACGGTCGTTGATAGCGGAGGAGTCGACGCCTTGGGCGAGGAGCTCGGCGGCGGCGCGGAGGGTGGAGGGGTGGGTGCAGGAGTAGGCGAAGCGGCCGGTGTCGGTGACGAGGGCGACCCAGAGTGCCTCGGCGGTCCGGGTGTCGATGGGCCAGCGGAGGCGCTTGGCGAAGCGGTGGACGAGCTCGCCGGTGCTGGAAGCGTCGGGGACGACCCAGCGGGCGTGGCCGAAGGTCTTGGTGGTGACGTGGTGGTCGATGTTGAGGATGGGGAGCTTGGCGACGGCGTCGCGGAGGGGGCCTTCGGGGAGCCGCTCCAGCCCGCCGCAGTCGAGGACTAGGGCGCAGTCGTAGTCGCGGGCGCGGATGTTGGTGGGGGCGACGCAGTCGGCGTAGTCGAGGAGGAAGCGGGGCGGGCCCATGCCGAGAGGGGAAAGCGCGACGGTGGGCGCCCAGCCCTGGGCCTTGAGCATCCGAGCCATGGCGACGCAACTGCCGACGGCGTCGCCGTCGGGGCGGGTGTGGGCGGTGACGAGGACGCGGCGGTGCTGCCTGAGGGCCTCGGCCACGCGGCGGATGCTGCCGCGGGCGCGATGGGTCGTCAGATTGGGCGACGTACGGTCAGTCATTCGCGGGCTTGTACTCGGTGGGGATCTCGGCAAGCCAAGCGCGGACGGCGGCGTCGGGCGGCTCGATGGCGGTGATGGTGGCGGCGCGGACGCCGCGCTCGGCGGGGAGCTCGACCTGGGCGCCGACGGCCTTACCGATGAGGAGGTCGGCCAAGCGGGAGCGGCTGGAGATGATGCCGAGGGTCTCGTCGCGGTCAAGCTCACCGAGGATGGTGTAGGCGAGGGTCTGGCCGTCGGCGGCGCGGAGGGTGACCTTGGTGCCGGGGGCGACGGTCTCGCAGGGGACGCCCTCGAAGGCGGTGGGCTTGAGGGCCTTGAGGGTACGGTCCATCTCGTCCTGGCGGCCGAGGAGGACGCGCTGGTGGTCGCGGGCGAATTGGTACTCGGCGTTCTCGCGGAGGTCGCCGTAGGAGCGGGCGGTCGCGATGTCCTTGGCGTTGGCGGGGATCTCGACGTTGATGAGGTGGTCGTAGGCGAGGCGGTAGGCGGCGAGGGAGCGCTCGGAGGTGAGATGCTGGCGCTCCTGCGGGAGGCGCTCGGAACGGCGGAACTGCGCGAGCTCGGGGAAGTCGCGCGCCATGCGCACGAGGACGTTCCGGCGGCTGGCGGCGTCCCAGTCGCCGGAGGCGGAGGCCTGGACGCGCTCGAAGAGGACCTGGCGCTCGAAGGGGGTGAGCATGGCGCAGGCGCGCCGCAGCCAGGTGGGGTTGTCGAAGAAGGCCTGGAGGGCGTTGCGCATACGCAGGGCCTCGCCGGTGTGGCGGTGCTCGACGATGTGGACGGCCTGGGTGATGAGCTCGTTGAGCGGCGGGAGGGGCCAGTCCTTGGCGGCGGGCTTGTCGAGGGCGGCCTTGGCCTTGGCGGTTTTCTTGGCGCGGGCGGGGGCCTCATCGGGGTCGGCGGCGAGCGGGTAATGGCGGAACGCCCAGACGACGAGGGTGGGCACGGGGCTGCCTTTGCGGCGGAGGAGCTTCTGGACGAGCGCCGTGGCGTCGTCGTCGCCGACGAGGGCGTCCAGGGTGGCGCCCAGGGCCACGCTGGCGAAGCGCTCCACGTGGGCGAGGATCTGCGCCTTCTTGTCGGGGGCGACCTCGAGGATGAAGCGGATGAGGCTGGTGACGTCGCGCGCGGAGAGGCCCTTGACCGCGTGGTCGAGATGGTCCAGGCGGTCGTCCTCGTACTCCTTCTCGGTCAGTCGCTCGACCTGCTTGGCGCGCTCCTCGGGGGTGGAGAGGCCGATGTCGCGCAGGAGGAGGGCCACCTGGGCGTAGCGGGGATAGTCGGTGCGGTCGGCGCCCTTGAGGGCGAAGGCGAGGCGGTCCCTGACGGTATCGCGGTAGCTGTCGGGCAGGGTGCCGCCGTTTTCCTGGAGGAGGGCGGTCACGCCGTCGAGGATGGCCTTGATGTCGCGGGTCTTGGCGAAGACGCGCAGCCAGGCGGCGCCGAAGTCCTCCTCGGCGTCGAGGAGGCGGAGGGGGTCGGTGCGCTTGGCGGGGATCTCGACGGGCTGCTTCTTGTCGGCCTTCAGGCCGCGGCGGGCGGGCTCCCAGAAGGCCTTCCACTTGCCAGGGGCGACGATGCCGATAGTCTCCAGCCGCTCCTGCAGGCGCTGGATGGGCATGGGGCCGAAGCTGCGGAGCGCCAGGCGGACGATTTCCGCGGGGTCCTTCTCGGCCAGCGCCCGGATGGCCTCGGGGTCGCGCTTCCAACGGGTGAGCAGGTGCTCCTCGCCGGCCACGTCGAGGCTCTGCCCCGCCACCGAGAGGCTCATGGCGTGCCCCTTCTTGCCGTCGAAGTCGATGATGACCTTGCCATAGAAGGAGTCGATTTCGCGCACCTGGCCGAAGCCCCACGACTGGCTGATCACGTACACCCCCGGCTTGAGCGCCAGGAGCACGCCCAGACGCTTGGCGATGGCCTCGGTGGTGGCCGAGCCCAGGCCGACGGCGTCCACGAAGAGCTTGTCGTCGGTGGAGACGGCGCTGCGGCGCACCAACTCGCGGATCTGATCGGCCGTCACGGCGGGCAGCTCGCGCACGTGCTTCGCATGGAAGCCCGCGCACGCCACCGCGGCGGCGAGGTCACGGGCCTTCGTGGCGGCCTCGCAGACCACCGCGAAGCCGTCGCCGGCGGCCTTGGCATCCTCCGCCAGGCACTCGCCCACCAACGCCAGCGCCTCGACGATTTCCGCCACCGTGGGCCGCTCCACCCCCGCCAAGTCCTGCATCCTCATGCCGTAAGCCGTCTTGTCCATCGCTTCGGAACCTTTCCGTGAAAACTTTCCCTGGGCCGCGCCGACCGGCGCCCGCCCAATGTGCGCATTCCTTTCTAAGATACCATAAAGCCCGCCCTTCCTGCAAACGCGCCCACCGCCGGGCCTCGCTTGCGGGAAGGGGCGGGGCTTTGGTAGACTAGTGGGGAAAAGCGGGGGTGCGACCGCCGGGAAGACCGGACGCGCCCTTCCGTGGTTTCACCCGAACCGAAAGGAGCGCGCGTGGAAAAGAGGTTTGATTTGCCGTATCCGAGCATCGAGGCCGATTGCTGCAAGAGTTGCGGTCGGTGCGTGGCGGCCTGCCCGAAGGGCTGCCTGGCCATCTCGGATTCCTACAACCGTTACGGCGTGAAGGCCGTGGCCTACAAGGGCGCGGGGTGCGTGGGGTGCGGGATCTGTTTCTACAACTGCCCGGAGCCGTACGCGATCCGGATCGTCCGCCAGGAAGGGGGCGCGCAATGACCAAGTTCGTGAAAGGCAACGAGGCGGTGGTGATCGGCGCGCTCTACGCCGGCGCGGAGGGGTATTTCGGCTATCCCATCACGCCCGCGAGCGAGGTGGCGCACAAGGCCGCGGAGTATTTCCCGGCCACGGGGCGCGTCTTCGTGCAGGGCGAGAGCGAGGACGCGGTGGCCTATATGCTCTACGGCGCGGCCGCCGCCGGCTGCCGCGCACTCACGGCCACCTCGGGCCCCGGCTTCTCGCTCATGCAGGAGGGCATCAGCTACATGGCCGCGACGGACATCCCCACGGTGATCGTGGACGTGATGCGCGCGGGCCCCGGCCTGGGCAACGTCTACCCCGAGCAGGCCGATTACGGCCAGGTGGTGCACGGCGGCGGCCACGGCTCCTACCGTTGCATCGTCCTGGCGCCGGGGAGCGTGCAGGAGATGTGCGACCTGACGATGCTCGCCTTCGAGAAGGCCTTCGCGTACCGCACGCCGGCCATCGTCCTCACCGACGGCCAATTGGGCCAGATGATGGAGCCCCTGCGCCTGCCCAAGCAGGAGGCCAGCCCCGTCGACACCGCCGCCTGGGCCACCCAGGGCACCGCCGAGACCCATCGCAACCTGCTCACCTCCATCTACCTCGACGCCCCCGCCCAGGAGGCCATGAACATCCGTCTGCAGGAGAAGTACGCGCGAATGGACCACGAGTTCCAGCGCGCCGAATGCTATCGGTGCGACGACGCCGAGGCCGTGCTCCTGGCCTTCGGCTCCAGCGCCCGTACCGCCCGAAGCGCCGTCGACGCCCTCCGCGCCCAAGGCGTCAGGGCCGGGCTCTTCCGCCCCATCACCCTCTCGCCCTTCCCGATCGACGCGCTCGCGCCCTTGGCCGACCGCCGCCTGTGGACGGTGGAGATGAGCGCGGGGCAATTCCGCGACGACGCGATCCTGCACCTGGCCAAGGCCGGCAAAAACCCGCGGATCGGCCTGATCCACCGCATGGGCGGCATGCTCATCCCGGTGACGGACATCGTGCGCACCGTGAAGGAGGCGATGTGATGAGCAATCTCGAGACCAAAGGCATGTTCCCCGTCTTCTCCCGCTCCGGGTCGGAGACGCGCACCACCCACTACTGCGCCGGCTGCGGCCACGGCATCATCCACAAACTCCTCGCCGAGGCCTACGTGGACCTCGGCCTGCAGGACCGCACCGTCATCGTCAACCCCATCGGCTGCGCCGTCTTCGGCTACTACTACTGGGACGTCGGCGGCGTCAGCGCCGGCCACGGCCAGGCCCCCAGCATGGCCACCGCCATCAGCCGCCTGCGCGACAAGGCCATCGTCATTTCCTACCAAGGCGACGGCGACCTGGCGGCCATCGGCCTGGGCCACACCCTGCAGGCCGCCGCCCGCGGCGAGCACATGGCCGTCTTCTTCGTGAACAACTCGATCTACGGCATGACCGGCGGCCAGATGGCCCCCACCACCCTCATCGGCCAGAAGACCACCACCTCCCCCCTCGGGCGCAATCCCGCCACCGACGGCATGCCCCTGCACCTCTGCGAGCTCGTCAACAGCCTCCGCCTGCCCGTCTACGTCGAGCGCGTCTCCGTCGCCGACACCGCGCGCATCATGCAGGCCCGCAAGGCCATCCGCCACGCCCTCGAGATCCAGCGCGACCGCAAGGGCTACACCTTCGTCGAGATCCTCTCCCCCTGCCCCACCAGCGTCGGCCTCAAACCGCTCGACGCCGCCAGGTTCGTCATCGAGCAGATGGAGAAGGAATACCCCCTCGGCTGCCTGCGCGACCGCTCCGCCGAGGCCCCCACCCGCCCCGAGCCCAAACCCTGGGTCAGACTCGCCGACTTCTTCGGCGACGACGGCCGCGACGACCCCCGCCCCGAGGCCGCCGAGGTCAAGGAGCGCCACTTCAAGTTCACCGGCTTCGGCGGGCAGGGCATCCTCTCCCTCGGCCTCGTGGTGGCCGACGCCGCCCGCGCCCTCGGCCTCGAGACCACCTGGCTCCCCAGCTACGGCCCCGAACAGCGCGGCGGCGACGCCCAATGCACCGTCGTCACCTCCACCCACCTTATCGGCGCGCCCGCCGTCGAGCATCCCGAGCTCCTCGTCGTCATGAACCAGGCCGCCTGCGCCAAGCACCTTCACACCGTCCGCCCCGGCGGCCTGGCCGTGCTTGACGCCACCGTCCGCGTCGACCCCGCCGAGATCCCCCAAGGCGTCCGCGTCGTCCAGATCCCGGCCATCGACATCGCCACCGCCGCCGGCTCCCCCAAAGCCGCCAACGTCGCCATGCTCGGCGCGCTCATCGCCCTCGACGCCCTCGGCATCCCCGCCCAGCTCCTCGTCGAGGCCCTCGAACGCTCCTTCGCCAAGAAACCCGCCCTCATCCCCCTCAATAAGCAAGTCCTCCAAGCCGCCATCGACCACTGCCGCCACCACGGCCTCACCGGCGAACTCCCCTGACCGAGAAAGGAGCCACCCATGCTCAACATCGTCCAAGACATCGACAACCGCGTCACCCTCCGCCGCGCCCTCATCTCCGTCTCCGACAAAACCGGCCTCGACACCTTCATCCCCGCCCTCCTCGACGCCTGCCCCGACCTCGTCATCCTCTCCACCGGCGGCACCCACAAAGCCATCCGGGCCCTCCTCGGGCCCGGCCAGGAAGACCGCCTCCAGGCCGTCTCCGACTACACCGGCCAGCCCGAGATGCAGGGCGGCCTCGTCAAGACCCTCGACTTCAAGATCTACATGGGCCTCCTCTCCGAGACCTACAACGACGCCCACCAGGCCGATATGCGCCGCCTCGACGCCGCCCCCATCGACCTCGTCGTCGTCAACCTCTACCCCTTCAAGAACACCGTCGCCATCCCCGGCGTCACCCCCGAGCAGGCCCGCACCAACATCGACATCGGCGGCCCCTGCATGGTTCGCGCCTCCGCCAAAAACTACCTCCGCGTCGCCTCCGTCACCGACCCCGCCGACTACCCCCGCCTCATCGACGAGCTCGCCGCCAACGCCGGCTCCCTCTCCCTCGACACCCGCTTCTACCTCATGAAAAAGGCCTTCGCCCACACCGCCGACTACGACACCGCCATCGCCTCCTTCTTCGCCAAAACCGCCCCCGAGGCCGTCACCGCCGCCTACAAACTCCACTGATGTTCGCCCGCCAAGAAAGTTTGCCCTTGTTTGAGTCAGAGGATTATCTGACCAAGCAATTGGTGACGTATCTTGGCAACAAGCGGGCCTTGCTCCCTTTTCTGGATGGGGCGATTGGCGCGGTCAGGCGGCGATTGGGGCGCGGTAAACTGCGGATGGCCGATCTCTTCGCCGGGAGCGGCGTGGTTTCCCGTTATCTCAAACAGCACGCGTCCTATCTGCTCTCCAATGATTTGGAGGCCTACGCAGAAGTCATTGCCCGTTGTTATCTCGCCAACGCCTCCGAGGTCGATTGGCCTGCCTTGCGCCAAGCCTACGCCGCCGTGCTTGAGGCCATCGAACGAGACTGGGCGCCAGGCCCCATCATCGCTGCCTACGCACCCAAGGACGAGGCCGCCATCACCCCCGAAGACCGCGTCTTCTACACCCGCCGCAACGCCATCTACCTTGACTCCGCCCGACGAGCCATTGAGACCGGCCCTCCGGCGTTCAAGGACTTGCTCCTGGCTCCGTTGCTCGCGGAGGCCTCCGTTCACAACAACACCTCCGGCGTCTTCAAGGGTTTTTACAAAAACCGCCAAGGCATCGGGTGTTATGGTGGCGAGGGGCGTAACGCGCTTCCGCGTATCCTCGGAGACATCCGCCTTCAATTGCCGATCCTCTCCAACTTTGAGTGCGACGTCGATGTTCGTCGAGGGGACGCGAATGCCTTGGCCAAGACGATGCCGGCCGTCGACCTTGCCTATCTCGATCCACCCTACAATCAGCACCCTTACGGCTCCAACTACTTCATGCTCAACCTGCTCGCCACCGGCAAGCCACCTGCCGCCGTGAGCCGCGTCAGCGGTATCCCCACTGACTGGAACCGTTCCCGCTACAACAAGCGCCCCGAGGCGCAGGACGCCCTCTTTACACTCATCCGCGACTGCCCCGCCACCCATATTCTCATCTCCTACAACTCCGAAGGTTTTATCCCCCGCGAAGTCTTCATGTCCGAGCTCTCCCGGCTGGGGGCCGTCACCTCTTTTGCCACTGAATATAATACCTTCCGCGGTTGCCGTAATCTCGCCTCGCGTCCGATCAAACTCACGGAGTACCTCTTTCTGTTGGAGAAAAGCGATGTCCGATAAAACACGCTTCCGCGAGACCCGCGCGGGAACCGTCATCAACACAACCTCCAAACGACAGGACAAAGCCATCCTCTGCGCCGTCCGTACCGTCAAAGCCACCATCGAGACACGCTTCTCCACGCTGACGCTCCATTGGGCCAAGCGTGAAATGCTGGCGCCCCTCATCGAAGACCTCCGCCAACGTTTCCCCGACGTCCCCTTCTGTCAGTGCCACGAGACTTCCTTCATGACCCCGGATGGCGGCATCCTCTCTCTTGTCGGAAAAGACCGCAAGCGCTATCCCATCCTAATCGCCGAGAAAAAGAGCCAAGGCACCAACGACCTTCGTGTCCGCGAGGGTAAGTCTCGTCAAGCCCAAGGTAACGCCATCGAACGTCTTGGCAAGAACGTAATCGGTTTCCGCGTGCGGATGCTCCACGAGGCCATCTTCCCCTTCGTCTGCTTCGGCGATGGGTGTGACTTTGCCGAAAATCGCTCTATCCTCGACCGCGTCCGCACCATCGCCATGTTCGGCGAGCTCAACCAAGAGCACCTCTTCCGCGAAGGTGACCATTTCAACCGCGGCACCTTCTACTTTCGCGTGCCCGAATGGACACAAGCCGAGATGGAAGAACGTTGCCTCACCATCGCTGAGCGGAGTGTTTACTACTATCTTGCCAAATACGGCAAGGCAAACTTCGAATAAGGAGCCACCATGTGCTACACGGAGGCGGACGTTTTGGAGACGGCGGGGCCGAAGGAGTTGGATGAAATCGCCCGGGCGCGGGAACTGACGCGCGCCTACGCGGCGACGGATTACCGCGACGCCAAGGGGCGCCGGGCCATCCTGGAGGAACTGCTCGGGGCGATCGGCGAGAACGTCGCCATCGACACGCCTTTCCATTGCGACCACGGCAAGAACATTTTTCTGGGCAATGACATTGTCATCGGCATGGATTGCATCTTCGTCGACAACGCGCCCATCCGCGTGGGCGACCGCGCGATGATCGCCTCGGGCGTGCAGCTCTGCACGGCCAGCCACCCCATCCTGCCCGGCGAACGGCTGCGTGACGCCCGCCCCACCTACTTCCGCACCTACGCCCAGCCCATCACCGTCTGCGCCGGCGCATGGGTCGGCGCCCGCGCGGTCGTGCTCCCCGGCGTCACCATCGGCGAGAACGCGGTCGTCGGCGCGGGCAGTGTCGTCACCAAGGACGTCCCGCCCAACACTGTCGTGGTCGGCAATCCTGCCCGCCCCATCCGCACCTTCGCGCCATGATCGATCTGCACACGCATTCCACCGCCAGCGACGGGAGCCTCTCGCCGCGGGAGCTCGCCCGGGCGGGCAAGGCCGCGGGGCTGGACGTGATGGCGCTGACCGACCATGATTGCGCCAAGGGGGTGGACGCCTTCCTGGACGAATGCGGGAAGGTGGGCCTCGTCGGCGTGCCGGGCATCGAGCTTTCGGCGGAGGTACCGCAGGGACAGCTCCACCTTGTGGGGCTTGGCTTCGACCCGCACGACGCGGCGCTCACGGCGAGGTTCGACGCGCTTCTCGATGGCCGCGCGGCCCGTAACCAAGCCATCCTCAAGGCCTTTCAGGACAACGCCATCCCGCTTTCGTGGGAGGAGGTGCGCGCCTTCGCCGGCGACGAACTCGTCAGCCGCGTCCACTTCGCCCAGGCGCTCGTGGCCAAGGGCCTCGCCGCGGACGTGCGGGACGCCTTCGCGCGTTATCTCGCCAAGGGCGCGCCCTGCTACCGCGACCGTTTCCGCTATGCCCCCGCCGACTGTATCGCGATGATCCATGCCGCCGGCGGCGTTGCCGTGATGGCCCACCCCCTCAGCCTTGACCCCGACCTCGCGACGCTCGCGCCCAAAATCGCCGCACTGCGCGACCTCGGCCTCGACGCGATGGAGTGCCACTACTCCACCTACGACGCCGAGACGACCGTCGCCCTCCTGCGCATCGCCATCCGCCTCGGCCTCGTCCCTTCCGTGGGCAGCGACTTCCATGGCGCGCCCAAGCCCGACATCCGCCTGGGCCGTCTCCCCGTCTCCCACGAGACCGAGGCCCGCCTGCGCGCCCTCCTCCGCCTCCCCGCCTGACGCGCCGCTTGCCTTCCGGGCGGTTTGTGTTAGACTATGCGGCCGTTTTCGGAGGTCGTCATGTTCGGCGAACGGTTTCAGGGATTGTCCGCGGGGATCGCGGCGGCGGTGTGCTACGGGATGAACCCGTTGGGCGCGAAGGCGCTCTACGCGGAGGGGCTGAGCGCGGATTCGGTGCTCTTCTACCGCTACGCGCTGGCGGCGCTCCTGCTCGGGGCGTGGGTGGCCGCGCGCGGGGAGGGCTTCGCCGTGTCGCGCCGGGAGATGGGGGTGGCGGCGGTGCTCGGGGCGCTCTTCGCGGTGTCGTCGCTGACCTTCTTCGCGAGTTTCCGGGTGATGGATTCGGGGCTCGCGTGCACGCTGCTCTTCGTCTATCCGGCGATGGTGGCGGGCATCATGGCGCTCTGCTTCGGGGAACGGCTCACCTGGGCGATGGGCGGGGCGTTGGCCCTGGCGCTGGCGGGCATCGGCCTGCTCTGCCGCGGGGGCGAGGGGGGCGTGGGGGCGACGGGCGTGGCGCTGGTGATGGCCTCGGCGCTGACCTACGCGCTCTACATCGTGGTGGTGAACCGCGCACGGCTCACGCTCTCGGCGGCGAAGCTGACCTTCTACGTGCTGCTTTTCGGCCTGCCCCTCCTCCTGGCGCACGAATGGTTCCTGGGGCAGGCGGCGCCGCAACCGCTCACCTCGCCGACCATGATCCTCTGGGCGCTCATGCTGGCGATCGTGCCGACGGTCCTCTCCCTCTCGCTGATGGCGGTGGCCGCGCGCCGCGTGGGCTCCACGCCGACCGCGGTGACCGGCGCGTTGGAACCGCTCACCGCGCTGGCCATCGGCGTGACGGTCTTCGGGGAGACCTTCTCGCCGCGCCTGGCCCTCGGCGTGGCGCTCATCGTCGGCGCCGTCACCCTCCTCACCCTCGCCACCGCGCGCCGCCCGGCCGCCGCCTGACCCGCCATGGACGCCACCCCCGCCGAACCGCTCGTACGCCGGCACGCCCTCGGGAGCCGCGGACGCGACCTGGCCCTGCTGATGGCCGCGAGTTTCTGCTACCTCGCCGGGCCGATGGCCATCGCGCCGATCGTCGCGGGCTTCGCCGGATCGCTGGGCGCAAACGAGGTGCTCATGGGCGTGGCCGGCGGCCTCATGAACCTCGTGGCACTGGCCAGCCGCCCCTTCGTGGGGCGCCTCGCCGACCGCCTGGACAAACGCCGCCTGACGGCCCTCGGCGCCGCCGTCATGGCCCTGGCCGCGCTGGCCTACGTGCCGGCCGTCGCGCCCTGGATGGTCTTCGCCGCGCGCGTGGCGCAGGGCCTGGGCTACGCCGTCTGCTCCGTCTGCCTCTCCACCTGGATCTCGGAGCTCCTGCCGCGCGAACGCGTGGGCGAGGGCATGGGGCTCTACGGGATGATGACGGCCCTCGGGATGGCCGTCGGCCCCGCGCTCGGCATCTACTGCTACCAGCTGCTGGGCTACCGCGTCGCCTTCGCGGCCGCCGCCCTGCTCCTCGCCCTGACGTTCCTCTGCGCCACGCGCGTGCGGCGGCCCGGCGCCCACCCGCGCCGCGCCTTCCCCGGGGGCGCCGCCCCCGGCGTGCTGGAATGGCGCGTCGTGCCCGTGGCGCTCATCATGATGCTCTTTACCATCCCCTTCACCGCCACCCAGACCTTCCTCGTCACGCTCACCGAGGCCGAGGGGCTCGACCTGCCGGTCGGCCTCTTCTTCCCGATCTACGCCGCGCTCCTGCTCGTCCTGCGCGCCACCCTGCGCCGCCGTTTCGACCGGTGGCCCTTCCGCCGCTTCCTGGCCGGGGCGATGCTCTGCGCGGCGGGGGCGCTCCTGTCGCTCACCTTCATGCGCGGCGTGGGGCTGATGGTCCTCGGCGCGCTCTGCATGGCCGGGAGCTACGGCATCATGTGCTCGGTCTGCCAATCCACCGCCATCCTGCTGGCGCACCCCGGCTGCCGCGGCCTCGCCAACGGCACCTACTACGTCGGCATCGACCTCGGCATGGCCCTCGGCCCGCTCATCGGCGGCGTCCTCCTCGGGCACGCCCCGCCCCGCGCCTTCTACCCCGCCCTCCTCGCCGTCCTCCCCCTCATGCTCCTGACCTACCTCATCGGCCGCCGCCTCGTCAAAGGCCTCTGACGCGCTACTTGTCACTTTTGCGACGGTTGCAGGCGCGGCAGAGCATTTGGCAGTTTTCGGCGATGGTCCGGCCACCTTGAGACCAAGGCATGATATGGTCGGCCTCCATCTCTTCAATGGCAAAGTGTTTCTTGCAGTGGGGACAGATACCTTCCTGGCGTTCGTAGACCTCGCGCTTGGTGTTGTCGTCGAAAGCGCGCAGATTCAGATGTCGCTCGTCGCCATCCAGTACATAGGTGTAGATGCCTTTCTTCTTCTGCACGTCGCTGTCTGCCATCAATCGCTTGACCTCCTGCTCCAAGGCCGCCACATCCAGCTGACGCTCATGATGACGCCGCCAGAGGGTGCCCCAAGCCACGCCCTTCATCTCCTTGCGATACTTTGGGAAGGTCGCCCGCACCCAATTGACGACGTTCTGAAAGTGGAGCCACAGCGCATTGGCGTTCGGGTCGTGCTGATGGGTGGCCAGATGGCCCTCGCCGCCCCCGTCGGAAATCCAATCCAGCGCCGTCTCCAGATAATCCTGCCGCACCACGCTCCCCGAAAGATAATCCGAAGCGATCTTATAGGCCGGGCACCCCTGCTTGCTGAAATACCGTTTCGCATCCGTCACGAAGGGCCCGCTATAGACCGCATTGAAAAGTTCCTGGTTCGTCAGCTCCTCGCCCGCGATGTTGATGACGCGAAACCACGCCAGCTTCTCGCTATCCGTCCCTTTGCAAACGTAGACCATCACCTTATAATCCAGAATCCGATCCTGCTCATCCTTCGTCAGATTATGGAAGTAGCGCATGTTATGTGCGAAGATTCCATCCACATATTGGCACAGGCTCAGCGTACGCTGCTGGCCATCGATTACCTCAAAGGTTCCATCTTCACGATCCGCCCAATACATCACATTCAGCGGATAACCGTTCGTCACCGTGTCGATCACCGCCTCGCGCTGGGCGTCATCGTAGACAAACTCCCGCTGATAAGGCGGCCGGATATCCAGCTTCCCCGCATAACCACGCACCCCCTGCTCACCATCATCGCAATAACCCATCGTCAACTCCCTGACGCTCACCTCTCTCAACGTGATATCCATCTCACTTCCTCCTGATAAAAATGCGACTGTACTTCCGTTCGCCGTTCACATAGACCCGGCCCTTCTCGATGCCCAGCGTGTATTCATTCCCCACAATCTCGAATTGATCGGGATTGTACTTATCCAAGAACGTGATTGGCACACCCATCACGTCGTCGTAGTCCAAGGGGATCTCTGCCGTTTTGCTCACCTCGATGGCGGGGTAGTTGTCGTAGGTGGGATACTCCTCGGGAGAGTAATGTTTGTAGAGGATGACATTCTCATGACGCTTGGGAATCTCCAAGTTGGTTAACCATGTAACACCCGAAACGCGGATCATGCCCTCTTTGTGGTTGCCGGCCACCGCGACATCCTCGTATTTTGAGATAAAATGGCCAGCCCCGCCAGGGAAGCCATAGCCAATCCAAACTTTGTTTGACATAAAAAGTGGGAAGACTTCCTTGTAGGTAAAGGCGTTCTGGTGGGCGACAATCAGAAACTTCTTATCGTACTCAATCAGTTGGGAGAGATACTCTCTGAACAAGGAGAAGGGCGGATTGGTCACCACGATGTCAGCCTGTTTCAGCAACTCAATGCACTCTTGGCTACGAAAGTCCCCATCGCCCTTGAAATAGCGAATCCCGATTTCCTCAGGATCCGGCACCCGATTCCCGTTCGTATCTCCCAGATACTCCAACCAAACCGCCTGCTCATAGGTGTTCATGCTGAAAAGGTCGGGATTCTGATTCTTGTAGCAGGTTGTGATTAGCCGCTTTAATCCCAAAATCTCAAAGTTCATCGCAAAATAATGGAAGAAGTTGGAGACACGCGGGTCATCGCAGTTGCAGAGCACCGTCTTACCCTTAAAGTGCTGTCGATAATGTGCCAACTCCCGCTGGATGTCCTCCAGACGCGTATAAAACTCGTCCTTCTTCGCCTTATTGGCCTTGTTCAGCCCAGTGTTCTTAGCCATAAAAAGCACGCCTCTTTCTCACGCATTCGACGAGGCCTTAGGACGTGCCCGAAAGAGAACGTGAGAAAGAGACGTGCCAATCACGGCACGCCTCACGCCAACACGTTGTCTCTTTCCGAAGTGTCCTAAGTTTCGTCGAAACAACTTGTCGCGCAAAAGCGCAAACAATGAACTGCGGCTCACCCGCAACGTGCCCCTATGATAGCAAAAACCCGTGCCGGAGGGCACGGGGACGCGAAAAAGGCGATGGGCCGGCTCAGCCGGGATGGCCAAGCGCGGCCTTGCGGCTCACCCGCAACGTACCCTTATGATGGTAAAAAACCCGGGCGAGCGAACGAGGGCAAAATCAGAAACCAGGCCAGTCCGGTGAGTCAATGCCCAGGCGCGGGGTCGGGAATGACGATGGCGTCTGGCGCACGGACTCGCTTTCCGAGCCGGACGAAAGCGCAAGCCAGAGCAACGCGGCGATCACCCCGGCAACGACATAGAGCACCACCGCGATGCCAAGCGCGGTGAGCACGCGTCCCCCGATGAACGCTTTGACGGGCTTCCGTTCAAAGGTCATGCCGTGCCGACCTCCCCGCACCACCGACCGCTCGTTGCTCTGCAACTCCAACCCATCCGTCCACTTCCACGCCAAGCGGAAAGGGAGAAAGGGCAACAGCACCAGCTCCTTGATCAGGCTCATGGATGGCCTCCCCCCTGTTCATCCTTCGTCTCCGGCGATGACACGTCCTCCGGCGGGGCGGACGGCGCGAGCGCCGCGCGCACGGCCGCGACCTGCTCGCGCACCCACGTGTCGCCCGCGCCGAGCGCCTCCGCCTTGGCACAACAGGCCTCCGCCAACGCCGGATCGCCCTCGTGCAACGCCACGAAGGCCAAATGCGTCCACGGATAGGGCGAAGACGGCTTCAGATAGGCCGCGTGGAGCAGGAGCGCGACGGCCTCCGCCTCATGCCCCGGCAGGCGCCGCGCCACGTTGCCGGCCATGTTCAGCGCGTCGAAGGTCCACGCACGCTCCGCGCTCGTCAGGAAGGCCGCATAGGCCGCCTCCAAGTCCCCCTTGCCAAAGGCCTCGTTGCCCCTGGCGAAGTCCGCATCACTAGGCGCCTCCGCCGAACCCAGCGGATACCGCCCCGCCAGGCGCGGCAAGGCCGCCAGACGCGGCGTCCCGAACGTCGCCGCCGTCAACTCCCCCTCCCACGGCCCACGCTCCACCGCCGCCGGCATCCCCCCAAGCGTCCCCCGCAGCGCGATCAGCGCCTCGAGCGTCTTCCCCTCCGCCCGCGACACCACCCCCTCCTGCAATAATGTTTGCCGCGCCTCCCCAAAACTTACGCGCGGAATCTTCCCCGCCTCCCCCTCCGGCAACGCCACCACCGCGCGCCAGACGCCGTCGGACACCTCCTCGGAGTGAACGGTCACGAGGCCGGAGACCGCGGCCTCCACGTTGAGCAGACGAAACAGCAAGTCTTGGAGCGTTTGGCGCGTGGGGGCACTTAGGTCCTTCGGCCAGACGAGACGTTCGGTCGCCAAGCGTTGGATGAGGGTCGCGGAGGCTTCAAGCACGGCCTTGCGCGGGGCGGCCTCGCGCGCCTGTTTGGAGGACGAGACCGCGCGCGCCATGCCGACGGCGAAACAGACGCCATCGGCACGGGCCATCGCGCCGGAGAGAATGCCGTCGCGATACGTCTCAAAGACCGCCCCCGGCGTGGCCGCTTGGGCGACGCACGCCGCGAGCGTGAGGATGAGGGGCAAGAGGCGCTTAGAAGGCATCCTCGTCGCCCTCGTCGCCACTGTTGAGGAGGGTCCGGTTCTCGGCCTCTTTGTTGACCTTCGCGGCGGACGAGGCACCGCCGCCCTGCCCTGCGGCGGCAGGCGTGCCGATCGAACGCTTCCCCTCGGCGCCGGCCTTGGCGGCGGCCTCGACGGTGGACTTGACCTGACGGGCGAGCGCGGCGCCGGCGGGGCTCCACGCGCAGACGACGCCGTAGACCGTCTGCCCGCTGACGGGGTGCTTCGCGCTCCAGCGCTTGACGACCTTGATGCCGTTGATGGGTAACGCCTTGGCGACGGATTGCTGATATTCGTTGTAGGCGCTCTCGTCGCGATAGTCCGGGAGCTGCCCCTCGATGTTGTAGTCCAAGGATTGCTCAGCCTCGCTCATCGCCTGATTGGTCGTGACGGCCTCGCCGGCGAAGGAGCGGATTTGCGCGGAGGCATCCAGTTGCGCCTTGGAATAGGCGGCGCGCTCGGCGCGCTTGTTGGCGGTGCGCGCGGCGTTCTGCGCGTAGGAGACGAGGACCAGCTGGCCGTTCTCGTCAATCTTCTGCTGCACGCCGAAGGTGGAGATCAGGACCTTCGTGTCGGTGGGAAGTTGCTCGCGGATGGGCTTCTTCCCCTTGCGGAGCGCGGTCGGCACCTGCCCGTTGGTCAACGCGGCGGCAGTCTCAGCGAGCGCGGGGCTCCAGACGCAGACGACGCCGATCTCGCCGTTCTCGCCTTTGCCCTGGGCCTCGACGGTGTAGAACGCCTGGAGGCCGGAGACGTAGGTGGTGGCCGTGGCGCCGATGGCGCGCTTGAAGGTCTCCGTGGCGGCCAGTTGCTTGGCCTTGGCCGCGGCGGCTGCATAGTCGGCCTGCGCCTTCTCGCGCTGGGCTGAGGTATCCACGCCTTCCTTGGACAACAGGTTATCCATCTTCGCGTGGAGATAGCGCTTGCCCTTGCCGATGAGCGAGTCGTCGGGCATGGCGTTGAGCGCCGCGGCCATCTGCTCCTGCGGGGTCGGGTCGCCGCTGGCGCCCTGCTCGGCATAGCTCATCTCCACGGCCACGGAGAGGGTTTGCTCCAGATAGCGTGCCATCTGCGACTTGGCGTCGAGCATGGCTTTGGCGAAGGCTCGGGGACGCGAGGCGTTGTAACTCGGGGAGCTCGGCGGTGCGGCGATGGTGCCGTAGCCCACCGAGACGATGAAGGTCGAACCGTCGGCTTTGGCGTTGTCGCCTTCCGTCCAGCCCTTCGCGTCCAAGAATTCCTGAACTTTGGAGGTGGCGTCTTCCTCCATGTCAACTTCGGCGGAGGTCTCGTCGATGGGCGCGAAGGCACCCGGCTCGGCCTGGGCGAGGGCAAAGGTGGCCGCGCAAAGGGCGGCGAAAAGAAGAGGCGTTTTCATGGTTTTCTCCTGTGGGTTTCAGAACTCGAAGACGATTTTGTTGGTGGAGACGGAGAGGGCGGCGGGGAGGTCCGGGACGCGCTCGCGGAGAAGGCCCAGGAAGTCCTGCGGGTTGCCCTTCAGCGTCAGGCGGACGGTGGCCACGGAGACGGCCTCGTTGAGGGCGTAGGTGGCGGAGGAGGCGCCGGGGAAGTCGTTGATCTCCTCGGTGAGGCGCTCGATGCGGTCGCACTGCTCCTGGGTCTTGACGTTGCGGAAGACCATGCGGATGGTGCGGCCGTTGTTGGTGAGGTCGTTGACGGCGCGTTGGAGGCGCTGGTGGAGGGGCGTGGCGATTTGCTTGACGGCTTTCTCCATGGTGATTTGCCGCTGGCGTTCCTCGGTGCCGACGAAGGAGGAGGCGCGGCGCGGGTCGTTCTGGAGGGTGAAGAGCTGGACGCCGGCCTTGTCGTAGCAGACGACGGTGAGCTGGAGCTGCGTGCCCGTGCGTTTGTTGATGGGGTGGGTGCGCCGCTCGAACTTGGGGGTGATGACGACGCGGTAGTCGGCGGTGGCACCCTTTTGGATGGCGGTCTTGAGGCCCTTGCCCATCAGGAAGTCGGAGATTTGGCTCTTGGCGTCCGCGTTCTCCGTGTCAATCCAGAAGATCGGGTCGCCGATGGCCTTCATCTGCGCGCCGTAACTGTCCTGCAATTCGTCCTTGTCGATCTCGGCCACGATGGAGACGCGATAAACGTCGCCATCCTGCTTCTCGTCCAGGATGCGATAGGCCGAGACGGCGCCCTGCACGTCGGCGAAGACGCGGCTTCGGAGGGAGCCGTCGGCGGAGGCGTCGCTCGCGACGACGGTGGTGCCCATGACCTGCTCGAGGGCGGAGCGTTTGGCGGCCTCGAGCGCGGCCTCCTTGGTGGGGCCCTCGCCGTTCGCGCGGACGGTGCCGGGCTTGTCGCCGGCGATGGCCTGGCGCATGACGTTGGTGGCGTCGATGGTCTTTTGCGTCATCACCGCCACGGCGACGGACTCATCGCCCACCACACGGTTGCTCTCGATGCGGACGCCGCGGAGGAGCTGGTTGATGTCCACCCGGGCCATCTGGCGGAAGGTCTCGGCGATGCCCGCGTCGCTCTCGGCGTAGGTGCTCTCCGATGCGGCCTGGATCTGGGAGGAGAGGAAGGCGGCCATCTCCTTGCGCGCCTCCAGCGCGGCCGCCTCGGGCGTCGCGCCCTTGCCGAGTGTCACGACCCACAGGCCGGTGGAGGCGTCCTGCCCGAAGTCGGAGACGGCGCCGTCCTCCTGCAGTTGCTTGGCGATGGCCGCGAAGTCGGGCGCGGCCGCCCACGCGGCGAAGGCGCAGAGCCCCGCCGCCAAAAGAAGCGTCAGTCGTTTCATGGGTTCGTTCCTTGAAGCTGTTTGGCCTTGTAGCGCCAGACGGGCGGGAGCGGGTCGCCCACCGCGATGGCGTTCAGGCCGTATTTCGCGTAAGCGTCCGCGTCGTCGCGGAGCGCGTCGAGCACCGCCTTGGCGAGGGGCTCGGCGTCGTTGAACTTCCAGAGCGTGAGGTTCGTGCGCGTGGTGCCGGGCTTCGCGTCGGCATAGGCCAGCGGCAACGCCACGCCGTCCACGACGGCGTAGACAAGCATTTGCTGGCCTTCGTAGATGCCCTGGAGGGAACCGCCCTCCATCGTCATCGCCTCCGCGTCCTCGCAGGCGAGGATCTTCCCGCCGCAGGGCGCTGTCGCGGCCAACGTCTGCGCCAGGCGCACGGCCACCAGGGCGCCCACGCGCTTGATGGCCGGGTTGAGATCCTTGGGGTTCTTGGCCACGGTCCACACGGCGAAGGAGAGCTCCTCCACGGGCAGGCGCGTCTTCGCGTTGGTCAGGCGGAAGTCCACCGAGCCGTTCAGCGCGAGCGCGCCCTTGGTTCCCGGCGCCAGCGCGAGCGACGTGCGCCAGACGGCCACGTGCGTGCAATCGCCCGCATCGTCGCCCGTGTATTCGCGCAGGTCGAAACGCTTGAGTTTGGCCAGCTCGGCGCGGATGGTGTCGTCCAGCAGCCGCAATTGCGCGAGCGTCGCGTCCTTGGAGGCGGTCGTCACGCGATAGGGGTTGACGCCCACGACCATCCGCTCCCAATCGCCCAGCGCGAAGGTCTCGGGCAGGGTGAAGGGGCGGTTCGCGATGGCCTGGCGCTCGGCCTCGATGATGGGCGGAATGAGCGACTCCGCGTCCTCCGGCGCCACCTCGGGCACGCCCATCGGATTCAGAATCGGATCCGGCGCCGCCTCAGGCGCCGTCGACGCGCACCCCACGAGCATGGCCAACGCCATGCCCCCCAAGCCAAGACCGATCGCTTTCATGCCATTCACCTTTCGTTCATTGCCAGTAAGAGACGTTCTCCGCGTTGCCGGGGAGGGAGGAGCACCCTGCCGCCCCGAGGGACAGCAGGGTGGCCAGGGCCACGAGAACGGCGAGTGTCGGCAAACGTTTCATGGCCGCACCTCTCATTCGGGGAGGTAGAGGCTCTTGGTCTGCCACTCGGGCGGCATGGCCATGCCGTAACCGACGGCGTAGAGCTTGTTCTTGTTGAGCCAGGAGGGGTCTTCCTCCATCTGCTTCAACACCTTGGCGGCGTATTTGTTGCCGGTGTTCAGGCGCCACATCTCGAGTTGCGCGGTGTTGGTGGAAGGCGCGGCCTCGGCGTTGCCGAGCGGCACGTCCACGCCGCCGACGTTGGCGTAGACCACCATCTGCATCCCCTTGGCGATGCCCTGCTCGGAGCCCTTGTCGAGGGTCATCATGTCCGTGCCCAGCATCCCGGTGATGCGCCCGCCGACGGGATATTCGTTGCCGAGCTCGTTGGCGATGCGGATGGCCGCCTGGGTGGCGATGTCCTGGAGCAACCCCTGCACGTCGGCTTTGTTGCGGTATTGGAAGCCGCCGATGACCGTGCCGGCGCGGCTCGTCGTCTGCTCGCGCTTCACGCGGCAGTCCAAGTCCTTGGAGAACTTGACGAGCTTGGTGCGCATATCGGTGCAGGTGAGGTTGATGGAGCAAATGAAGGTGATGACCTTGTCGCGCCCATCGATCTCCTCTTCCGCGTGGATGTTCAGGTTCCAGTTCGCCACCAAGTCCACCTTCGTGGGGTCGGCGGGCTCGGGGAGTTCCAGCTCGCCCAAATCGGCCAATTCGGCGAGGCGCGAGGTGTTCGTGCCGTGCAGCGCCACCACGGAGAAGCGCTTGAGCTTGGACATCTCCGATTGCAGACGCAGGCTCATGTAGCCCATGTTGCTCTCGTCGAAGGCGTTGGAGGTCATCGACCCGGGGTCGAGCGCCAACACCAATCGCCCGTAGTTCTCGGTGCTGTAGTTGCCGGGCAACTCAATGGGGCGGTCGCCCATCGTGTCACGGTCATAGACCGTGATGTTGGGATTGGTTTGGTGGGACGGGCCGGCACAGCCCGCCACCACGATCCCGAGAAGCGCCGAGGCGCCGATCGCGGAAAAGAGACGCATGAGATGGTTCCCCATGTTGTGCGGTTACTTGTCCTGGATGGCGCCGATCAGCCAAGGGATCTGCACCATCGTCACGGAAATCTGCTTGCGCAGACGGTCGACGGCCGCGATGGTCTCCTTGCTGCCCGTGAGCGGGTTGAGCTTGGCAACGACCTCGGGGTTCTTCGTCGCGGCGATGATGCTCGTGTTGGCCTTGGTGAGCTGCTCCAGGCTGGCCTGAAGCTGGCCGACGATGGCCGCCCAGTCGGTGGTCTCGACCTTGATGGCCTTGTAGAAGCCCTCGGGGCCGACGCCGGCGTTCGCCTCAAGCGCGGATGCCCAAGCGTTCATGTCCGCAGGCAGGTTCTCGGCCAAGAAGGCATCCACCGCCGCGGTGTCGGAGCGATCCAACTGGCGATAATCGAGCACCTTCAGCGCGTCGGCGTCGGCATCCTTCGAGTTCAGCGCCAACCCGGGCTCAACGCACGCCAACTTCGCCTGGCGGGCGGACTCGGCCTTGAAGGCATCCGCGCTCAGCTTGCCGCTGTCCGGGCCGTTTTTCCACCCGACGTACGTGTTCCATGCGAAGTCGGCCTGCGCCTCGCGGATGTAATCCTGCATCCACTTGTTCACCGCGGTGGCGATGGGCGTGACGGTGTTCGCCACGGCATCGACCTCGGTGATGCCGCTCTTGCACGTGGCCGTCAGGTCAGGGTCGCGGGCGTCAATCATCATCTGCGCCTGTTCGCGCCAAGGACCCACCGCGGCCTCCTGCTCGGGGGTCAGCTTCGAGGTGCTGGCGCAACCGACGAAAATCGAACAGGCAAGCGCGGCGACCGCGCCGAACGTCATCATCCTTTTCATGGAATGTTTCTCCAGGTCCCCTTGTCATGGCCCGGGGCGTGCGGGGCGAACGCGGCGGGGGCGGCGGGGACTCCCGCCGGCCAAAAACCGAAAGGCGACAAAAAAGCCCATGTCCCCGGGCGGGGGCATGGGCGAAAAAGGAAGAAAAGGGAGGCACGCGCGGAGGAACGCCGCGTCGCCGATTCCGGCACGGCTTGGGCGAAGGCGGATGAGGAGGGCGCGGCGGCGCGGACGGACGGGACTAGGCTACGACAGTATACCCCCCCCCCCCGCACGTTTGCGGGCGGAGGCGGCGCCGGATAGCGTTCGTGCCTGGCCTTCATTTCCCTACATTCTCCTTGGCGACCCACGGGTCGGCGCGTGAGCGCCCTTCCCTGTCCGCCCCGCCGCGTCAATCGCCGCGGGGCATGGTCTGCCATCACTCAAACTGCGGTTACTCTATCAAAGTGCGCGGACGAACGCAACCAGAAAGTGAGGCACCGTGACGTTTTGGACCGTGCATAATGTTTTCACGCACTCAGGGCGGGTCGCCCCCTGCGCACCAAAGGGGCTTTCGCGAACGCTTAAGGGGTTCCCGTCGGCCCAAGATCCCTTCCCGGCCGCTCCTTAGCGCACGGGTTCGATGGCGGTGTCGATGAGCTGATGGGTCTTGGGGTCGAAGACCAGGCCAATGCGGTGGATGGTCTGGGCAGAGGCGAGATAGGGCAGGTCGTAACGGCGGTCACGAATTTGCGCGAGAGCCTCTTCGGCCGTGCCCCCGACCTTGAGCTCGAAGATGAAGACGCGCCCAAAGGCGTCGGCCACGAGGTCGGCGCGTCCCTGCGCCTGGGTGTCCTCGGAGACGGCGCGGAGCCCGCCTGCGGTGAGCAACACGAAGAGGCTGCGCTGGTAAGAGGCCTCGTCCACACGCCCCTCCTTCGCGCCGTAGGTGAGACGGGCGTAAAAGGATTTGAGGCAGGTGAAGAAGGTGGGGAAGTCGTGCTTCAACAGGGCGATTCTGGCCTTGTTCCACCCAAGGTCGCCCTCACCCCGCATGGCCTGGTTCACGAGGATTTGGTTGAGGTCTTGGCGAACGTCCTCGTCTGGAATGCCCAGCGTATAACCGCTGATGGGGTCAAAATCCTTGATGGTGAGATACCCGGCCTGGTAGAGGAAGGTCAGGTCGCCGATATTGCCCAAGTCGTAAACGTCGAAGATGTCGCGACTGACTTCCGGGATGCGCTCGTAGTCGCGGGAGGTGAGGGGATGGGCAGAGAGGTACTTCATGAGTGCGGTGGAATGGCCGGTTTCCGACCACGTGGGCTCGAAGTAGGTCTTGCCTCGCGACAACGTGCGGCCAATGGCCACGGGATTATAGACCTTGGTCTCACGGTCCGGAGAAAAACGATAGCCGTTGTACCACCAGCGGAGTTGGCCGCGATAGTCCTCGTCAGAGAGGCCCATTGTCTTGGCATGGGCGCGAAGGTGCTCGCCGAAGCAACGATTCAGCTCCTCCTCGGTGTAGCCCAAGAGCGTGGCGGCCTCGGGCTGAAGCGTCAGGTCGTTGAGATTGTTGAGCGCGGAAAAGACCGAGAGTTGCGTGAACTTCGTCACGCCCGTCATCATCATGAAGCGGATGTCGGCAACGTTGTTTTTGATTTCGCCATAGAAAGCGGAGAGCCGCTCGCGGATGATGTCGGCCTTGTGGATGTCGTCCAACGCACGGTTGACGGGCGAATCGTACTCGTCGATCAAGACGACCACCGGCTTGCCACGTGCCTGGGTGAGCGTTCTGATGGCGGCGACGAAATTGCCGGCTGGCGACCCTGCCGGATCATAGCCCGCGCCCGCGTTCCCAAGGGCCTGTTGCACACGCTCCCCGAGCGCCGTCTGAAAGGCCTCAACGGTCTGCGTGTCCATGGTCGCGAAGTTAAAGTGCAACACGGGATATTCCGCCCAGTCGTAGTCCGACTTGTCGATGGCGAGGCCCTTGAAGAGTTCGCGTCGACCGCGGAAGATGCATTCCAGCGTGGAGAGCATGAGCGACTTGCCGAAGCGTCGCGGCCGGGAAATGAAATAAAAGGCGTCGCGGTCGCGCTTGATGAGCGCATGAAGGGTCGCGGTCTTGTCCACATAGACAAACCTGTTTGCTCGCATAACGCCGAAATCATACGTGCTCTGCGCGATGTCCTGCATACATCCTCCTCAATGGCGACAGTATACCATAAAGGGGCGCTGACGCGTCCCGGAGAACGGCGAACGGCGTGAGCGACGGCAAGCCGCCCACGCAAAAGGCGCGCGGAACGATCCGCGCGCCTTTTGCGCTGCCCGTTGGCCCTGGGCCTGGGCGGGGGGCGGGGTCACTTCACCACGTTGCGGGGGCGGACGGTGATGTGGAGCTCGCGGAGCTGCTTCTCGGTGACCTCGCTGGGGGCGTGCATCATGAGGTCCTCGGCCTTCTGGTTCATGGGGAAGGCGATGACCTCGCGGATGTTCTCCTCGCCGGCCAGGAGCATGACCATGCGGTCGACGCCGGGGGCGACGCCGGCGTGAGGGGGCGCGCCGTACCTGAAGGCGTTGAGGAGGCAGGAGAACTTCTGCTCGACGACCTCGGTGCCGTAGCCGGCGATCTCGAAGGCGCGGTACATGATGTCGGGGCGGTGGTTGCGGACGGCGCCGGAGGAGAGCTCGATGCCGTTGCAGACGACGTCGTACTGATAGGCCAGGATGTCCAGCGGGTTCTTCGTGTTGAGCGCCTCGAGGCCGCCCTGGGGCATGGAGAAGGGGTTGTGGGAGAAGATGGTGGCACCGGTCTCGGGGTCCTTCTCGTAGAAGGGGAAGTCGGTGATCCAGCAGAAGCGGTAGGCGTTTTTCTCGATGAGGTCGAGGTCCTGGCCCATCTTCTTGCGGAGTGCGCCCATCATGGCGGGGGTCTTCTCGGGGGTGTCGCAGATGAAGAAGATGGCGTCGCCGTCCTTGAGGCCGCCGCGTTGGGCGAGGGCGTCGAGCTCCTCGGGCTTGAGGAACTTGGCGATGGGGCCTTTGATCTTGTCGGTGTCCCAGACGAGGTAGGCCAGGCCCTTGGCGCCGAGCTCCTGCTTGGCCCAGGGCTCGAGTTTGTCGAAGAAGCTACGGGGCTTGGTCTTGATCTGGGGCACGGGGAGGGCGCGGACGATGGCGCCGCCGGCGATGGCCTTGGCGAAGGCGCCGAAGCCGGAGGCGGCGAAGAGGTCCGTCACGTCGATGATCTTGAGGGGGTTGCGCAGGTCGGGCTTGTCGGAGCCGTAGGTGAGCATGGCCTCGCGGTAGGGGATGCGGCGCCAGGGGGCCTGGTCGATCTGCCAGCCCTCGGGGGCGAACTCGGCGAAGGCCTTGGAGAGGACGTCCTCGACGACGGCGAAGACGTCGTCCTGCGTGGCGTAGGACATCTCGATGTCGAGCTGGTAGAACTCGCCGGGGGAGCGGTCGGCGCGGGAGTCCTCGTCGCGGAAGCAGGGGGCGATCTGGAAGTAGCGGTCGAAGCCCGCGACCATCAGGAGCTGCTTGAAGAGCTGGGGGGCCTGGGGCAGGGCGTAGAACTTGCCGTGGTGCACGCGGGAGGGGACGAGGTAGTCGCGCGCGCCCTCGGGGCTGGAGCAGGTGAGGATGGGCGTCTGGTACTCGCTGAAGCCGTGGGCCTCCATCTGCTTGCGCAGGAAGGAGATGAGCCTGGAGCGCAGGACGATGTTCTTGTGGACGCGCTCGCGGCGGAGGTCGAGGTAGCGGTAGGTCAGGCGCATGTCCTCGGCGGGGTCGGTCTCGTCGGGGATGTAGAGCGGGGTGGTCTCCGCGGCGGATTCGACGACGCATTCGTCGGCCACGAGCTCGACCTCGCCGGTCGGGAGATCGGGGTTGACGGTGGAGGGCTCGCGCAGGACGACCTGCCCCGTGAAGGTGACGACGCTCTCGAGCTTGACCTTCTCCACGTCGGCGAAGAAGGGGCGGCTGGGGTGCACCACCACCTGCGTGAGGCCGTAGTGGTCGCGCAGGTCGATGAAGAGGATGCCGCCGTGGTCGCGCTTGCGGAAGACCCAGCCCGAGAGGCGGGCCGTCTTGCCGGCGTCGGCCGCGCGGAGGGCGTTGCAGGTGTGCGTGCGATAAGGATGCATAATGGGTGCCTCGTTGAAAAATACGCGCGTCAGTGTACCACATTTCGCGCGGGAAAGCGAACGCCGCGCCCCGCGGAAAAAAGAAAGACCCCGGCGGGGCCGAGGTTTTCCGTATCGCTCATGGGAGTGGCGGAGGGGGAGGGATTCGAACCCCCGGTGCCTTGCGGCACGCATGATTTCGAGTCATGTGCATTCAACCAGGCTCTGCCACCCCTCCGGATGGCACCCCCAAGCGGAATCGAACCGCTCTTCCAAGGATGAGAACCTTGTGTCCTAGCCGATAGACGATGGGGGC
>CALXMV010000005.1 GCA_944389565.1 uncultured Kiritimatiellota bacterium
TCGCCAACTACCGCTTCGCCATCCTCTTTCACTGTGGTCGTCTTCCATTTCCCACCCATTCACTTTGACGAAGAACCTCAGGAGGGCGTTTTTGCTTTCCACGGGCGGGGGAGGTGTGGTATAATCCTGCCATGTTGCAGTGGCGGATGAGGCAGGGTCGGTCGATGGGCGGCGCGTGCGCGGCGCCAAGGGGGCGCCGTGTTTGAGGGATGGTGGCCGCTGCTGATGGACCTGCTGCAGATCGCGATCCTCGCGACGGGGGTGTATTGGGCGATCATGTGGCTGAAGGGGACGCGCGCGGCGCAGATGCTGCTGGGGGTGGGGGCGCTCTTCCTCGCGATCGCGCTGGTGACGGCGGTGCTGGATCTGGACGTGGTGAACGTGTTGCTGCGGTGGGTCTCGATCTTCCTGTTGCTGGCGTTGCTGGTGGTCTTCCAGCCGGAGTTGCGGCGGATGCTGGTGGTGCTGGGGCAGAGCGCGTTGGCGCGTTTTTTCCTGTGGGGGCAGACGCCGGAGACGCCGGCGGAGCGGGTGGTGGCGGCGGTGCGGGCCTTGGCCACGCGGCGCTTGGGCGCGCTGGTGGTCCTAGAACGGGCGGTGGCGCTGGATCGGTGGTGCGAGACGGGGACGGCGCTGGACGCGCGTTTCGGGGAGGAGTTGCTGATCAGCATCTTCACGCCGCCTCTGCCGTTGCATGACGGGGCGGCGATCGTGCGGGGGGATCGGATCCGCGCGGCGCGGTGCATCCTGCCGATCGACAACGAACTGCGCCTGGAGGGGGTGGGGACGCGCCATCGGGCGGCGGTGACCTTCACGCAGGAGTGCGACGCGGTGGTGCTGGTGGTCTCGGAGGAGCGGGGGCAGATCTCGGTGGCGCGCGAGGGGCACCTCTACCGGGACCTCACGGACCGAAATCTGCTGAGGCTCGTCCGGGCGGCCTTCGTGCCGCCGGAGCAACAGCGGGACTTCTTCCACACGCTTTTCGGGCCGGTGCATGAGCTGCCGTGGCTGCTGAGGCGGTTCGGTCGGGCCCGTGGGAAGGAGCCCCGCCATGCGTGAGCTCGTGCCGCAGTGGTTGCTGAGCAATTGGCCTTGGAAGCTGGCGGCGCTGGCCGTGGCACTGCTGGTCTTCTTCGCCGTGCGGCGCTCGACGAGCTACACGCAGACGCTGACGCTCTCGGTGGAGGCGGAGACGACGGAGGGCGCGCAGGCCCTCACGGGCGTGGAGCCGGGCGTGGTGAGCGTGACCTTCCGCGGCTCGGAGGCCGCCGTGCGCCGACTCTCCATGCCGGGCGCCGAACCGCCGGTGGTGCGCCTGCTGCTGGATCAGCCGGCGGACGGCGACTTCACCGAGCGGGTGCGCATCTCGCGCCATGACGTGCGGTGCGACGACGCCCTGCGCGTGACGGCCATCGAGCCCGATTCGGTGGTGGCGACCTTCGACACGCGCGACACGCGCGTCTTCCAGGTGGCCGAGCCGCTCGTCGTCGGCACGCCCGAGTACGCGGAGGTGCAGGTGGCGATCGAACCCAAGACGGTCGAGGTGACCGGCTCGCGCGCCATCCTCGAGGAACTCGCCGAGGGCTTCCGTCTGCCGACCGCCAGCTTGGACGTCGCCGGGCGCACGACGAGTTTCCAGACGGTGCTGAAGGTGACGCCGCCGGACAGCCGCGCGGGGTGGACGATCCGCCCTGACAGCGTGCGCGCGGATGTGCGCATCGTGCGCCAGAACGCCTCGCGCGTCTTCCATGAGGTGCCGGTGCGCGTGCTGCAGTCGACGACCGGGCGGCGTTTCCGCCCCGACGCGCCGACCCTGCGCGTGACGGTCTGGGGCGCGCGCGAGGAGCTCGACGGGATCGACCCCGTGGGCGTGGTGGCGCTGGTGGACGAGATGGCGGAGACGGAGGCGTCGGAGCCGGTGCTGGTGCTGCCTTGCTCCAACCGCGTGAGCCGCGTGTCGCTGGAGCCGGCGCGGGTGCGCCTGCTGCCGGAATCCGAGGAGGTCGCGCCATGAGGCTTTCGGGCGGGCAGAGACGATGGTTCGCGGGGGCGATCCTGTGCGTCGCCTTGGCGGCGTTCGCCGCGGTCTTGGCCGACGCGCTCCTGGCGCGCCTGCGCCCGACGGTCGATTGGACGGCTTGGGGCGGCGGGCCCGTGCTCTCGGAGCGCGGCCGCGCCACGCTCACCGACACCTCGGGGACGGTCTCGGTGGCGTGCGTGCTGCCCACGGAGTCGCCCGCCGCTTTGCCGGTGGGCCGCCTGCTCCGCGCCTTCGCCCAAGCCTCGCGGGATGTCGCTGGGGCGACCATCGAGATCGCCTACGTCGACCCTCGCGTGGAGGTCGGCGCCGCGGCGCGGCTCATGGCACAGGGCGCGGAAGGGGCGGGGTTGCTGTTCCGTCAGGCCGGGCGGCATGTCTTCCTGCCCGAGCGCGCGCTGTTGGACGATTCGGGCACGGCCTATGACCCCGCGGAGGCCGAGAGCGCCGTCGCCGCCGCGCTCGCCCGCCTGTCGCGGCCCGCGGGCGTGGAGGTGGGGTGGCTGACGGGCCATGGCGAGGCCGACTTCGCCGGGACGGATCCCGTGCGTGGCTTCTCCGGACTGCGCCGCGCGTTGGAGAACGAGGGGTGCCGCCTGCGCCCGCTGACGCTCGATGTCTCCGCCGAGGATGGCGGCATCCCCGTCACGGTCGGCGCGGTGGTCATCGCGGGGCCACGCTATCCCATCACCTCCGCCGAACGGGCCTTCCTGCTGGATTGGCTCGACCGCGGGGGGCGCCTGCTGTGCGCCTTGCCGGAGGCCGGCGACGCGGGACTGGGGCCGCTCCTGGAGCGTTGGGGCGTCCGCGCCGGCGCCTGGCCGCGGCGGCCCATCCGCCGGGGCGAGGGCGACGCGGGGCTGACGGACGCGCTTTCCGCCGAGCATCCCATCACGCGCGAGCTGGCCGGGAAGGCCTCGATCGCCTTCGGCGCGCCACGGGCCTTGGCGGCCGAGGGCCGCCGCGACCTCACGGTGACGCCTCTGGCGCGGATGGAGGTGGCGCCCGTGCCGGGCGCCGCGCAGACGAACGAGACCGTGGCCGTCATGGTCGCCGCCGAGCGCGGCGGGCGCGTGGGCGCGGATCTGGCCTTCCGTCCCGGCCGGGTCGTGGCCGTGGGCGAGACGGCCTGGGCCGAGAACCGCAACACGCTCAACCATGCCTCGGCCAACCGTGACCTGGCCGTGAACGCCATCCGTTGGCTCACGGGGCTCTCCGGCAGCGGGGCGCGGAGCGGCGCGGGGGTGTTGCGTGTGGGGCAGGACGCCCAGGCGTGGCGGCGGGACTTCCTGGCGGTCGCGCTGGGCGTGCCTTTCGCGCTGTGCCTGGCGCTGTGGCTTTTCACCCGGAGGCGCGGATGAGATTCGGCCGGAACATCCTGATCCTCTCCTTGCTGATCGTCCTCTTGGCGGCGGGGCTGGTGACGGAGCGTCTGTTGCGCCCCGCGCCGCCGCTCGCCGCCGGGGCACCCCTTTTCCCCGTGCCGCCCGAGACAATCGTGAGCGTGCGGTGGGACCTCCCCGGCGCGGAGGGCGCGGCCGCGGGGACGCTGGCCTTGCGGCGGGAGGGCGAGCGGTGGCGCATGGAGAGCCCGTATCCCGGAGCGACGTGCGACCCGGCGGCGGTGGCCAATCTGCTCGACGCCCTGCAGGCCCTCCGGGTGGGGTCGCGGCTCGGGCTTACCGAGGGAAGCGCCTTCCGCGTGACGCGCCGCCTGGAGGTCCGCACGGCCGAGGCGGTCTACGCGGCCGGGTTCGGCGGCGCCCAGCCGATGGCGCTGGCGCAGACGTTGGCGGAGGTCGATGGCGCGCTTGTGTCCGTCGAGGCCGCGGCGGTCGCGCGGCTGCCGCAGACGGCCGAGCCGCTCCGCGCCAAAACCTTGCTCACGTGGCCGGCCGAGCGCGTGGAGGCACTGGAGTGGCGCGCGCCGGGGGTGCCGTTCACGCGCGCGGAACGCCAGTCCGGCGGCGTGTGGGGCGTCTCGCGGCCGTTCCCCTTCGAGGTCAAGCCCGAGGCCGCGGATCGCGCGTTGGCGACGCTTGCCGCGCCGGGCGCGATCGCCGCCTACGTCCGCCCGGCCGACGGCCGTCCGCCCCGCGAAGGGGCGCCGACGGTGCCGGAGGGCGCGCTCGAGGGGTATGGGCTTGACGAGGAGACGGCGCTGCGGCTCTCCGTTTTCGTGCGGGGGGCGGAGGGGGCGCAGACGTTCCGCTTCGGCAAGGCCGACCCCGCGCACCCGGGCCATGTCTTCTGCCTGATCGAGTCCGACCGTGCCGTCGTGTCCGTGCCCGGGGCGATCCCCGCGCTTTTCGCCGAGGGGGGGCCTTTCGTGGCGGACTTCCGCGATCTGCCGGTGTTGGGGGCCTTGCATGACGCCGACCGGGTGGCCTTCCGCCGCGGGCCGGACGCGGCGCCCGTCGAGCTCTCCCGAAGCCGCGGGGCGTGGACGCTCGCCCTGCCCACGAACCTCCCGGCGGACGCCGCCGCGGTCTCGGCCATGCTTTCGGGCCTCTCCGCGCTCACCGGTGAGATCACCGGCTCGGAGGAGCCCGCCGGCGAGCCATTCCTCACGCTCACCGCGGAGGCGGGGGGGCTCCCGCTTGCCGTCCTGCGGCTCCATCCCGATCCGACCGACGCGGCGATGGCCTTGGCGTGGCGGCCCGACCAGGGGCGGCTTTATCGCATCCGGCGCGCCGCGCTCCCCTCCGCGCTGCTGGGCGACGCCGCGCGCCGGGGGCTCGTGGACCGGACGGTGCTTTCCGTGCCGGCGGGGCAGATCCGGCGCGTCACGGCGCTCCGGCGCGATGGCACGCAGTGCGCGGCCGTGCGGCGGGGGCCGGCCTTGGCGTGGGAGACGGAGAGCCCGGCGGGGGCGTATGTGGACGCGACGGTTCTGGACGCGTGGATCGCGGCTTTCGCCGACCTCAAGGCGCGGCGGGTGCTGAGCGACGCGCCGGTCGCCTTCGGTGAGCTCGGGCGTTACGGCCTGGAGCGGCCGCTCCTGCGCCTGACGTTGGACCTGGACGACGCGGAGGGCCTTCGGCGCGTGTTGCTCGTGGGCGAGCCCGACGTCAAGACGGGCGCGGCGCCGGCGCTTATCCAGGGGCGGCCCGTGCTTTATGAATTGGATGCCGAGACGGTGCGGCTGCTGCGCCGTTGGCCGATGAGGGAGGCGCGATGAACGAGACGCTCATTCCGTTGGAGGCGCTCAGCGAGGCGGCGTTCGTCATCGGCGCGGATTGCCGCGTCGTGGCCTGCAACAGCCGCGCCGTGGAGCTGTTGCGCGCGGAGTCGCCGGAGCGGGTGTTGGGGCGCAACGCCGCGGACCTTCCGAACGACCATGACCTCTCGGCGGAGTTTCCCACCTATCTCCGCGAGCGCCTTCAGGCGGTGCCGTTCATGGTGCTTCAGAGCCGCTTGGCGCGCGACGACGGGACGTTCTTCCTCGCGGAGAGCACGTTGCATCGTCTGCCCGAGGCGCGTTATCTGGTGATCATCCGCGACATCACGGCCAGCGCGGAGGCGCTCCGCCGGCTGGAGGCCGCCAACGAACGTCTCCGTGCCACGATCCGCGACCGTATGGAGTTCGTCTCGAACGTCTCGCATGAGCTCCGCACGCCGCTCACCTCGATGTCCTACGCCCTCACGAACATGACGCGCGGCGTCTGCGGCGCGCTCCCGGCCAAGGCGCTTGATTACCTCGGCCGCCTGCAGGTCGACGTGAAGCGTCTGCTCACCACGGTGAACGATATCCTCGATCTGCGCCAGATGGAGAACGGCACGCTCACGCTCCGCAAGTCGGCCGTCCCTCTGCGGCGGTTGGTGGGGGAGGTCGTCGAGGCGCTCGCCATCCAGGCCGAGACCAAACGCCAGACGCTCACGCTCGAGCCCGGTGAGCGGGAGGTCTATTCCGAGGCCGACCGCCATAAGATCGAGCGTGTCTGCTTCAACATCCTTTCCAACGCCATCAAGTACACCCCCGAGGGCGGCGCCATCCATGCGACCGTCCGCGCGGAGGGTGACCGCGCCGTCATCGAGGTGGACGACAACGGGATCGGCATCCCGCCGGAGGCGCTCCCGAAGGTCTCCCAGCGTTACTTCCGCGTGGGGGATCAGGTGACCGGCACGGGGCTGGGCCTTTCCATCGTGCGCGAGATCCTGGAGTTGCATGGCGGCGCGCTGAGCATCCAATCGCCCGTCCCTGGCACTGAGCGCGGCACGCGCGTCACGGCCTCGTTGCCGGCGTGCGCCGCGCCCCTGCTGATTGTCGTCTCGGGTGACGAGTCCTTCATCCGCCCCCTCACGGAGCAGGCCGAGGCCGTGGGGCTCGCCGTCCGTGCCGACCGTGAGGCCATTGACGTGCCGAAGGGGTGCGAGGGCCTTTCGCCTGCCCGGTTCGTGATCGACGGTTCGCTCCCGGAGTCGTGCCTGAGTGACTTGGTGTGCCAGATCCGCGGGGATGCGCGTCTCGGCCGCCTCCCCATCCTCCTGCTCGCACCCGAGGTTGAGCCTGTCCGCCGCGCCGAATACGCCCGGATGCGCGTGGACGTGCGCCCTTGGCCGCTCGCGCCCGCCTCGCTCCGCGCCCTGCTGCGCGAGCAATAAGTCGCCGCGGACGCAAAAAAACCGGGCGCGGGGAGAGAGGCCGCGCCCGGGAACAAGGTATATCTTCAAGTTGTCCGAAAGTTTCCGCCCCAAGGAGGGCTGAAAACGGAGCTATATTAGCAAACCCTAATCGTCAGTGCAAGCGAAAATATTCGCCAAGGCAAACTTTTTCGGGCGCCACCCGGTTTTGTGATGATGGTTTCTTTTGTCCCGCCGCAGGGTCGGCCGCGACATACTTTGGCAATGTGGCACGGCGTGCCATGCGAAGTGGCATGATTCGGTGCCAAAAGCGGCGATTTCGGCAGGGTGCGTGTTTTGGCATGGGAGTTGCAAAAGGAGGCGTCAAACCGCGGTGACCCCGCGACGAAAGGAAACGACTTATGAGCAAGATCCTCGGTATCGATTTGGGCACGACGAATTCGTGCATGGCCGTGATGGAAGGCGGCGAGGCCCGCGTGTTGGAGAACGCGGAGGGGCAGCGCACGACGCCTTCGATCGTGGCGTTCACGGCCAACGGCGAGCGTTTGGTCGGTCTGCCGGCGAAGCGGCAGGCGGTGATGAACCCGAAAGGAACCATCTACTCCATCAAGCGTTTCATGGGGCGCAAGTTCGATGAGATGCAGAAGGAGATCGCGATGGTGCCTTACGAGGTTGTCCGTGCGCCCAACGGCGACGCGGCCGTGAAGGTGGGCGACAAGACCTTCTCCCCGCCGGAGATTTCCGCCATGATCCTGGCCAAGCTGAAGGCCGACGCGGAGATGCGTCTGGGCGAGCCGGTGACCGAGGCGGTCATCACCGTCCCGGCCTACTTCAACGACGCCCAGCGCCAGGCCACCAAGGACGCCGGCAAGATCGCGGGTCTCAACGTCCTGCGCATCGTCAATGAGCCCACGGCGGCCTCGCTGGCCTACGGCTTGGACAAGAAGGGCGACGAGAAGATCGCCGTCTACGACTTCGGCGGCGGCACCTTCGATATCTCCGTGCTGGACATCGGCGACGGTGTCTTCGAGGTGGCGGCGACCAACGGCGACACGATGCTCGGCGGTGACGACATCGACCAGGCCGTCATGAACTGGCTCTTCGCCGAGTTCAAGGGGCAGACGGGCATCGACCTCTCCAAGGACACGCAGGCCATCCAGCGCGTCAAGGAGGCCGCCGAGAAGGCGAAGATCGAGCTCTCCAGCGCCCAGACCAGCGACATCAACCTCCCCTTCATCACGATGGACGCCACCGGGCCCAAGCACCTCAACGTCCAGCTCACCCGCGCCAAGCTGGAGCAACTGGCCGACAGCCTCGTGGAGCGCACGGTCGGTCCCTGCCGTAAGTGCATGGACGATGCGAACATCTCCTCCGTCGACGAGGTGGTGCTCGTGGGCGGCCAGACCCGTATGCCGCGCCTGCAGGAAATGGCCAAGGAGATCTTCGGCAAGGAGCCCCACAAGGGCGTCAACCCCGATGAGGTCGTCGCCATGGGCGCGGCCATCCAGGGCGGCGTCATGAAGGGCGACGTGAAGGACGTCGTGCTGCTCGATGTCACCCCGCTCACCCTCTCCATCGAGACCCTCGGCGGCGTGGCCACCCCGCTCATCGACCGCAACACCACCATCCCCTGCAAGAAGAGCGAGGTCTTCTCCACCGCGGCCGACAACCAGCCCGGCGTCGAGATCCGCATCTTCCAGGGCGAGCGTAAGATGGCCGCCGACAACAAGCTCCTCGGCCGCTTCAACCTCGACGGCATCCCCCCCGCCCCCCGCGGCGTCCCCCAGATCGAGGTCACCTTCGACATCGACGCCAACGGCATCCTCAACGTCACCGCCAAGGACAAAGGCACCGGCAAGGAGCAGCACATCACCATCACCGCCTCCTCCGGCCTCTCCAAGGACGAGATCGAGAAGATGCGCCAGGACGCCGAGCGCTACGCCAAGGAAGACGAGGCCCGCAAGGCCGCCGTCGAAAGCCGTAACCAAGCCGAGCAGATGGCCTACCAGGCCGAGAAGCTCCTCAAGGAAAACGGCGACAAGATTCCCGCCGACACCAAGGCCAAGCTCGAGGCCGCCACCAAAGACCTCCAAGAGGCTCTCAAAGGCACCGACGACGCGGCCATCAAGGCCAAGCAGGAGGCCCTCGTGGCCATCCTGCAGACCGCCGGCGCGTCGATGTACCAGCAACCTGGCGCCCAGCCCGGCCCGCAACCCGGCGCCGACGCCCAGTCCGGCGATGCCGGCGCGGCCGGCGGCAAGAAGGACGACAACGTCGTCGACGCCGACTTCAAGATGAACTGACCCCACCCCGCGGGGAGGCCCGAAACCTCCCCGCGCCACCAACCCTTCAGAAAGGATACGAACCATGTCCAAGAAACCCGCAATCCGCCCGCTGGGCGACCGCGTCCTCGTCCAACCCAAGGAAGAGAAGGAAGTCACCCGCGGCGGCATCATCATCCCTGACACCGCCAAGGAAAAACCGATGGAAGGCACCGTCATCGCCGTCGGCATCAAGCGCGACAAAGACGGCAAGGAAGTGCCCTTCGACGTCAAGCCCGGCGACACCGTGCTCCTGCCCAAATACGGCGGCACCGAGGTCAAGATCGACGACGTCACCTACCAGATCGTCCGTTCCGACGACCTCCTCGGCATCCTCGGCTGAACCCAATTTCCTGAAAGGAGAACATCATCATGGCTGCTAAGCAAATGAAGTACGAGGGCGACGCCCGCCAGGCGATCCTCGCCGGCGTGGCCAAGCTGGCCAAGGCCGTCGCCACCACCCTCGGCCCCTCCGGCCGCAACGTCATCATCGACAAGAAGTTCGGCTCGCCCCAGATCACCAAGGACGGCGTCACCGTCGCCAAGGAGATCGAGCTCCCCGATCCCTTCGAGAACATGGGCGCCCAGATGGTCCGCGAGGTCGCCTCCAAGACCAACGACGTCGCCGGCGACGGCACCACCACCGCCACCATCCTCGGCGAGGCCATCTACCGCGAAGGCCTCAAGAACGTCACCGCCGGCGCCAACCCGCAGGCCGTCAAGCGCGGCATCGACAAGGCCGCCGCCGCCGCCACCGCCGCCATCGCCAAGCTCGCCAAGAAGGTCTCCACCAGCGACGAGATCGCCCAGGTGGCCACCGTCTCGGCCAACGGCGACACCGAGATCGGCGCCATCATCGCCGACGCCATGGACAAGGTCGGCAAGGACGGCACCATCACCGTCGAGGACGGCAAGACCACCGAGACCACCAGCGACGTCGTCGAGGGCATGCAGTTCGACAAGGGCTACCTCAGCCCCTACTTCGTCACCGCCGCCGAGAGCATGGAGTGCGTGCTCGACACCCCCTACATCCTGATCTACGAGAAGAAGATCAGCAACCTCAACGATATGCTCCCCCTGCTCCAGGGCGTTGCCAAGAGCGGCCGTCCGCTCCTCATCATCGCCGAGGACGTCGAGGGCGAGGCGCTCGCCACCCTCGTGGTGAACAAATTGCGCGGCACCCTGCAGATCTGCGCCGTCAAGGCCCCCGGCTTCGGCGACCGCCGCAAAGAGATGCTCAAGGACATCGCCATCCTCACCGGCGGCCAGGTCATCTCCGAGGATCTCGGCATCAAGCTCGAGAGCGTCACCCTCGACCAGCTCGGCAAGGCCAAGCGTGTCACCGTCGACAAGGAAAACACCACCATCGTCGAAGGCGCCGGCAAGAGCTCCGACATCCAGGGCCGCGTCGGCGAAATCAAGCACCAGATCGAGACCACCACCTCCGACTACGACCGCGAGAAGCTCCAGGAGCGCCTCGCCAAGCTCGCCGGCGGCGTCGCCGTCATCAAGGTCGGCGCCCAGACCGAGGCCGCCATGAAGGAGAAGAAGGATCGCGTCGACGACGCCCTCCACGCCACCCGTGCCGCCGTCGAGGAAGGCATCGTCGCCGGCGGCGGCGTCGCCCTCGTCCGCTGCCAGAAGGCCGTCGAGAAATGCGCCGCCGAGCTCACCGGCGACGAGAAAATCGGCGCCGAGATCCTCGGTCGTGCCATGGAGGCCCCCCTCCGCCAGCTCGTCACCAACGCCGGGCTCGAGGCCGCCCTTATCGTCGAGAAGGTCAAAGGCGAGAAGGGTAACGTCGGCTACGACGTCGCCAGCGGCGACTTCGTCGACCTCGTCAAGGCCGGCATCCTCGACCCCGCCAAGGTCACCCGCACCGCCCTGCAGAACGCCGCCTCCATCGCCGGCCTCCTGCTCACCACCGAGTGCATGGTCACCGAGATCCCCGAGCCCAAGACCCCTGCCCCCGCCATGCCCGAAGGCGGCATGGGCGGCATGATGTAAGGCCCGGCCCTCGCCAAACCCAAAAGACGCCCCGCGCATTCGCGCGGGGCGTCTTTTTTGTCCCTCGCGAAAAACGTGGGAGCCGCCTGGCGGTTTCGTGTTAGACTTCGGTCAGCCCCCTTGACAGACGGGGGGGGGGGGGGTGGTATCTTATCGGCAAACACGGCTTTCCTGCCGTGAGCACCCGGAGCGACAAGACCATGACAGACATCCGCACCCTCCTGACCCTCGGCCTGATGGCGCTGACCCTCGGCGCCGCCCAAGCCGCCTCCTACACCTGGAACGAGCGAGAGACCGACACCACCGAGGCCGGCCGCTGGCAATGGCGCCCCTTCAAGGGCGAATCCATCAACCTCGCCGTCATCATCGACCATGGCGCTACCCTCGGCCAAGGCGGCCTCATCGGCTACGCTTCCCAGAAACCCACCTCTGGCGGCAGTTACGTCGGCATCCGCCTGAACGCCGCCGGCGCCTACGAGGTCGTCCTTGACACCGGCACCGGCGCCACCACCGCCGCCACCGACATCGCCGCCCGTGCCGGCAAGACCGACGTCCTCACCCTCTCCCTCCGGAGCACCTCCGGCTCCTCCTCCTCCGGCCCGCACATCTACGACATCGTCCTCGGCATCAACGGCGTCACCGTCGCCACCTTCGAGCAGGCCACCTTCGACCCCCTCCTCTACGACACCGCCTGGCTCCAGCTCGGCAACGGCCTCGACGCCTACGCCGGCACCGGCTTCACCGCCGACGTGCTCTACGCCAACGACGACAACCAGCCCCCCGTCTACACCACCGACACCGGCGCCCTCTACGAGGACATCTGCGACGAGGTGGGCATCGAGCCCGTCCCTGAGCCGACGGCCCTGGCGCTGATCGCCCTCGGCGCGGCCGGCCTGGCACTCCGCCGCAGGGTTGCCTGAGCCCCGCCCATCGGCACGCAAACGAAAAAGCCCCCGGTTCCCCGGGGGCTTTTTTTTGTGCTTGCCGACCGTGCTTCCCGGTTGATATGATATGGGCACGCGTCGGGAGAGCCGACGCACGGGATGCACGTAGAGGCATCCTGTGGTTTCCGAACGGACGATTGTCAGAAAACTTAGGACCTTTTCGATCATGCTCGTCCGAGAGCGGGAGCGTGGGTATCACGCGCCCACTCTTGGTGTCGCGTGATTGGGTAGTCCTAAGACCTTCTGGCAAGACATCGGGGTGGGCGTGTCTTTTGCCTTGGCGTCCACCCTGCCAATCACGAGGCAAGGCAGAGTGGACTAAGATGAAACTGTTACTTACGGCGGCTTTCGCCGCGTTTTCCCTCACGGTCGCGCACGCGGCGGCCATCATGTGGGCTCCGGGGGATCTTTCCGGCACGAGCACGCAGACGGGTATCGGCAGCTATGGCGATGGGTCGCTTTTCGCCATCACCGCCACCGTCACGATCCCGAGCCAGAACGACAAGGAGCTCTTCTCGCTCACCGGCGACTCCGGCGGATCGTCGAATTACCTCAAAGTCAGCAAGCGGCTGAATTCCGGAGGCTTGGGGCGGATGCATTTGGCGGGGAAGGGTGCCTCCGGCGACGACAAGACGGCCTTCTCCAGCATCAATGCCAGCGCGAGGGATTACATCGTCTCCGTGGTGGTCGATCAGACCGGTGAGTTGCCGGTCGCCACGCTCTACATCGATGGCACCCAACGGGCGCAGATCACCTTCGACGCGAAGTTCGATGAGCCGCTGACGACCTTCAGCGTGGGCGAGTATGGCGTTCTGAAGGACGTTTTGCTTTACGTCCCGGAGGAGGGTGAGAGCGTGGAGGACTTCTATGTCGTGGCCCAGGAGGGGTCGAGCACCGGCGTTGTCCCTGAGCCGACGGCCCTGGCGCTGATCGCCCTCGGCGCGGCCGGTCTGGCCCTCCGCCGCAGGGTCGCCTGAGCCCCGCCCATCGGCACGCAAACGAAAAAGCCCCCGGTTCCCCGGGGGCTTTTTTTGTGCCTCGCGCGCTTAGCCGATGAGGGGCTTGCCGTCGAGGGTGAGGGTGACGAAGGGCGCGGTGAGGGCGGCGCGGATGGGATGGCGGCCTTTGCGGAGGGCGAGGGTGTAGGCGCGGGGGGTGAGGCAGGCGCCGGCCTCGTGGTCGAGGACGTGCGCCTCGTGGATCCAGACGTGGCATCCGCCGGGGCCTTCGGCGCGGAGGGTGAGGGTGGCGTCCTCGGGGAGGTCGAGGGTGGTGTGGAAGAGGATGCCGACGCCGGCCCGGGGGAGACGTGGCAGGATGGCGGCGATGCGCTCGGCGGGGACTTGGTGGACGGGGAGGAGGGTGCGGAAGTCGGGGACCCAGGGCCAGGAGCCTTGGTAGAGCCAGAGGGCGGTGGGGGGCGTGGGGACGCCTCCGGGGAGCGGGGGGAGGGGCTCGGCGTCGAGGGCGGCGCGCCCGGGGCAGTCGCGCTGGGCCCAGCGCTCGGCGCCTTGGGCGTCGCGGGTGCGGGCGGTGGGGATGCGGCAGGTCCGGAGGAGGGGGAGGAGGGAGGCCAGGAGTTCGGGGCGTTCGGCGGCGAGGTCGCGCGTCTGCCCGGGGTCGGCCCTGAGGTCGTAGAGCTCGGGTTTGCCGCCGTGTTTGGCGGCGTTGCGGACGAGCGCCCAGTCGCCTTGGCGGACGGTTTGCCCGAAGCCGAAGCCTTGGCCGCTGCCGTGGTCGTAGAACTCGGCGTAGAGGCGGCAGGGGAGCTGGCGGCCGTAGCGGGTGAGGGCGGGCAGGAGGCTCACGCCGTCGGCGCGGGCGGGCGCGGGCAGACCGGCGGCCTCGGCGAAGGTGGGGAGCCAGCAGGCGTGGTCGGAGGGGAGGTCACAGACGCCGGGGGCGACGTGCGCGGGCCAGCGGACGAGGGTGGGCACGCGGAGGCCGCCCTGGTAGACCCAGCATTTGGCGCCGCGGAAGGGGCCGTTGGCGTCGACGACGCGCTCCACCCAGTCGATGCCCGTGCCGCGGGCGCCGAGGCCGGGGCCGGGGTCGAGGTATTCGCCGGAGGGGCCGTTGTCGGAGGTGAAGACGAGGAGGGTGTCGCGGTCGATCCCCGCGACCTTGAGGAAGTGGAGGAGGTCGCCCATGGCGTCGTCGAGGCGGGCGAGGGCGGTGGCGTAACGGCGGAGCGAGTGGTTGGCGCGGTCGCGGAAACGGGGGTCGATCCAGGTGTTGGCCGTCTCGGCGGAGGCCTTGATGGCGGGATCGCCGAGGCGCGCGCCGCCGCCGAGGTGGTCCTCCCCGTCCGGCGCGGGGTAGGGGCCGCCCGGCACGTGGAAGGGCTCGGCGCAACGGATGGCGGGGTCTTGGACGGCCTTGGCGCCGGAGCCGTGGATGGCCGTGTGGCAGAGGCTGAGGAAGAAGGGGCGCTCGCGTTGGGGGCCGTCGCGATGGGCGCGGATGAGCGCCTTGGCCTTGGCGGTGAAGAGGTCGGTGTCGTAGACGAAGCGCGCCTCGGCGTTCGCGACCGGGCGGCGCCATTGGCCGGCGCCCTCGCCGTCGCGGGCGAATCCGTCGGGGGCGCCCGCGGCGGCGTAGGCGGCGGGGGAGTAGGCCTCCAGGAGGAAGGAGGGCGTCCTGGCCGCGTCGAGGTCGGTGACGCCGGGGACGAGGCAATGGTAGTAGGAGTGGCCGTGGAGGTGCGCGGGGTAGAAATAGGCGTAGTCGAAGCCCGCCTGGCAGGGCATCGCGGTGTGCGGGGTACCGGCCTGGTAGCCGCCGCCGAGGCCCCATTTGCCGATGTGCCAGGTCGCGTAGCCGGCCTGGCCGAGCACGGTGGCGAGGGTCATGCGCGGGTCGATCGCATGGTCGAACGAGCCGTCGCGCACCGTGCAGTGGCCCTGGTTCTTGCCGGTCATCAGCGAGGCGCGCGCGGGGGCGCAGACCGGCGCGCAGGCGGCGTGGTCGGTCAGGCGCGCGCCCTCGGCGCAGGCGCGGTCCAGATTGGGCGTCGGGATGGCCGCCGGGCCGGGCTTCCCCTCCCGGAAGGCGCCCACCTCGCCCCAGCCCAGGTCGTCGCACAGCACCAGGATGATGTTCGGGCGCGCCCCGTGCGCCGGGTTCCCGAAGGGGTTGTAAGGCGTGGGCGGCAGGGCGGCGGGCGGCGCGCCCGCCTCTTGGCCCCAGGCGATTCCCGGCGCGACCGCGGCGGCGCCCAACGCCCGGAGAAACGAACGGCGATTCAGCATGGCGGATCCTTTCGGTGCGCGCGCCCGGCTCAGGGCTCCAGGGGGGCGGGCGGCAGGTCGGTGGGGAGGGAGACGAGCGCGATGCCGTAACGGTCGGCGAGCGCCTGCACGCGCGGGCGGTCGATCATCACCAGGCGATGCGCCTGGAAGGCCACCGCGCCGATGCCGCACTTCCGGCAGAGGCGGATGGTGTGCTCGCCGAAGACGGGGATGTCGAAGCGCATATCGTGGCCGTCTTTGGCGACCTTGACCATGACGGCGCCCCGGCCGCCCAGCTTGGCGGCGCGGCGCAGGGTGGCGTTCGTGCCCTCGAAGGCCTCCACCGCCAGGATCATCCCCTCCTTCACCACGATGGTCTGCCCGATGTCGAGCCCGCAGACGCCCATCGCGGCGCGATGGCCGAGGGCGATGTCCTGCTCCTCGCGCGCGTCCGGCCCGCGCCGCGTGAGCGTGCCCGGCCCGGGGATGTGCGCGCCCATGAAGCACGACGAGGGGATCACCTCGACCCCCAGCGCCTCCACCTCGCGGATCATCCGCCCGAAGATCGTGTGCGCGTTCTTCACCGGCAGCTCCGCGAGCAGGCGGCGCGTCAGCGCGTCGAAACGCGTGCGGAAGAGCGCCAGGGGGGTGATCTGCCCCGTGAGCATCATCTGCCTGGCCCCGCACCCGCGCAGCCATTCGAGCGCGCGCCCCAGCTCCCCCACGCCGAAGACGGCCGCCTCGTCGGCCAGGCGCAGGACGCGCCGCTCGGCCATCCCGCGCACGCCGGCCACGAGGATGCGCCGCACGCCGGCCGCGCGCGCCCCCTCCACGGCGCACGCCGGGTAGTCGCCGCGCCCCGCGAAAACGACCAACGCCTCGGGGATCATGCCGCGTCAGTCCTCGAAGATGAGGACGATCTCGTTGTCGGCCACGCGGTGGTTGGCGCGCGCCAGTTGCTCGACGAAGTAGGGGGAGCGGTTGAAGCGGTCGATGTCGCGGCGCGTCTCGGTGATCGCTTGGCGCAGCGTGTCCACCCGCGCCTGAAGCTCCGCGTGGTCGGCGCTGAAATGCTGCCAGCGGCGGTAGGCCGGCGCCACGTGGAAGGCGCCCACCACGACGCTCACCATCGCCGCGACGGCCAACATGCAAATCCCTGCTTTTTTGACGAAATCCTGCATCGCTCTGCTCCCGACTGCCACATAGTATAACCGATTTCCGCGCGGGTTTTCAAGCGGTTGCGGGGGGCGCGGCGCGAAAAAAAGGGCCCCGCCCGGGGGGCGGGGCTCCGTTGCGGCGCGGGAGGCTCAGTCGAGCTTCTTTTTGCCGGCGAAGTAGGCCTCGATCTCCTCGAGCGTGCGCCCCTTCGTCTCCGGCAGGAAGAAGGTCGCCGCGACCCAGTAGACCACGGTGAAGGCGGCCAGGCAGAAGAAGACCGGCCCCATGCTCCAGGCCTCGACCCAGGCGGGGAAGGCCGTGGCGATGGTGGCGGAGACGCCTTGGTTGATGATCATCGCGATGGACATGCCGTTGGCGCGGATGCGGGTGGGCATGAGCTCGGAGAGGGCAAGCCAGACGCAGACGCCGGGACCGACGGCGTAGAAGGCGATGTACATGAAGAAGAAGATCGTGGCGACGATGCCGGTCGTCAACGAGGCCGCGAAGAGGCCGCCCTTGATCATGAGGAAGATGGCGCCGACGCCGCAGAGGCCGATGATGATGCCGCCGGTGCCGAGCTTGAGGAGGAACTTGCGGCCCTTCCTGTCCACGAGCGTGCAGGCGACGATCGTCATGAAGACGTTGACCAGCTTGATGGCCAGGTCGGAAATGTTCGCGAAGGCGCCCTCCATGCCCGTCTCCTTGAAGATGGTGACGGTGTAGTTGAGGACGGAGTTGATGCCGGTGGCCTGGTTGCAGGCGAGGATGACGACGGCGAGGAGGAAGGGGTAGACGTACTTGCGCTGGAAGAGGGAGTCGCCTTTGGCGGCGGCGGCGATGGCGGCCTTCTCCGCGGCGGCCTCCTCGTCGGCCTTGATCATCTCATCGAGGATCTCATGGGCCTTGGCCTCGCCGTTGTTGGCGGCGAGCGAGGCCAGGGCTTCCTCCTTGCGGCCGCGCATGTAGAGCCAGCGCGGGGACTCTTTGAGGCCGAAGGCGCCAAGGAAGAGGATGAGGCCGGGGACGGCGGAGCACCAGAAGATGGTCTGCCAGGCGTGGACCCAGGAGCTGATGGTCTCGGGGGAGACGTTCTCGATGCCGCCGACCTCCGCGATGACCTTGTCGGGCGCGCCGACCAACGAAGTCACGACCAGGCCGATGACGGCGGCGAAGGCGAGGCCGATGGTGAGCAGGAGCTGGAACATGCCCGTGCCCTTGCCGCGGCTCTCGGAGTCAAGGCACTCGGCCAGGTACATGGGCACGACCACGCCGACGAGGCCGGCGGAGGCGCCTTGGAGCGCACGGCCGCAGGTCATCAGGATGAAGTTGCCGCCCTCGAACAGGCCGGAGGCGCAAATCAGCGGGATGGAGACGAAGAAACAGAAGGCGGAGGCGATGATGATTTTTTTGCGGCCCAGCCATTCGGAGAGCGCCCCCGCGAAGAGGGAGGAGAGCACCGACCCCCACAGCACGGCACCGACGATAAGGCCGGTCTGGACGGCGTTGTAGCTGGTGGTATTGTTGATGTAGGGGAGGGCCGCGGCGATGACGCCCACGTCGATGCCGTAGATGAGGCCGCCGAGGCCGGCCATGATGAGGAGGTATTTTTTGTAGAAACCCGTTGTCATGTCGGAAAACTCCTTTGGGGACGCGAAGGCAAAAAGAGGGCCCGCCGCGGGGGCGCCCGCGGCGGGCCGAAGGGGTCAGCACTCGGGGAGCGAGGCGGCGGCGGCGGACTGGCCGAGACGGCGCACCTGCTCATCGGGCATGAAGACGTCGATGTCGTATTCGGGGAACTCCTCCTTGAGCACCTGCTTGGCGGTGGTGAGGATGAGGTCGCCGCCCTTGCCGGAGGAGACGCGGCCCAGGAGCATCAGCGAGTGGTAGTCGTAGAACTCGGCGTACCACGGGAGCGTGTAGCCCAGGTAGATGCCGATGGCCTTGTAGATGTCGACGGCGACGGGGTCGTCGGCCTCCATGGCCTTCTGCACCTCCTTGAGGCGCAGGGGGAGGGTCTCCTCCTTGAAGGGGAAGCCGGCGGCGAGGCCGAGTTTGTTGACGGCCTGCTGGGAGAAGTAGAGCGCGCCGACGCCGATATCGCCCGACCAGGGGTCGGCGGCGGCCTCGGCGTTGAGGTCCACGGGGGCGAAGGCGAGCTCGGAGATGCGGCCGGTGAGGACGCCCTTGGCGGAGTTGTCGATGTAGCCGACGGCCTCGGAGGTGCCCATGGCCAGGCCGATGATGCCCTTCTTGCCGAGGGCCAGGCGGCCGACGAGGGCGGAGACGTCGCCGTCGTTGGCGACCTCGAAGGGGACGCCGTAGTCGGCCTTGAGGCGCTTGAAGAGCTTCTGGGCCTTGGCGTATTCGGCGGGGTCTTTGATGCCCTTGATGAGGCCGGCGGTGCGGAGCTCGTTGTCGACGATGACGCCGGCGGAGGAGCCGCCGATGGCGTCGACCTTGCCGCCGGGGAGGTGGCTGATGGTCTCGTCGAAGCCGGCCTTGATGTGGCCGTAGTGGTAGTTGGAGTCGGTGGCGTTGTAGGGGTCCCAGGGGACTTCCTTCTGCCAGACGCTCTCGCCGTTGACCATGGCGGTGAGCTTGAAGTCGGAGCCGCCGAGGTCGAAGCCGATGCGGTTGCCGTTCATGTTGCCGCCGAGGGAGATGGCGAGGTCATGGCCCTGGGGGATCTCGGAGGCGGGTGCCTCGACGATCTCGATGGGGCGGCCGTAGATGGTCTTGAAGAAGCCCCAGTCGAAGGCGCGCTCGCCGCCCTCGGCGTAGTCGGCCTTGATTTTGGCGACGCAGGCCTGGGGGGCGTCGATGTAGATCTTGAAGCCGCCGGCGGACCAGAGCAGGAACTTGACGATGCGCTCGACGAACTTGGCGAAGCCGGGGCACTCCTCGGCGCCCTTGGGGTAGGGGAGCGCGTAGCGGGCGACGGCGCCGTTGTCACGCTCGATGGCGACGGTGACGACGCCGCCGGGGTCCTGGGCCGCGCGCTCCTTGATGCGGCGGAGCTTGAGGAAGGCGGGCTTGAAGCCGGGGTCGAAGGGCGGCACGAACTTGATGCCGGAGCAGGCGCATTGGTGGGACATCTCGATGTTCTCCTTTTCTATAGGTAAGGGGGTGGGGGTCAGACGCTCATCTGCTGGCCGGCCTTGGCGTCCTTGTTCAGGAAGTCGTCGGTCACGGTCTCGATGCCCAGGGGCTGGATCTCCTTCCAGGCGCCGCGCGTGAAGTCGGGCACCTCGACGGGCGCGCCGTCGTGCTTGGAGGAGGTCTCGGTGAGCTCGGCGAGGACGGACCACTGGCAGGACTCGTAGACGTTGATGTCGAGCGGGAGGCCGTTCTGCAGGCAGTAGCTGAGGCGCAGGTCCATGAGGAAGTCCATGCCGCCGTGGCCGCCGAGGCGCTTGGCCAGCTCGCCGGACTGCTTCCAGAGCGGGTGGCCGTATTGGGCGACGAGCTTGCGGAGCTCGGCGTCGCTGGCCCAGCCGAGGTGGGGCGCGGCGTACTTGGGGTCGAGGGCGATCTGCAGGGGGTAGTCCTTGAGGATGCCCTTGGTGCCGCTGATGAGGTTGATGCGGGTGTAGGGGCGGGGGCTGGTGGTGTCGTGCTGGACCATGATGGTGCGGCCGTTGACCGTCTTGATGATGGCGGTGCACATGTCGCCCTGCGCCCAGGGGCCGGTGAGGGCCTCCTTGTCGCTCATGCCGTATTTGGCGCCGTCGGACTTGGCCTTGAGGGCGTCGATGTCCGCCTGGTGGGCCTTGACGTACTCGGGGAAGCCGAAGCCGCCGGAGTTCATGGCCGTGAGCACGCGCATCTGGTCGCCGCGGCCGACGTTCATGTACTGGCAGATGGGGCCGAGGCCGTGGGTGGCGTAGGGGTTGCCGGTGTGCTGGGCGTTCCACTTCAGGCGCCAGAAGCCCTCATAGGAGCCCGCGCGGAAGTTCCACCCGCGCAGGTCGTGGATGTAGGCGCCCTCGCCATGGACGAGCGTGCCGAGGATCTCGTTGCGCACGAGGTTCAGCGCCAGCATCTCCGTCTCGCCATAGCAGCAATTCTCCAGCAGCATGCAATGGCGGCGCTTCTCCTCGGCCAGGTTCACGATGTCCCAGCAGTCCTCCACCGTGAAGACCATCGGCACCTCGCAGGCCACGTGCTTGCCGCACTCCAGCGCGTGCTTCACCATCTCCACGTGCATCTGCCAGGGGCTGGCGATGTAGACCAGGTTCACCTCCGGGTCCTCGACGAGCCGCTTCCATGCGTCCGTCTCGCCGGCGAAGAGCCGGGGCGTGCCGCCCTTGTTCTCCGCCAGCCACTTCGCGGCCTTGTCCACCCGCGTCTTGAAGAGATCCGCCAACGCCACCACGTGCGTCCCCGGAATCGCCGAGAGCCGGTAGACCGCGCCCGGCCCGCGCATCCCCAGGCCGATCACGCCCACGTTCACGCGCTCCAACGGCTCGCACGCCAGACCACCCACGTGCGGATGCTTGCGCGCGGGCGCCTTGCACCCGATCGCGCCCGTGAGCGTCGCGGCGCCGGCCAGGCCCGTGGCCTTCAGGAAATTGCGGCGAGTGGAAAAGAAACTCATGGCTCTCTGCTCCTTACTTCGATGAATCAAGCACTTCGCCGACCTCGGCGATTTGGCAATAGTGTATACGATTGCCACCGCGAGGTCAAGCGCGCTGTGCCTTGGCATCGGCAAAAAGCCCCCGACGGCGGCGCCGGGTTCGCCGCCGGGGGCGCGGTCGATCGGGAACTCCCGCTCTCGGCGTGCGCCGGCACGACAAGTATAAGATAGAAGGCGGGGGAGAGCGGGCGCCCCGCGCACCCCGGCCCCGACAAGGGTATATACGCACCCAAACCTTCCGGCTTCCGGGCCAGACCCTTAAGGGGGCCGGGTCAGACCCCTTAGGGTTTCGCCCCAAACCCTCCCGACTTTCGGGCCAGACCCTTAAGGGTTTCGGCGCGCCCCTCCCGAAGGACGGGGCGCACCGATCGGACAATCGGCCGACAGTCCCAAAACCGGCGACCTGCTAAATAATGCTTGCACTTTTGGGGAAAATGGGGTATCTTTTAAGCAAACGTGAGATTTCGCTTCTCCGACAAAGGAACGAGGACGTATCATGAAGAAACTGATTGTGGCCCTTTTCGCCAGTCTTTCGGTGGCCGCTGTTTTCGCGCAGCAGGCCCAAGAGCCCGAGACGCCCGCGCCGGCGCCCGCGGCGCCCGAGCGTGTCGAGACGCGCACGATCGCGCCGGTCTGGTTCGCCCTGCAGGGGGATGAGACGATCGACATCGTGGGCCTGCGCCTGAGCGCGTGGGGCAAGTGCCAGAATCTCACGGGCCTGGATCTGGCCATCGGCGGCGAGGCGGTGAACGCCTACGGCCTCCAGCTGGCCCTCATCCGCAACAAGGTGATCGACCGCGCGGGCGCCCTCCAGGTCGCCATCGGCGCCAACAGCGCCGGCGAGCTCTCCGGCATGCAGATCGGCCTGCTCAACGAGGCGACCCTCGCCAAGGGCATCCAGGTCGGCCTGCTCAACGCCACCAGCGACATCCGCGGCCTCCAGATCGGCCTCATCAACAGCACCGACTCGATCTACGGCTACCAGATCGGCCTCATCAACGTCATCCGCTCCTCGCCGGTCACCTTCTTCCCGATCATCAACTTCATGCTCGAGGATTGAGGCCCCGCATGGCGGATTGGAAGCAAGAGCTCGAGAGCATCTTCCTGAGCGACTCGCAGGCCTCGCGGGCGGAGCGTGAGAACGCCCGCTTCGTGAGGTTCCTGCACGAGGTCGCCACCCCCGCGCTCACGGAGGTCGCCGCGGAGATGCGCCGCCTCGGGCGGACGGCCATGGTGCGCGAGGCCCCCGCCTCCACCATCCTGACCGTCTACCGCGAGGGGAACATCGAGGAAATCTGCTACTCCGTCACCCGGCAGTACGTGAACGACGGCATCCTCCCGCGCGCCAACGCCCGCGTGGTGCGCACCAACAACCGCTCCTCCACGCACGACGAGCCCTTCCGCCCCGAGGGCGAGAAGTACACGATCGACGACGTGACGCAGGACGACGTGATCCATTCGTTCCTGACCTTTTACCGCATGACGAAGGGGCAGTGATGGGCTGGAAAGGTCCCGACCCCTACGCAGGCCAGCGCCCGGAGGCAACCCTGGGCGCTTCTTTCACGCGGCGGCTCTGCGTGTGGGTGGGGACGGGCTTCGGCATCGGGCTGGTCGCGCCCGTGGCGCCGGGGACCTTCGGCTCCCTGCCCGGCGTGGCGCTCGCCCTGGCCCTCGCCGCCTGGCTCCCCGCGTGGTGGGCCCAGGCCGCCCTCTGCGCCGCGCTCGCGCTCTTGGCCGTGCCGGTCTGCGCCGTGGCCGAGGATTGCCTGAAAAAGAAGGACGACGGGCGCATCTCCGCCGACGAGTGGATGCTCTACCCCATCGCCACGATCGGCCTACCCCTGCTCGACGCGCCCTGGCTCATCCCCCTGACCTTCCTGGTCATCCGCGCGCTCGACGTGCTCAAGCCGCCGCCCGCGCGGCGCCTCCAGTATCTCCCGCGCGGGTGGGGCATCGTGGCCGACGACCTCGTGGCGCAACTCTACGCCCTGGCCGCGAATTGGGGGCTTTGGCTGTGGCTCGGGCGCTGACGGTGCTCGCGTTCCTCCTCGCCGCGGCCCGCGCGTTCGGGGAGGCCGCGGGGGACGCGCGCGCCGTCCTCAACCTCACCGGCCGGCCGGACGGGTCGCGCCCGGACATCCTCTTCCTGGCGCCGTGCGCGCCCGAGGGGGAGGCCTCCGCCTACCGCGAGGCGCTCGCCCCCGCCGAGAACGCCGGCACCGCCCTCCCCAACGCCCGCCTCGGGGAGGGCGACTTCCGCACGGGGGGGATCCTCCCCGTGCTGGGCGCCGCGGATTACGCCTTCCTGCCGGTGCGCGACGTGCCGTGGCGCGCGGCCTGCTCCAACCTCGTCTCCATCCTCACCCTGCGCCGCCGCACGCGCGTGGAGGACGGCATCGAGCAGGCGCCGCTGTGCGCCCTCCTGCGGGCCGAGGCCTCGGCGGGGGATCTCGCCGCCACCCTGCCCGGCCTCCTGGGCACCGACGCGCTCATCTTCCTGGCCCCGCGGAGCGGGGAAAAGGGGGCGCGCCTGCCGCTGGTCGTCTGCTGGCGCAACATGGTCTGGCCCGGCCACCGCGTCTCCCAAAGCGTCCACCCCGAGCATTGGGCGCCCACGCTCGCGGAGATCGTGGGGCTGCCGCCGCCGGCGGAGGTCGGCGCGGTCTCCATCCTGCCGATGCTCACGGGCGTGGGCTACCAGCGGCCGCTCGGGCTTCCCGGCCTGCCCGCCGGGGCGGTCGCCGTCGGCGCCAAGCCGGTCACGATGCTGTGCCATTACGCCGACCTGCCCGAGAACTGCCCGTGGGTGCCCGATTACACCGACGTCTCCTCCGTGAAGCCCTCCGAGCGCGTCTTCCTGCCGCACGCGCTGCCCCTGCCGGCGAAGGCCGCGCGGGAGTTCGGGCCGTCGCGCCGCGCGCAGGGCTTCTATGTGCGCACCACCCAGAGCCGGATGGACCTCGTCTTCCCGGCGGGCGTCTCGTGCGTGGTGCGCGTGAAGGGGCGCCCCGTCTTCTCCGAATGGGCGCCCACGGCCCCGACGGCATGGCGCCTGGACAATCCCGACCCCGTGCCGGTGGAGATCTTCCTGGTCGTGCCGCCGCGCCTCGACCCCGCGACGCTCCCCCTCTTCGCCGCCCCTGAGCGGGCGGGGGCGAAGGCGCGGAAGGCGGATCGGGGGGATGGTCAGACGGGGAGCGAGGGGTCGACGTCGCGGGCGAGGGGCTCGGCGTCGCGGAGCGCGTAGCCCGCGCCGGCGATGCCGGCGATCATGGCGGCGTTGTCGCCGCAGTAGCGCGGTTCGGCGAGGAGCAGGCGCACGCCGTGGCGCGCGGCGAGGGCCGTCAGGGCCTCGCGTAGCTGGCCGTTGAGCGAGACGCCGCCGCCGACGGCGAGCGATTTGCAGGGGAGGGTCTCCAGCGCGCGCCCGACGCGTTTGGCCAGGGCGTCCACGATGGCCGTCTGGTAGCAGGCGCAGAGGCGGGCCACCTCGGCCTCGCCCTGCGGGGGGTGTTTCCGCACGTGCGTGAGCAGGGCGGTCTTGAGGCCGCTGAAGGAGAGGCAGAGGTCGGCGCGGAGGCCGGGGGGGAGCGGGTGGTCCGGGGCGACGCGCCCCTCGGGGAAGCGGATGGCGCGGCGCTCGCCCGCGGGCACCGAGCGCGCCAGGCGGTCGAGCACGGGGCCTCCGGGGTAGCCCAGGCCAAGTAGCTTGGCGGCCTTGTCGAAGGCCTCGCCCGCCGCGTCGTCGATCGTCTGCCCGATGAGGCGGAAGCCGCCGGGGCGCGGGGCGTGGACCAGGCAGGTGTGGCCGCCGCTGACGGCCAGCCCCAGCTGGGGCCACAGGTCGGCCTCGCGCAGCTCGGGGTGGCCGAGGCGGACCGACCAGAGGTGCGCGTGCATGTGGTTGACGGGCAGGAGCGGTTTGCCGAGCGCCAGGGCGAGGCCTTTGGCGAAGGACCAGCCGACGAGCAGCGCCGCCGCGAGCCCCGGCCCGCAGGTCGCCGCGACCGCGTCGATCCCCGCCCAGGGGTCGGCCGCGCCGGGGAAGGCCTGGCGCAGCGCCTCCTCGGCCACCGCGCGGATCTTCTGGACGTGTGCGCGGCTGGCGACCTCGGGGACGACGCCGCCGTAGGGCCGGTGGAGGGGGACCTGCGAGTAGACCACGGAGGCGAGCACCTCGTCGCCGCCGTGCACGACGGCGACGGCCGTCTCGTCGCAGGAGCTTTCGATGCCGAGGACGGTCTTCATTCGGGGAGGCGGATGAAGATGGTGGATTGGGTGGGGGCGGCGAGGCGGCGGTCAAGCTCGGTGAGCGCCGGGAAGGTCCAGGCGTCGAGCAGGGCGGGCGGGTTGGCGCAGGTGAGCTCGTAGGTCAGGTGGACGATGCCGGTGACGGGGTGGCGCTCCTGCGAGCAGGTGAGGGTGAGGGCGCCGCCGCCGGGGAGCGCGTAGGCGAAGGGCTCGGGCTTGGAGAGGATCTCGGAGCCTTTGGGGAGCCAGAACTCGGCGCGGGCGCGGGTGCCCTCCTCGCCGCCCTGCCAGATGGGGTTCTCGCGGTTGACGCCGCGCAGGCCGTAGCGGGGGCCGAGGAGCGCCTGGACGGGGACGCTGAGGAGGCGGCCGCGGCGCTGGGCGTAGCCTTTGGCCTCGACGCTGAGGCGGGAGCGGACGGGGTAGGCGCGGGTGTCGACGGTGTATTGGCTGACGGGCTCGGCGCCGGGGGCGAGGCTTTCGGCGAGCGTGGCGATGGCGCGGCGGCGGTGCTCGGGCGTCAGGTCGCGCTCGGTCGTGCGGACGGCGCCGGCCAGGCGGCCCCAGGAGAGGGTCTCGGAGGAGAGGATGGCGTCGCCCTCGGGGGTGACGACGCACTTGAGCGTGCGTTCGGCGCGGGTGCGGAGGGCGTCGGGGCGGTCGTAGAGCAGGCGGCCCTCGGCGGACATGAGGGAGCAGGAGGGGACGGCGGCGGAGCCGGGTTCGTCGAGTTCGCCCTCGTCGCCCACCAGGCGGCCGTCGGCCAGGAGGATGTAGGGGCGGGTCCAGCGGGTCCAATCGGGCACCTCGCGGAGGGCGAGGCGCTTGCCGAAGAGGACCTCGGTCTGCAGGCTGTTGGCGGAGGCGAAGACGAGCCTGGCGTCGAGGTCGGCGGCGCGGAGGAGGCCGAGCTGGAGGATCAGGCGGTCGAGGCGGTTGCCGTAGCCGTCGGCGAGGGTGGTCGCGGGCGGGGTGAGGGTGGCGAGGCGGAGGGCCTCCCAGGCGGTCCCGGCCTCGCGGATGCGGGTGGCCATGAAGGCCTGGATGGCGCGGAGGCGGGCCTCGGGGTCGTCCGCGTCGGCGCCGGGGATGGCGGCGAGCGCGTCGTCGAGGTCGGCGTTGTCGAGCAGGGCGTCGGCCTGCGCGATGACGCCGGGGAGGACGCGGTGGGCGGCGGCCTCGGGGAGGGCCAGGCGCAGGGTGGGGCGGATGAGCGTGGCGGCGGGGGGGTCGGGCTCGGGCTTGACGGCGGGGAGGTCGCGGAGGATCCAGGTGCGGGTGACCTGGGTGCCGTTGGTGACGACGGAGCGGGAGACGCCGGCCGTCGGGAAGTTGCGCTCGGCGACGCGCAGGCGGGCGTCCTGGCCGAGCGGGAGGGTGAGGGTGTAGCGCGTCTCGTGGGTGGGGTAGGGGCCGGCGCCGAAGACGTGCGTCTCGGAGAAGGGGCGCGGGTCGGCGGAGGCGATGGTCACGTCGACGTGCGAGACGGCCCCGACGTCGATGGCCGGGAGGGAGAGGACGGTCTCGCGGAGCGCGGCGTAGCGGGGGGCGAGTGCCGCGCCGTCGACGTCCAGCTCGGAGATTTCCTTTTTGGAGATGGGCACGCGGTCGCCCTTGGCGGAGGCGACCTCCACGGCGGAGAGAGTGAGGGTCTCGAAGTCGGGGTTGTGGTAGATTTTGACCTCGCCGAGTGCGCGTTTGCCCTGGAAGGTGAGGATCTTGGAGTCGGTGACGGTGCGGCGGCGGGAGGTGCCGTCGGGCGCGAGGGTGGTTTCGACGGCGGAGGCGAGGATCTCGGCGTCGGCGTTTTGGGCGGGCGGTTTGCGGAAGAGGGGGCGGAGGCTCTCGATGCGGTCCATGCGCTCGGCGAAGCGGCGGAGGGCGCGGTAGTCCTCGGGGGTGTAGACCTTGTGCGAGAGGACGAGCTCGCGGGTGAGGGAGAGGTCGCCGTTGTCGGCGCGGCGGCAGACCATGTCGAAGGAGGCGCCGTTGGCCTTGAGGATGGGGTCGTCGGGCAGGAGTTCGGGGGTGCCGAGGCGGCCGAGGCCGCGCAGGGTGAGGGTCTCGCGCACGCCGCAGGGGGCCTCGATGACCCAGTCGTAGACGCGGGTGGGCTGGGCGAGGCCGTCGAAGAGGAAGTTGATCATGCCGATGCGGCGGCCCACGAAGGGGAGCGTGGCGATGACGTGGCCCTGGGCGTCGGGGACGGCGTAATCGGGCACGCGGGCGTCGAGGCGCAGGGTGAGCGGGTGCGAGATGTCGCGCGGGTCTTTGGGCTCGATGGCGAGGTCGATCAGCTCGGCGCCGGGGACGGCGCGCTTGAGGAGGCCGTCGAAGACGTCGCGGATGCGTTCGGGCTGGCTCCGCACGAGGAAGCCGCGGTAGACGTTGTCGTTCACGCCGTCGAGGCGGATGGTGGAGGTGAGGTCCAGGTTGCCGGCGGCGTCGAGCGTGCCGGTGGTCTCCACGAGGGCCATGTTGCCCTCCGGGTCGGGGATGGGGGTCTCGCGCAGGGTCTCGCCCTCGGGGCGCGCCACGAGGTAGGAGCATCCGCTCAGGTAGGCGGGGAACTCGGCGCGCGCCGTGTCGTCGGTCGGGTCGAGGAGGCGGTATTGGCGGTCGCCCTCGTCGATGGCCACGACGGCGTGGTTGAAATAGGGCATGGGCACCTCGGCGTCGCGCGGGCTGCCGGCGTGGATGATGACGGGGAAGGCGTCGAAGCCGGCCTTGCGCAGCATCGCCACCAGGAGGACGCCCTTGTCGCGGCAGACGCCGTAGCGGTTGTCGAAGGTGAGGGCCACGTCGTGCGGTTCGAAGCCGGGGGCCTCGTCCTCGGCGATGATCCCCATGTAGCGCACCTCCTGCGCCACGAAGGCGAAGAGGGCCTCGATCTGCGCGGCGCGGTCCTTCCCCTGGGTGAGCGCCGCCACCTTGGCGTCGATCGCCGGGGTGGTGCGCATATGCTTGTCGCACAGCGCCCAGTACCACTTGGAGAGCGCCTCCCAGGAGTCGAAGGTGGAGAGGGAGACCCGCTGGGCCGAGACCTGCGTGTCGGGCATTTTCGGCTCGGCGAAGGCCTGGGGCACGCCGCGCGCCACCCAGCGGTGGAGGGTCCGCCCGTCGGCCAAGGTCTCGCGGCTGGCCGTCACCGTGCCGGGCACCTCGTCGAGCAGGGCCACGCTCTTGAGGGGCAGGGCCTTCGGGGAGACCACCGTGGCCACGCTGTAGGGCACCGGCTCCCCGAAGCTCTGGAAGAGGATCGTCTCGTAATACGAATCGGGGATCCGCGGGCGGAGCGTCCGGTAGCAGAGGATCACGTGGAGCGTGTCGCCCACCTCGATCTTCGGCACCGAGAGCATCAGGCGGCGCGAGGTCGGGTCGTAGATGTTCGCGTCGTTCCCGGAGTTGCTCGAGGCCTCCGCCACGTTCGCCTCCAGGTCGATCGGCGTCGCCGAGCCGTCGGCGTGGATCACCTCGGCCAACTGGAACTCCGAGATCGAATACCCCTGCTTGAACCACAGCGGCACCGTGCGCAGCTCCTGCGCCCCCGGCTCCGTCAGGGCCTTCGACCAGAACTCCGCCCACACGGTGTCGCGCCCGTCCTCGGCATACTCCGTCCACTGCGCCTGGGCCACCGTCAGGGTGTTCGCGTCCGGGGCGTCCGTGCGCGACGCCTGCGCCACGCGCTCCAACGCCTTCTCCCGATCCAGCCGCTCCGGCATCGGCGGCAACGCCGCCATCGCCCACGCCCCGCACAGGCAGAACGCCAACGCCAACATCAAACGCGCTCGCTTCATCGTCGTAACACCTTTCATGCCGCCATTGTAGCATAAGCGGCGAACAGGGGCGACTCAGCGGATCCGGGCGTGGAGCTCCTGGAGGGAGAGGGGCGGCGGGGGCGTGCCGGCGAGGCGTTCGGCGAGGCCGTCGACGGTGGCGAGGAAGCCTTGGAGGAGGGTGGTGACGGGGAGGGCGTGGCGGAGCGCCTCGGCGCGGATGCGCAGGCCGTCGTCCGCGGGCGTGGCGCCGGGGCCGGCGGTGTGGACGATCCATCGCACGGCACCGGCGCGGATGAGGTCGATGGCGTCGGGGCGGCCTTCTCCGAGGCGGAAGCAGGCGGCGGGGCGCAGGCCGGCCTCCCAGAGGGCGGTGGCGGTGCCGCGGGTGGCGCAGAGGGCGTAGCCGAGGGCGGCGAGGCGTTTGGCGGCGGCGACGCCGGCGGGCTTGTCGGCGTCGCAGAGGGAGAGGAGGACGGTGGGCGCGGGGCGGCCCTCGGCGGGGAGGGGGAGGCGGGCGCCGGCGGCGAGCTGGCTCTTGAGGTAGGCGAGGCCGGGGGTGGGCGCCAGGCCCATGACCTCGCCGGTGGAGCGCATCTCGGGGGAGAGGGCGATCTCGGCGCCGGGGAAACGGGCGAAGGGGAAGACGGCCTCCTTGGCGGCGTGGCAGGGGGGCGTGCGTTCGGCGGGGAGGCCGGCCTGGGCGAGGGTCTGGCCGACCATGACGCGGGCGGCGACGGCGGCGAGGGAGAGGCCGATGGCCTTGGAGGCGAAGGGGACGGTGCGGGAGGCGCGGGGGTTGACCTCGATCATGTAGACGTCGCGGCCCCTGACGGCGAGCTGGAGGTTCATGAGGCCGCGGACGCGAAGGGCTTGGGCGAAGGCGCGCGTGTGGGCGCGGATCCGCGCGAGGGTCTCGGGGGCGAGGGAGAGGGGTGGGGTGACGCAGGCCGCGTCGCCGGAATGGACGCCGGCGGGCTCGACGTGCTCGAGGATGGCGCCGATGACGGTGTCGCGGCCGTCGCTCACGGCGTCGACATCGAGCTCGACGGCGTTCTCGAGGAAGCGATCGATGAGGATGGGCTTGCCCTCGGCGACGGCGACGGCCTGGCGGGCGAGGGGCTCGAGGTCCTCGCGGCGGTGGACGATGACCATGCCGCGGCCGCCGAGGACGAAGGAGGGGCGGACGAGGACGGGGTAGCCGATGGCGTCGGCGATGGCGAGGGTCTCCTCGGCGGTGCGGGCGATGCCGCTGGGCGGCTGGAGGATGCCGACGGCGTCGGCGAGGCTCCTGAAGCGGTCGCGGTCCTCGGCGAGGTCGATGTCGTCGGGGTCGGTGCCGAGGATGGCGAGGCCGGCGGCCTTGAGGCCTTGGGCGAGGTTGAGCGGGGTCTGGCCGCCGAATTGGACGATGGCACCGGAGCAACCCTCGCGCTCGTAGACGTTCACGAGATCCTCGAGGGTGAGCGGCTCGAAGTAGAGCGCGTCGGAGGTGTCGTAGTCGGTGGAGACGGTCTCGGGGTTGGAATTGGCCATGACGACGCGGTATCCGAGCGCGCGCAGGGCGGTGGCGGCCTGGCAGCAGCAGGCGTCGAACTCGATGCCCTGGCCGATGCGGTTGGGGCCGCCGCCGATGATGAGGATGGCGCGCCGGCCGCCGTGGGCGGGCGGGGGCTCGGGGGCGAGGCCGTAGGTGCCGTAATAGTAGGGGGTCCTGGCGGCGAACTCGCCGGCGCAGGTGTCCACGAGGCCGTAGCCGGGGAGGAGGCCGGCGGCGCGGCGCGCGGCGGTCACGGCGGCCTCGCCGACGCCGAGGAGGGTGGCGATCTGGCGGTCGGAGAAACCGAGGCGCTTGGCTTGGAGGAGGAGGTCGCGGGGGAGGGGGCCGGGGGCGTGGGCGGCGATCTCGCCCTCGAAGGCGACGAGTTCGGCGAGCTGGCGCAGGAAGTAGGGGTCGATGGCGGTGAGGGCGTGGAGGCGGCCGAGGGCCCAGCCGCGGCGGAGGGCCTCGTGGAGCAGGAAGGGGCGTTCGGCGGTGGGGTGGGCGAGGGCGTGGGCGAGGGCGTCGTCGGGGAGGGCGCGCGCGGCGGCGTCCCTGCCGTCGGCGCCGAAGCCGGCGCGGCCGGTCTCCAGGGAGCGGAGGGCCTTCTGGAAGGCCTCCTGGAAGGTGGCGCCGATGGCCATGGCCTCGCCGACGGACTTCATCTGGGTGCCGAGGGTCTCGTCGGCGCCGTGGAACTTCTCGAAGGCGAAGCGGGGCGCCTTGACGACGACGTAGTCGAGGGCGGGTTCGAAGGAGGCGGGGGTGTCGCCGGTGATGTCGTTGCGCAGTTCGTCGAGGGTGAGGCCGACGGCGAGGAGGGCGGCGATCTTGGCGATGGGGAAGCCGGTGGCCTTGGAGGCGAGGGCCGAGGAGCGCGAGACGCGGGGGTTCATCTCGATGATGACGCGCCGGCCGGTCTTGGGGTCGACGGCCCATTGGACGTTGGCGCCGCCGGTGGCGATGCCGATGGCGCGCATGACGGCGAAGGAGTCGTCGCGCATGGCCTGGTACTCGGCGTCGGTGAGGGTCTGGATGGGGGCGACGGTGACGGAGTCGCCGGTGTGCACGCCCATGGGGTCGAGGTTCTCGATGGAGCAGACGACGACGGCGTTGCCCTTGCGGTCGCAGACGACCTCCATCTCGAACTCCTTCCAGCCGAGGAGGGACTCCTCGATGAGGATTTCGGAGACGGGGGAGGCGTCGAGGCCGCTCCGGGCGATGCGGTCGAGTGCCTCGGGGTTTTCGGCGACGCCGCCGCCGGTGCCACCGAGGGTGAAGGCGGGGCGGACGATGAGGGGCCAGGAGCCGATGGTCTCGGCGACGGCGCGGGCCTCGGCGGGGGTGTGCGCGGTGCCGGAGCGGGGGAGGTCCAGGCCGATGGCGAGCATGGCCTCCTTGAACTTCCGGCGGTCCTCGGCGCGGTCGATGCTGGCGGCGTTGGCGCCGATCATCTCCACGCCGAGCCGCCCCAGGGCGCCGCGGCGGTAGAGCGCCATCGCGAGGTTGAGGGCCGTCTGGCCGCCGAGGGTGGGCAGGAGGGCGTCGGGGCGCTCGCGTTCGAGGATGGCCTCGAGGCTCTCGGGCGTGAGGGGCTCGATGTAGGTGCGGTCGGCGGTGGCCGGGTCGGTCATGATGGTGGCCGGGTTGGAGTTCACGAGGACGACCTCGTAGCCCTCGGCGCGGAGAGCCTTGCAGGCCTGCGTGCCGGAGTAGTCGAACTCGCACCCCTGGCCGATGACGATGGGGCCCGAGCCGATGAGGAGGATCTTGCGGATGTCGGTGCGTTTAGGCATGGGCGCTCTCCTGGCGGTGGGCGAGGGCGGCGGCGAGGAACCCCGCGAAGAGCGGGTGCGGCGCGCGCGGGCGTGACTTGAACTCGGGGTGGAACTGGCAGCCGATGAAGAAGGGGTGCCCGGGGAGCTCGACGACCTCCGCCAGGCCGGTCCCGGGGTTCGTCCCCACCACGCGCAGCCCCGCGCCGCGCTCGAGGGCGTCGCGGAAGGCGGGGTTGAGCTCGTAGCGGTGGCGGTGGCGCTCGGAGACGCGCGTGGCGCCGTAGAGCGCGGCGGCGCGGGAGCCCGGCGCGAGGTCGCAGGCGTAGGCGCCCAGGCGCATGGTGCCGCCGAGGCCGCGGACGGCCTTCTGGCTCTCCATGAGGGCGATGACGGGGTGCGCGGTGTCGGGGGCGAACTCGGCGCTGTCGGCGTCGGCCCAGCCCAGGAGGTCGCGGGCGCAGGCGATGACGGCGCACTGCATTCCCAGGCAGATGCCCAGGAAGGGCGTGCCCGTGGCGCGGGCGTGGGTGACCGCGCGGAACATCCCCGGCAGGCCGCGCCGCCCGAAGCCGCCGGGTACGAGGATGCCGTCGGCCCGGGCGAGGCGCGCGGCGGGGTCGCTGGCCTCGAGCTCCTCGGCCTCCACGCGGAGGACCTCGAGTTTGGCGCCGTGGGCCATCGCGGCGTGGGCGAGGGCCTCGTAGATGCTCTTGTAGGCGTCCTGGTGGCGGATGTACTTGCCGACGACGGCGACGGTGACGGGGCGCGTGGGGCGGAGCGCGCGGGCCAGCCAGGCGCGGTAGTCGCGCAGGTCCAGCGGGCGCGGCTCCAGGCGCAGGGCGCGAAGGGTCTCCGCGTCGAACCCCTTCTGCGCGAGTTTGATGGGCACCTCGTAGATGGCGTGGCGGACGTCGCGCTCCTCGATGACGCACCGCTCGGGGACGTTGCAGAAGGTCGCGAGTTTGCGCAGGTGCTCGGGCTCCAGCCGGCGCTCGGCGCGGCAGACGAGGAGGTCGGGCTGGATGCCGATGGCGCGCAGGACGCCGACGGATTGTTGCGAGGGCTTGGTCTTGAGCTCCCCGGCGGCCCTGAGGTAGGGCACGTAGGTGAGGTGGATGAAGGCGACGTCGCCGGGCTCGGCGGCCATGCGGAACTGCCGCGCGGCCTCGAGGAAGGGCAGGCTCTCGATGTCGCCGGCGGTGCCGCCGATCTCGGTGATGGCGATGTCCGTGTCGGGCCCGTGGAGGGCGCGCATGGCGCGCTGGATCTCGTCGGTGACGTGGGGGACGACCTGGACGGTCGCGCCCAGGTAGCCGCCCTGGCGCTCGCGGGCGATCACCGCGCCGTAGATCTTCCCGCTGGTGTAGTTGGAGGCCTGGGTGCAGGTGACGCCGGCGATGCGCTCGTAGTGGCCCAGGTCGAGGTCGGTCTCCGCGCCGTCGTCGGTGACGAAGACCTCGCCGTGCTGGTAGGGGCTCATCGTGCCGGGGTCGACGTTGAGGTACGGGTCGAGTTTCTGCATGGCCACGCGGTAGCCGCGGCGGCGCAGGAGGAAGGCGAGGGCGGCGGCGGTGACGCCCTTGCCGAGGCTGCTGACCACGCCGCCGGTGACGAAGAGGTGCTTGGTGCTCATTGGCGGGCCTCCATGAGGGAGACGAAGGAACGGAAGAGCCGCCCGGTCTCGCGCGGGCCGGGGGCGGCCTCGGGGTGGAACTGCACGGAGAAGGCGGGGAGCGCGCGGTGGCGGACGCCCTCGCAGGTGCCGTCGTTGAGGTTCGCGTGGGTCTGCTCCAGGCAGTCGGGCAGGGCCGTGAGGGCGTAGTTGTGGTTCTGGCTGGTGATGGCGACCGAGCCGTCGAGGAGGTCCTTCACGGGGTGGTTGCAGCCGTGGTGGCCGAAGGGCAGACGGCCGCACCGCGCCCCGCAGGCCAGCCCGAGCAGCTGGTGCCCCAGGCAGACGCCCATCAGCGGCACCCGCGCGGCGAGCAGGGCGCGCGCGGTCTCCCGCGCGTAGGGCAGGGCGGCGGGGTCGGCCGGGCCGTTGGAGAGGAGCACGCCGTCGGGCCGGCGGGCGAGGGCCTCCGCCGCGGGCGTCCGCGCGGGCACCACCTCCACGCGGCACCCCGCGGCGGCCAGCCCCCGCAGGATGCCGCGCTTCACGCCGAAGTCGTAGACCACCACGCGCCAACGCCCCTCCGCGTGCCACACGTACGGCTCGGGCGCGGAGACGCGGGAGGCGTAGTCCTGCCCGTCGAGCCCCTCCCAGGCCTGCGCGCGGGCGACGGCCTCCGCCTCGGCGAGCGGCTCGTCCGAGACGTGGAGGTAGGCGCGTTGCGCCCCGTGGTCGCGCAGGTGGAGCGTGAGGGCGCGGGTGTCCACGCCGTAGATCCCCGGCCTGCCGTGGCGGGCGAGGTAGGCCTCCAGGCTCTCCGTGGCGCGGTGGTTGCTCGGCGGGTTCGCGCGGCGCACCACCAGCCCGCTCAGGAAGAGCCCGCGGCTCTCGGCGTCCTCGGGGTTGCACCCGTAATTCCCCACCTCCGGCGTGGTGAGGACGACGAACTGCCCGGCGTAGGAGGGGTCGGTGAGGATCTCCTGGTAGCCGCTCATGCCGGTGTTGAAGACGGCCTCGCCCAGCGCGTCTTGGCGCGCGCCGAAGGCGACGCCGCGGAAGACGGCCCCGTCGGCGAGGGCGAGGAAGGCGGCCTGGGCGCGCTCGGCGGCCCACTTGGCGCGGAAATCAATAGGCGCGTTCATGGCGATGCTCCAGATGGTTGACGAGGGCGCGGTTGGCCACGCGGTTGCCGCCGGGGGTGGGGTAGTCGCCCGTGAAGTACCAGTCGCCCGCGTGGCGGGGGCAGCAGCGGCGCAGGTCGGCCACCGTCTGGAAGACGACCCGCAGCCCCGCGCGCATCCCCTCGGGCCGCAGGCGGCGTGCGATGGCCTCGGCGAGCGCCGCCCGCGGCACCTCGGCGTAGAGCGCGCGCAGGACGTTCGTCTGCGCCTCGGCGGGGCGCGTCAACTGGGTCTTGGCCTCGGCGTGGGCCGTGCGCAGGAGTCCCTCGCGGCCGCTCTCGCGCAGGAGATCCTCCAACGCGTTGAAGGCGACGAGCTCGTCGAGCGTGGCCATGTCGATGCCGTAACAGTCGGGGTAGAGGACGGGCGGGGCGCTGGAGGCCACGACGATCTCCCTGGGGCTGAGGCGGTCGAGGATGGGCAGGATGGCCGCGCGCATCGTGTTGCCGCGCACGATGGAGTCGTCGAGCACCACGAGCGTGTCGCCGGGGCGCACCAGACCGTAGGTGACGTCGTAGACGTGCATGGCCAGGTCCTTGCGGGCGGCCTCGTCGGCGATGAAGGTGCGGAACTTCGCGTCCTTCACCGCCACCTGCCCGAAGCGCACCGTGCGCCCCTCGGCGGCGGCCACCCCCATCAGCGTCTCCAGCAGGCCATGGAAGCAGACCTGCGCGGAGTTGGGGATGTAGCTGAGGAAGAGGCGCCCCAGGTCGCCCCCCACGGCGCGGAGGATCTGCGGGGCCAGGGCGTGGCCCAGCCGCTTGCGCTCGGCGTGGATCTCCGCGTCGTTGGCGCGGGAGAAATAGACGCGCTCGAAGACGCACGCGCGGCGCGGCGCGGGGTCGAGGCACGGCTCCAGGGCCGCCGAGCCGTCGGGGCGGATGATGAGCGCCTGCCCCGGCGGCACCTCGCGCACGGCCTCGGTGGGCACGTCGAAGGCCGCCTGGATGGCGGGCCGCTCGGAGGCCACGGCCACCGCCTCGGGCCCCTCCCACCAGAAGGCCGGGCGGATGCCGTGGGCGTCGCGCAGGGCGAAGGCCGTGCCGTCGCCGAGCGCCCCGCAGAGCACGAAGGCGCCGTCGAAGCGCGAGGCCGCCTCGCGCAGGACGTGCGCCAGCCCGCGGAACCCTTCGGGGCGGGCGCGTTCGCGCTCCAGCGCGTGCGCCAGGCACTGCAGGATGACCGCGCCGTCGGCCAGGCTGGGCAGGTGGTGGCCGGTGGCGGCCAGCCCCGCGGCCAGGTCGCGCGTGTCGGTGAGGTTGAAGTTCCCCGCCAGCAGGAGCAGGCGGTCCAGGAAGGCGCTGTCGCGCACGAAGGGATGGCAGGCGGCGAGGTCGTGCCGGCCGAAGGTGGCGTAGCGCAGGTGGCCGAGGAAGAGCTCGCCGCGGAAGGCCTCGGGATCCTCGGCGCGCCGCCGCCCGCACCGCGCCACGAGGTCGGCCAGGGGCAGGGGCGCGGCGGACTTTTCCAGGTCGTAGCAGGGGCGGCCCTGCGGCGGGTTGAGATGGAGGCAGGCGAGCCCCGCGCCGTCCTGTCCGCGGTTGTGCTGCTTCTCGAGCATCAGCGCGGCCTTCTGGAAGCCGCGGTCGCGGGCGGCTCCCCCCCGCAGGCGGAGGAGGGCCACGCCGCATTCGTGCCGGAGGTCGTCGGACATCGCGGCGCCTCTCAGTAGACGAAGAGCATATCGCGGTATTTCGGCAGGGGCCACCGCGCGTCGTCCACGTCCTCCTCCAGTTTGTCCACCGTCTTGCGCAGGGCCTCCAGGGCGGGGAGGATGGCGGCGGGGCCCTGCGCGAGGGCGCGCTCCAGGGCGGCGCAGTCGCGGTGGAGCGCGTCCAGCCCGCGCCCGAGCGTGCGTGCGACGTCCGAGACGCTGGCGACGCCCTCCTTCACGCCGGCCTCCTTGGCGGCGGCGATGGCCTTGCAGACGACGCCGAACTCGGCGGTGGCGGCCGGCTCGATGAGGCTTCTGGCCATCTCGAGGGCGGTCTTGCCCTCGATGAGCACCTTGCGCTCGTACTCCTCGAGGAAGACGCCGTGGCGGCTCTCCATCTCGGCGGGGCGGAGCACGCCGGCCTTGGCGAAGAGGTCGAGGTTCTTGGGGTCGAGCATGGGGGCGAGGGCCTCGGGGGTGGTGCGCAGGTTGGGCAGGCCGCGTTTGGCGGCCTCGCGCACCCAGGCCTCGGAGTAGCCGTCGCCGTTGAAGATGACGCGCCTGTGGTCCTTGATGACGGCCTGGATGATCTTCTGGAGCCCTTCGTTGAAGCGTGCCTTGGGGAGTTTGGCGATGGCGTCGGCGAGGGTCTCCATGCTTTCGGCGACGATGGTGTTGAGCGTCATGCAGACGCTCGCGCAGTTGTGGCTGGAGCCGGGCGCGCGGAACTCGAACTTGTTGCCGGTGAAGGCGAAGGGGCTGGTGCGGTTGCGGTCGGTCGCGTCGCGCGGGAGGGGCGGCAGGGTGTCGATGCCGATGCGCAGGGGCGGGGTGTGGGCGCCCTTGGCGCGGGCGCCGCGCCCGATGCGGCCGACGACCTCGGTGAGCTCGTCGCCGAGGAAGACGGAGATGATGGAGGGCGGGGCCTCGTTGGCGCCGAGGCGGTGGTCGTTGCCCGCGCCGGCGGTGGCCGCGCGCAGGATGTCGGCGTGCAGGTCCACGGCGCGGATGACGCTGGCGAGCACGGCCAGGAAGATGGCGTTCTCCTGGGGGTTCTGCCCGGGGTCGAGGAGGTTTTTGCCGTTGTAGGCCACCGACCAGTTGTTGTGCTTGCCGCTGCCGTTGACGCCGGCGAAGGGCTTTTCGTGGAGGAGGCATACGAAGCCGTGGCGTTCGGCCACGTTGCGCAGGGTCTCCATCGTGAGCATATTGTGGTCGATGGCCAGGTTGAGCGCCTCGAACATGGGCGCGAGCTCGAACTGCGCGGGGGCGACCTCGTTGTGGCGGGTCTTGGCGGGGATGCCCAGGCGCCACAGCTCGCGCTCCACGTCCTCCATGAAGGCGAGCACGCGCGGACGGATGGAGCCGAAATAGTGGTCCTCCAGCTGTTGGTGGCGGGCGGGGGGCGCGCCGAAGAGGGTGCGCCCGCATTGGATCAGGTCGGGCCGTCTCAGCCAGAAGGACCGGTCGATGAGGAAATACTCCTGCTCGGGCCCGAGCGTGCAGGTCACATGGCCGTCGGGCTCGCCGAAGCAGGCCATCAGCTTGCGCACGGCCTTCTCCATCGCCTGCATCGAGCGCAGCAGGGGCGTCTTCTTGTCGAGCGCCTCGCCGGTGTAGGAGCAGAAGACGGTGGGGATGCAGAGCGTGGCGCCGTTGGCGTGGCGCTTGATGAAGGCCGGGCTCGTCACGTCCCAGGCCGTGTAGCCGCGCGCCTCGAAGGTGCGCCGCAGGCCGCCGCTCGGGAAACTCGAGGCGTCGGGCTCGCCCATGATCAGGTTCTTGCCCGAGAAGCGCGCGAGCGTCCGCCCCACGCCCGTGGGCTCGAAGAAGGCGTCGTGTTTCTCGGCCGTGCTCCCCGTGAGTGGCTGGAACCAGTGCGTGAAGTGCGTCGCCCCGCGGTCCATCGCCCACTGCTTGAGGGCGTGGGCCACCTCGTTGGCGATGGCCGGGTCCAGCGGCGTGTGGTCGCGCATCGTGTGAAGCAACGCCCCGGCCGTGTCCTTGGCCAGGTACTCGCGCATGACGCCCTCGTTGAAGACGTCCGTGCCGTAATCTACCTTCGTGTCGTCCATGTCTGCTCCGTGTGTTGGGGGTGGAACGCCACCTTTTGCAACTCCCGTGCCAAACGGCGGATTTCCCCGAACCCTCCCGACTTTGGCCCCGAACCCTTAAGGGTTTCGGGTCAGACCCCTTAGGGTTTCGCCCCAAACCCTCCCGGCTGGGGGGCTGGGCCTGCTGGGCCCACTGGGACAACTAGGCCCACTGGGCCCCGTTCGGGGAGGCGGGGCAGTCTGGGCGTGGGGATGGCGGCCTATCCGGGCGTGGGCCACGCCCGTCGCGCTGTCAGGCGCGCCCCCCAGTGGGCCCAGATGGCCTAGTCGGCCCAGTGGGCCCAGCCCATCGCACGCCCCGCATGGGGGGCGCCTCCCAGTGGGCACATCCCCCCACCACGCCCTACAGGAATGTAAAATCCCCGAAAATCCTCACAAAAACGTAAATCCCGCCCGCGCCCCGCCGCGCCGTCCGCCATCCGGGCGCGGGGGCGGCCGTGGGCCTCGCCCCGCGTTTTACGTTTTTTGCCCTCGCCGCGCCCGCGCCCCCGTTGGCATGGCGGTTGCAAGGAGCATGGATACCACACGCAAAGGATTCGCGATGGACGACACCTACCGACAGGGGCTGCCCCCCCGACAGGGCCTGTATGACCCGCGCTTCGAGCACGACGCCTGCGGCGTGGGCCTGGTGGCCGATCTCAGCAACCGCCCCAGCCACCGCATCGTCGCCCTCGGGCTCACCGCTCTCCGCCGCCTGGCCCATCGCGGCGCGGCGGGGTGGGATCCCGAGACCGGCGACGGCGCGGGGCTCCTCGTCGGCCTCCCCGACGCCTTCTTCCGCGCCCGTGTGGGCGGTCTGCCGGAGACCTACGCCGTGGCGATGCTCTTCGGCGGCGAGGGGTGCGAGGAGGCCTTCGGGGAGATCCTCCGCGCCGAGGGGCTCACGCCGCTCGCCTGGCGCGAGGTGCCCGTGTGCCCGGAGGCCATCGGCCGCTCCGCCCGCGCGAGCCGCCCGCGCATCCGCCAGCTCTTCGTCGCCCCGCCGGCGGGATGCTTGGGCGACGCGTTGGAACGCCGCCTCTTCGTCGCACGCCGCCGCGCCGAGAAGGCGTTGGGCGGGGCGCTCCACGTCTGCTCCCTCTCCGCCCGCTCCGTCGTCTACAAGGGCCTCCTCCTGGCCCACCAGCTCCCCGCCTTCTACCCCGATCTGCGCGCGCCCGACTTCGCCTCCGCCCTGGCCGTGGCCCACCAGCGCTACAGCACCAACACCTTCCCCGCCTGGCACCTCGCCCAACCCTTCCGCCTCCTGGCGCACAACGGCGAAATCAACACCCTGCGCGGCAACCTCGCCGCCCTCCGCGCCCGCGAGCCCGGCCTTGCCGGCGCCCTCCTCGGCGACGACCTGCCCAAGGTCCTCCCCCTCGTCCCGCCCGGCCAGTCCGACTCCGCCTGCCTGGACAACCTGCTGGAACTGCTCGTGCGCGCGGGCCGTTCCCTCCCGCACGCCATGCTCATGCTCATGCCGCAGGCCTGGGGCCCCACCCACCGCATGGGCAACGACCTGCGCGGCTTCCTCGAATACGAATCCGCCCTCATGGAGCCGTGGGACGGCCCCGCCGCCGTCGTCTTCTCCGACGGCCTGCGCGCCGGCGCCGCGATCGACCGCAACGGCCTGCGCCCCGCCCGTTACGCCCTCTGCCGCGACGGCACCTTCGTCCTCGCCTCCGAGGCCGGCGTCCTCGACCTCCCGCCCGGCGACGTCCTGCGCCGTGGCCGCCTCCGCCCCGGCGAGATGCTCTGGCTCGACCTCCCCGCCCACCGCCTCCTGGGCGACGCCGAGCTGAAAAACCGCATCGCCCGCCAGCGCCCCTACCGCCGCTGGGCGGAGGAAAACCGCATCGCCGTCGACGGCCTCTTCATCGAGACCGCGCCCGACCCCGTGCCCGGCGGGCTTGAAAGCCTCCGCCGGCGTTTCGGCTACACCCGCGAGGACGTCGCCCTCACCCTCCTGACCATGGCGCGGCAGGGGCGGGAACCCCTCGGCGCGATGGGCGACGACTCCCCCCTCGCCATCCTCTCGGAACGCCCCCGCCCCCTCTTCGACTACTTCAGGCAACGCTTCGCCCAGGTCACCAACCCGCCCATCGACCCCATCCGCGAACGCGCCGTGATGAGCCTGATGACCTATGTGGGCAACCGCGCCGACATCCTCTCCGAGACCCCCGCCCACGCCCGCCTCATCAAAATGCGCCGCCCCATCCTCACCGACGCCGAGGTCACGCGCCTGGGGCGGGTCGCCGCCGAGGACTTCCGCCCCGCCACCCTCCGCCTCGCCTTCCCCGCCGGCGGCGACGGCGCCGCCCTCGAAGCCGCGCTCGAGGCCCTCGCCGCCCGCGCCGTCGCCCTGGCCAAGGGCGAGGGCCGCCACATCCTCATCCTCTCCGACCGCGCCTTGGCCGAGGGCGAGGCGCCCATCCCCTCGCTCCTGGCCGTCGCCGCCGTCAACCGCGCCCTCGTCGAGGCCGGCGTCCGCCCGGGGACCGGCCTCATCGTCCAGACCGGCGAGGTGCGCGAGGTGTCGCACGCCGCGCTCCTCCTGGCCTACGGCGCCACCGCCATCCACCCCTGGCTGGCCCTCGCCACGGTGGCCGACCTCGCCGCCCGCGGCCAGACCGCCTCCGACGCCGTGACGGCCACGGGAAACCTCATCCGCGCCTTCAGCCAGGGCATCCTCAGGATCATGTCCAAGATGGGCGTCTCCACCCTCCGCTCCTACCGCGCGGCCCAGCTCTTCGAGGCCGTCGGCCTCGGCGAGGCCTTCGTCGACCGCTGGTTCCCTGGCACGGTCAGCCGCGTGGGCGGCATCGGGCTGGACGCGGTCGCCGCCGAGGCCGGCCGCCGCGCCGACCCAGGGCCCCCCGCCCCCGAGTGCCACCGCTGGGCGCCCCCGCTCCTCGCCGACCTCCGCCACGCCGTCCGCGAGGGCGACGAGGCGCGTTTCCGGCGATTCTCCCGCGCCGCCGACGGGCAGACCGGCACCCTCCGCGCCTGCCTCGCCTTCGCCCCCGCCGACCCCATCCCCCTCGCCGAGGTCGAGGACGAGGAGGCCATCCTCCGCCGTTTCGTCGCCGGCGCCATGAGCCTGGGCTCCCTCAGCCCCGAGGCGCACGAGACCATCGCCCGCGCCTTCAACGCCCTCGGCGCGATGAGCGATTCCGGCGAGGGCGGCGAGGACCCCGCGCGCGACGGCACCGACCGCGCCAGCGCCATCCGCCAGGTCGCCTCCGGCCGCTTCGGCGTCACCGCCTCCTACCTCCGCCACGCCAAGGACCTCCAGATCAAGGTCGCCCAAGGCGCCAAACCCGGCGAGGGCGGCCAGCTCCCCGGCCACAAGGTCGACGCGACCGTCGCCCGCCTCCGCCACGCCCGCCCCGGCCTCACCCTCATCTCCCCGCCCCCCCACCACGACGTCTACTCCATCGAGGACTTCGCCCAGCTCATCCACGACCTCCGCGCCGTCAACCCCGCCGCCCGCATCTCCGTGAAACTCGTCTCCGAGAGCGGCGTCGGCACCGTCGCCGCCGGCGTCGCCAAGGCGCTCGCCGACGTCATCCTCGTCTCCGGGGGCGATGGCGGCACCGGCGCCGCGCACCTCTCCTCCATCCGCCACGCCGGCCTGCCCTGGGAGATTGGCCTGGCCGAGACCCACCAGACCCTGACGCTCAACCGTCTGCGCCGCCGCGTGCGCCTCCAGGTCGATGGCGGCCTGCGCACGGGGCGCGACGTCGTCGTCGCCGCGCTCCTGGGCGCGCAGGAGTTCGGTTTCGGCACCGCGCTCCTCGTCAGCCTCGGGTGCGTGATGTGCCGGCGCTGCCACGCCGGCGCCTGCCCCGCGGGCCTCGCCACGCAGGATCCCACCTGCCGCGCGCGCTTCGCCGGCGAGGCCGGGCACGTCGCCGCCTACCTCCGCTTCGTCGCCCGCGAGACGCGCGAATGGCTCGCCGCCCTGGGGCTGCGCTCCCTCGACGAGGCCTGCGGCCGCGCCGACCTCCTGCGCCCCGCCGAGGGGCTCCCGCCCAAGGCCGCGACGCTCGACCTCGCCGCCCTCCTCCGCCGCGTCGCCCCCGACCCCGACGAACCCGTGCCCGCGAAGGCCCCCGCCGCCGCCTTCGACCGCGACCTCCTCCTCCCCGCGCTCGGCGGCGCCGAGGCCGTCCGCGCGGGGCGGCCGGGCACGGCGGACCTCCCCGTGCGCAACGTCGACCGCTCCGTCGGCGCGGGCCTCGCGGGCGAGATCGCCGCCGCCATGGGCGAGGCGGGCTTCCCCGAGGGCACCTTCGCCGTGCGCCTGCGCGGCGTGGCGGGGCAGAGCCTCGGCGCCTTCCTCCCGCGCGGCGTGACGCTGACGCTGGAGGGCGTGGCCAACGACGCCGTGGGCAAGGGCCTCTCCGGCGGCGTCCTCACCGTGCGCCCGCCCGCCGCCGAGGGGTACGCCCCGGAGGCGAACGTCGCCGCCGGCAACGTCGTCGGCTACGGCGCCACCTCGGGCCGCATCCACGTCGGCGGGCAGGTGGGCGAGCGCTTCGCCGTCCGGAACTCCGGCGCCACCCTCACCTGCGAGGGCACGGGCGACTACGGGTGCGAGTACATGACCGGCGGCCGCGTCCTCGTCCTGGGCCGCGTGGGGGACAGCTTCGCCGCGGGCATGACCGGCGGCCTGGCCTATGTGCTGGACGAGGCGGGCGACCTGGACCTGCGGTGCGCCCTGGACGACGTCGACCTCGAGAACGTCGATCCCGGCACCGAGGCCGCCGAGGAGCTCCGCGCCCTCCTCGGGGCCCACGCCGCCGCCACCGCCAGCCCCAAGGCCGGGCGCATCCTCGCCGACCTGCCCGCGTGGCTCCCGCGCTTCGTCCGCGTCCGCCCCGCGTCCGCCCGCTGAGCGGCGCATGGGCCTGTGGGCCGGGGCCGGCGGATATGCTAGAATAACCGTGAAAGGCAGGTTGGTATGCGACGCGCGATGGTTCTGGCGATGACGTTGGCGGCGGCCGTGGCGGCCGCGGAGTGGCGGGTTTTCCTCGAAGGGGAGCCCGAGCGGCAGAAACGCGACGACCGCGTCTTCGAGACGCTCGACCGCCTCTTCCAGGCCGAGGCCGGGGCCACGCCCGAGGACCGGCCGCTCATCGGCCTCTACGCCACGCTGACGCTCCGGCGCGCCCAATGGCAGTTCCGCCGCGACGACGCGCCCCCCGAGCCGCCGGTCTGGGAGCCCGGCACGAAGAGCCAGGCGTGGACCCGCGGGCAGGCCCTGCTGCTCCTGAGGGAACGCACGGCCGCGCTGACCAACGCGTTCGGGCGTTTGGCGCTGACGCCGGCGACGCCTTTCCTCGGCATCTCGCGCGCCGCCGCCCCGTGCGGCGCGGGGAGCGCGCTGGCCGTGGCGTGGGCGGACCTTTTCGCCGAGGACGGGGATTTGGCGGACGCCGCGGCGGGGAAGGCGCTGGCCGCCGCGCGGGCGGCGGGCGACGACGCGGCCGAGGCGTGCGTCCGCCTCTCGGCCATCGACCGCCTGCCCCCCGAGGGGCGGCCGGCCGCGCTGAGGGCCTTCCTGGCCGAACGCACGTGGCCGGCCGACATCCGCGCCCAGGTGTGGCTCGCGCTCGCCGACACGGAGACGAACGCGGTCGAGCGCGTGCGGTTGCTCGCCGACGCCCACGCCCTCGCCACGCGCCATGACCTCAAGGAGGAGGCGCTTCGGGCGCTCGACGCCATGCGCCGGGCGGAGGTCACCCTCTCGGGGTTTCCGCGGCTCGTCCTGCCCGGGGAGCCCTTTGCGGTCACGGCCAGCTTCCGCAACGCCGCGCGCCTGTGGGCGCGGACGGACGGCGGGGTCTGGCGGGAATGCGCGCTGCCCAAGGCCGAGCCCTACGTCTGGCACGTGGCGGACGTGCGGATGCCCGCGCTGACGCCCGGCGAGCACCGGCTCGACTTCCGCGTGGACCGCAGCGCCCCCGAACTGCGCGACGCCGTCGAGAGCGTCACCGTCACGGCGGCGCCGTTCGTCGCCGCGCGCGTCAGCGCCGACCCGATTTTGGTTTATGTGGCCGATCTCGCGACGGGCCGCCCCCTCGCCGGGGCGACGGTCCGGCATCGGGGGCGCGAGGCCGTCACCGGCGCGACGGGGCTCGCCGACCTCGGGCCGGCACCCGAACGCGGCGGGGGGCACGGCGAGGAGACGCCCCGCGTCACGGTGTCGTGGCGGGGGCAGACGCTCTCGGTGCCCGACAACGTGACGAAGCCTTGGCGCGCGCGCGGCGACACCCGCTGGGAGACGCTCTCCGACCGCGCGCTTTACCGCCCCGGCGACACGGTGCGCGTGGAGGTCATCGCGCTTGCCGCGCGGGGGGAAGGTTTCGTGCCGGACGCCGCGCGGGAAGGCCAGGCCGCGACGCTCGTGCTGCGCGGGCAGACGGCCGACGGCCAGCGGGAGCTCGGCGCCCAGGCGGTGACCTTCTCCCCCACCGGGGCGTGCGACGCGGCCTTCGCGCTGCCCGAGACCTTCTCCGGCTCGCTCTCCCTGGCGCTCCGCGAGGAGGGGGACAACGCGCGGGAGCAATCCGTCTCCGTCGGCTTCGCGGAGGTGGCGGCCTTCAAGGCCCCGTCCTTCACCGTCTCCCTGAGGCAGGCGGACGGCGGCGTGCCGACCCGCGTGGCGGGCGAGGCGCGCGACCTCACGGGGCTGCCGCTCGCCGGGGCGCGCGTGGCGTGGACGGCGCGGCCAAACGACGGGAGCGGGACGGCGGGGGGGGAGACGACCGTCGCCGCGGACGGTTCCTTCGCGGTGGAGGTGCCCATCGCCCATCCCGACCGTCCGTTCTTCGCCACCGTTTCGGCCGCCGTGGTGGCCGCCAACGGCGAACGCCAGGAGGCCCGGCTCTGGGTCGATCGCCCCGCGCATGGCTTCGACTTCGACCTCTTCCCCGACCCTTGGGCCGTGGAGGGGGAACCCTTCGATGTCGCGATCGGCTCGCGGTGGGGCTCCGCCGGCACGCTCATCGCGCATCCCGCCGGGGACATGGCGGCCACGAACATCCTCGCGCGCGCCGACTTCCGACTCGCGCCCGACGCAAAGGACGGCGCGCCGGGCGTGTCCCTCCCGCTCACCCTGCCCGCCGGCGCCATGACGCTGGAGGCCGTTTCCGGGTCCGTGACCAACCGCACCGAGCTGCTCGTGCTGCCGAAAAACGGCGACCTCGCGGTCTTCGGCGCGAACGGCCCGAAGGCGCTCGTCACGACCCGCACCCGGGACACCGGGGCGCTGGCCGTGGGGGAGACGCTGGAGGGCTTCGCGGCGATCGCCGGCAAGGGCGCCGCCTTCCTGTCCGTGGTCACCCGCGCCGGCCCCGCGCGGATCGTGCCGTTGGACGGGCCCTTCTTCACGCTTCCCGTGACCGCCGACCTCGCGCCCGCCTTCGCGCTCGTGGTCTACGGGTTCGACGGCGCGACGCTGCGGCGGGATTCCCGGATGCTCCGCGTGGAACCGCCGGAGGCGCTCACGCTGACCGCCACGCGGTTCGCCGAGGTCGCGCGGCCCGGCTCCGCGCAGACCTGGGAAATCGCGGTCGACGACCCCGACGCGGAACTCGTCGTCGCCTGCGCCGACGCCGCGCTCGACGCGCTCCGCGCGCCCGCATGGCCGATCGGCGGGGCGTGGCTCGCCTCGTGGTGGCATTCCCCCTTCGACGACCTGCGCGATTATTTCCCCCCCGCCTATCTCACCGTCTCCGAGCCGCTCCCGAGCGATTTCCGCACGCCCTGGGGCCCGACCCGTTTCGTCCCCGAGCCCGCGGCCGCGAACACCGTGACGCTCGGGCCCGTGCCGGTCATCCTGCGCCGCGCGGCGAAAAGCGAGGCCGCCGCCGCGGAGGATGCCGCCGAGGCGGGCGGGGCCGCCGCGGACGCCGGGCCGCCGCCCTTGCGCCGGGACTTCGCCAAGACCGCGCTTTGGGCGCCGCAAAAGCGGTTGGAGGACGGGAAGGCCGTCTTTTCCTTCACCTTGCCGGACACGCTGACCACCTGGCGGCTCCGCGCCTTCGCCTTCACGCCCGACGGCCGCATCGGCACGCTGACGCGCGATTGCGTGGCGCGGCTCGACGTGATGCTCCGGCCGTACCTGCCGCGCGTCCTGCGGGTGGGCGACAGCCTGACGCTCGACGTCGCGCTCACCAACGCCACCGACACGCCGCGCGACACGTGGGTCTCGCTCAACCGCGGCACGCGGCGCCCGGTCCGTCTGCCGCCGGGAGGGACCGTCTCCGTGCCCTTCGCGGTGCGCGCGCAGCCGGTGCCCGGCACGCAGGTCTTCGCGTTCGAGACGGAGGGCGACGCCGTGCGCCTGGAGATCCCCGTGCTCGACGACCGCGTGCCGATCGACGATTTCTACCCCTTCACGCTGGTGGACACGCGGCCGGTGACCCTGCGCGTCTCCGAGCCGGCGGCGGGGACGACCCTGACCCTGCGCCTCTCCCCCGCCCCGGCCAAGGCCGTGGCCGACGCGCTCGCCGCGACGCTCGAGGCGCGCTGCGGCAGCTGCGACACCGTCTTCGAGAAACTCGCGGCCGCGGCGCTCCTCCGGAAACTCGGCATCCCCCGGCCCGTGGCCGACGAGCGCGAGGACAGGTGGCTCGACACGCTCCTCGCGGCGCGGGAGGGCAGGGCGTGGCCGTGGTTCCCGGGAGGGCGGGCCGACACGTGCGTGACCGCCGAGATCTGCGTGGGCGCGGCGCGCCTCCACATGGCCGGCCTCTTGCCCGAGGACTTGCGCGAGGCCGTGCTCGACACGCTGGGCTCCGACGCGCCGATGGGCTTCGCCGCCTGGGCGTACGCCCGCGCCGCCTTCGCGGACGTCGCGCCGGTGCGGGAGGATCTCTCCGACCGTCTGTTCCGGGCCTATCGCGCGGCCGGGAGCGTGCAGGAGCGCCGGCTGATCGCCATCGCCGCCGCGCGGCTGGGGGTCCGGCACGTCGCCGAACAGGGGCTCCGGGACCTGCTTGACGCCGCGATCCGCCCGAAGGCCGGCGCGCCGACCAACGACTGGGGGCTCTGGTGGCCGCAGGAGCGGGTGTGGTGGCGCTGGTGGGACACCCCCATCGAAAGCCACGCCCTCGGGGTGGAACTCCTCCTCGCGGCCGGCCGCGGGGAAGACGCCCGCGACGCCGCCCGCTGGCTCCTCCAGCACCGCCGCCTGAACGATTGGGGCAGCGCCCGCGCCACCACGTGGGCGGCCTTCGCCATCCTCGGCGCCCTCCCGCGCGATGAGGCCGCCGAGGCGCCCCCCGAGATCCTCCGCGAGGACACACCCTTCGCCGGCGGGCGCGCCGTGACCCTCGCGCGCCAGACGCCCGGCACGACCTTCGGCGCCCTCCACGCCCATTGCACGCTCCCGCTCGGCCAGGTGCCGCCCTCGCCCATGCCGGAGGACGCCGCACTCACCCTGACCCGAACCGTCTCCCCCGCCGACGCCAAGGTCGGCGACACCCTCGAGGTCACGCTCACCGTCACCGCCGCGCAGCCTTTCACGCACATCCACCTGCGCGACGAGCGCCCCGCCGACACCGAGCCGGCCAAGCAGCTACCGCATTGGGACGTCTCCTCCGGCGCGTGGGTCGTCTCGGACGACGTGGGCACCGATTTCTTCCTTGACCGGCTCCCGCGCGGCGTGACGGTCTTCCGCTATCGCCTCAGGCGCACGCACGCCGGCGACTGCGCCCCCGGGCTCGCGACGCTCCGCCCCGTCGCCGCGCCGGACTTCGCCGTGCGGGCGCGGTGAGCGCGGGCGCCCGCCTCACCACTGGGCGTGGTCGAGGGCGCGGTATTGGATGGCCTCGAAGAGGTGCTCGCGGGCGATGGTCGCCGCGCCGGCGAGGTCGGCGATGGTGCGGGCGACGCGGAGGATGCGGGCGTAGGCGCGGGCGGTGAGGCCGAGGTCGTCCATCGCGTCGCGCAGGATCCGCGCGGCGGCGGGTTCGAGGGGGCAGAACCGTTGGAGGCCGCCGGGCGGCAGGTCGGCGTTCGTGCGGACGCCGGGGAGCGCGCGGTAACGTTCGGCCTGGAGGGCGCGGCATCGGAGGACGCGCTCGCGGATGGCGGCGGAGCTCTCGCCGGGGGCCTGGGCGGCCAGGTCGCCGAAGGGCACGGCGGGGACCTCGACGTGCAGGTCGATGCGGTCGAGGAGCGGGCCGGAGACGCGGGCGCGGTAACGGCGGATCTGCGGCTCGGTGCAGCGGCAGGCGCGCTTGGGGTCGCCGGCGAAGCCGCAGGGGCAGGGGTTCATGGCCGCCACGAGCATGAAGTCCGCCGGGAAGGTCAGCGTGCCGGCGGTGCGGGCGATGGTCACCGCGCCATCCTCCAGCGGCTGGCGCAGCACCTCGAGCACGTGGCGGTGGAACTCGGGCAGCTCGTCGAGGAAGAGGACGCCGCGGTGCGCCAGGGAGACCTCGCCGGGGGTGGGGTGGGTGCCCCCGCCGATGAGCCCCGCGTCGCTGACGGTGTGGTGCGGGGCGCGGAAGGGCCGCCGCGCGACCAGCCCGCCGCGCAGGGCCCCGGCGACGGAGTGGATGGCGGTGACCTCGAGGGCCTCGTCGGGGGTGAGCGGGGGGAGGATGGTGGGGATGCGCCGGGCGATCATCGTCTTGCCGCTGCCGGGCGAGCCGATGAGCAGGATGTTGTGCCCGCCGGCGACGGCGACCTCGACGGCCCGCCGGGCGAGCGCCTGACCCTTCACGTCCGCGAAGTCCTCCCCGCCCGCGGCGGCCTGCGCGAAGAGCCGGTCGCGGTCCACGCGGTGGGGCGCGGGCGCCTCGGCGCCGGAGAGGAGCGCCGCCGCGTGCCGCAGGTCCCGCACGGGCCAGACGTCGATGCCCTCGACGAGCGCGGCCTCGTCGGCGTTGGCCTCGGGGAGGGCGACGGCCCGGAAGCCGCGCTCGCGCAGGGCCAGGGTGATGGGCAGGGCCCCGCGGATGCGCCGCACCTCCCCGGAGAGGGCCAGCTCGCCGAGGACGGGCACCTCCCCCAGGAGCGGCAGACGGGCGGCCTCCCGCGCGGCGAGGAGGGCCAGCGCGATGGGCAGGTCGTAGACGGGGCCCTCCTTGCGCAGGTCGGCGGGGGCGAGATTGATGGTGACGGCCGCCGGCCTGAGCCCGAAGCCGGAATTGCGCAGCGCCGCCTGGACGCGGTCGACGCTTTCCTTGACGGCGGCGTCCGGCAGGCCGACGACGCGGGTGCGGGGCTCCTCGGAGGCGAGGGCGTGGACCTCGATCTCGACGGGCTCGGCGCCGATGCCGAGGACCGCGGCGGCGTGGGCTTTCGTCAGCATGGGGCGGCCTCGCGGGTCAGGGTCGTGGGGGCGGTGGCGCCGGCGGGGTCCCAGAGCCACGTGGCGAAACCCGGCGCGTGGGGCGGCAGGTCGATGACGCGCACGCCGCTCCGCGGCAGCTCGCGGCGGTTGGGGCCGCCGGAGTAGCGGCCGTAGACGAGGGGCAGCCCGTGCCAGGCGGCGGCCCCGTCGTGCCCGTGCGCGTGGCCGAAGACCAGCCCGAGGGCGCGGGGCGATTCGAGCAGGGCGTAGGCCAGGCCGACATTGACGGGCGGCTCGTGGAGCGGGTGCCTGGCCTTGGGCCAGAGCTCGCGCACCTCCGGTGGCGGGATGTGGCAGAAGCAGAGCCCCGGCGCGCGCGCCTCGGCCAGGCGCGCGCGGAGCCAGGCCACGTGCCCCGGCGTGGCCCAGCCGTAGCCGCCCAGCCGCGCGCGGGCGGGCATCTCGCGGCGGACGGAGGAATCCTGCGTGTCGAGGAACCAGAGCCACCGCCAGGGCGCGTCGCCCTCGGGCGGCAGGATGGGCAGCGCGTGGGTGCCGGCGCCGCGCAGGGTCTCGGGCCCGGCCTCCGCCACGCACCCCGGCAGCGCGCGGGCCAGGCGCAGGACCTCGCGGTGGCCGATGCCGCGGGCGCGGTCGAGGTCGTGGTTGCCCAGGGTGACGCACCAGGGGATCCCGCGCCGGGCCATCGGCGCGGTGAGGCGCGCCCACCCCTCCTCCAGGCGCGGCGGCTCGACGGCGTCGCCGGTGTGGACGACGAGGTCTGGGCGGAGGGCGTCGAGCGCGGCCTCGAGGAGGGCGTCGACCTCGGCGTGGCCGGGGTCGGCGGGGTCGTAATGGGTGTCGGTCACCTGGAGCACGCGGAAGGCGCGCCCGGGCTCGCGGATGCGCAGGATCCGGCTCATCGCGTCAGCCCGCCGAGGGTCTCCAGGGCGCGGACGATGGGTTTGTCGCCGCAGCCCTGCGCGGCCTGCTGCTCGTAGGCGAGCTCGTCGCGGAAGCGTGCCTTCTCGTGGCCGTTGGTGTCGCGGAGGAACTGGGTGGCGGCCTCGGAGCAGAGGAGGAAGAACCACGGGCTTTGGTCGACGGTCACCGTGGGGAGGCCGTCATAGGAGGGGCTTTTGGCCTTCCAGTATTTGAGCATGGCGGTGCGGCCGTTGCGTGCGGCGGCGGGGGAGAGGGGGCGTTTGAGGCCGGTGGCGGCGTAGGCGCGCGCGGCGGTGAGCATCCGGAGCGTCCCGTCGGCGTCCTTCATGGCGCGGTATTCGGCGGCGAGGGCGTTGAAGGTGTCGCCGTCGAGGGGGTTTTGGAGGAAGACGCTTTCGAGGAGGGCCACGCGGCGCGGGCGCGAGAGGGCGAGCAGGTCGATGACGGCGCGGGCGATGCGGGCGTCCTCGTAGGCGCGGAGGCCTTGGTTGAGGGTGGCGGCCAGGCCCATGAACCAGCGGTGCTGGGTCGGCTGGGCCGTGCCCGTGGCGGTGAGGGGCGGGTCGAGGAACCAGGGCGCGGTGCTGCCGGTGCCGGTGTAGGCGTTGTCGCTGCAGCTCATGTGGTAATGGTAGTTGCCCTTCTCGCCGGTGAACCAGAACTTGCCGTCGGGCGGGGCGGCGACGGGGGTGGCCGCCACGTTGACCGCGTTGAGCCCCCAGGCCCAGGAGCGCCCGCCCTGGTCTTTCTTGGAGCCGTTGTAGATGCGGATGAACTTGTCGGGGTGCCAGTTGCTGCGGGTGTAGCGGAAGGCCGGCCCCTTGACGTCCACGTTCACGCCGCCGCTGTCGGTGGCCTGCTGGCCGAGCCCGAGCGCGGGGATCTCCTTGTGCTTCTTGAACTGCGCGAAGAGGAAGCTCGTCTCGTCGATCTGCGCCAGGTCGGCCAGATAGAGGAGGATGGGCCACTCCGCGCGCTCCATGCGGAAGGCCGGGCGGTTGGACGCGCGCGCGGGGATCTGCCCGTTGCGCCAGATCTTGACGAGCGCGGCGCGCTGGGGCGTGGGGGTCATGTCGATGTAGGGCGGGTAGATCTTGCCGCCGAGGGCCACATGGTCCCAATTCGGGAACTTCGAGAGCATGGGCGGGTCGTCGGGCTTCTTGCGCACCATCATGTTGATCTCGTGCAGGGGCATCGCCATCAGCTCGGGGATGGTCAGCGGCGGGCGCGTGGAGATGAGCGACTGCGGCCCGGCCACCCACTCGCCCAGCGCCCGCTCCTCGTCGGTGATGCCCTTGGGGTAATCCGCCTCCGTGGCCAGGGCGAAGTCGCCCCCCTTGCCCTTGCGCGTCTCGGAGACCAGCCGCTCCAGCCGCGCGGGGTTCAGATCCTTCGCCCGATCCACCTCGAAGGGCTTCGCCCGGTAACGGATCGCGTAGGCCAGGGCCAGCTGCTGCCAGCGCGCCGCGTTCTGCGGGCCCAGGGCCAGCGCCATCCGCTGGAAGTTCATGATGACGTTCGGGTTCGCCGGCCACTCCGCCGCCGCCGCCGCCGTGAGCACCCCCGGCACGCGCCCCTTCAGCCACTGCCACGTCGCCTCGTTGATCTTGTCGGGCCCGAACGCCGCCCGCGTCACCGCCTCCACGTAATCCACGTAAGCCTGGCGCAGGGCCGGCGTGAACGCCCCGTCGCCCGCGCGCAACGCCTTGTCCACCGCCGCCTTCGCCGTCTCCGGCGTCAACGCCGGCGCCGCCGCGCCGCCCTTCGCCTGCCCCATGGCCACCCCTGCGAGCAGGAGCGCCACGCCGACCACGACCATGCCGAACCGTTTCATGGCCTTACCTTACCAAATCCCCCCGGGGAAGACAAGCCGGGCGGATCGGCGGATCGGCCCCCTCCCGACTCTCGGGCCGAACCCCTTAGGGTTTTGCCCCAAACCCTCCCGACTTTGGGGTCGAACCCCTTAGGGTTTTGCCCCAAACCCTCCCGACTCTCGGGGCGGGTCAGCGTTCGCAGAAGGGGCGCACCTGCGTGATGGCGTCCGCGCCCAGGGCCGCCATGACGAGGCGGTCGACGCCCAGGGCGATGCCGGCGGTCGGCGGCATGGCGGGGAGGTCGGCCAGGAAGGGTTCGTCGAGCGGGTAGGTCGGCAGGCCGCGCGCCCGGCGCATGGCGATGGTGGCCTCGAAGCGGCGGCGCTGCTCCGCCGCGTCCGTCAGCTCGCCGTAGCCGTTGGCGATCTCCAGCCCGCCGAGGTAGGCCTCGAAACGCTCGGCCACGCGCGGGTCGGCGGGGTTGAGGCGGGCGAGGGCGGCGGCGGGGGCGGGGTAGTCGGTGAGGTAGACGAGCCCCTCGCGCGGCAGGGCGGGCTCGATTTTCAGCGCCATGTCCTCGTCGAAGCGGTCCTCGTCCCACGCCGCGAGCGGGTCCCAGCCGGCGAGGTCGCGGTAGAGGTCGGCCACGCGGAGGCGGCGCGGCTCCAGCCGCCGCCCGAGGACGGCGGAGACGAGGTCGGCCACGTCCGCGTAGAGCGCCGCGATGGTGTCGTCGGGGCGGTACCACTCCAGGAGGGTGAACTCGGGGTTGTGGCGGCTCCCGCGCTCCCCCGCGCGGAAACAGGGGCCCATCTGGTAGATTTTGCCCGCGCCGTGGGCCAGGAGGCGCTTCATGTGCAGCTCGGGGGAGGTGCGGAGCCAACGCTCCCCGCTCGGCGGCGGCTCCAGGAAGGCCTCGTTCGCGGGCGCGGGAATCCGAACGGGCGTCTCCACCTCCGTGAACCCGCGCCCGTCGAAAAAGGCACGGATCGTGCGCAACACCCGCGCACGTCCCATCAGGGCCTCGCGCCCGACGCATCCGCTCTCGCTCATGCCCGCATTATAGCAGAATGGGGCGCAGGGGAACCGCCGATTCCGCCGATTGGGGCCGATTAGGGGCCGGCTGCCGCCGGCTGGGGATGGTTTTGGGCGGGGCCGATCCGTCGCGCGGCTTGCCGCGCGTCTCCCAGTGGGCCCAGAGGTCCCAGTGGGCCCAGTGGGCCAAGCCCCTTCACGCCAGTGGGCCCAGCCCCTCCACGCCCTGCATCCTGCCTCCAAAAAAATCGCGGGAAACTAAAAAAAGTTCTTGATTTTTGCAGGGGGGGGGTATAATTCGCGGCTATTCGTTTTGGGAGAGGTGTACCCTCGCCCGGAGAGACATTGTGGAGAACCATGCATGAAATCGCGTAACGTGTCGAAAAGTTGCCTGCTCGCAGGCCTGATGGCCCTCTTCCCATGGGGGCTCGCCCAGGCGGTCACCGTGACCGCGGGCACCACCGCCCAGACCGCCGACGCCGTCGAGCGCCTCCTGATCACCAACCGTGACTTTGCGTTCGGGCTCAACAAGCCCGTGATGGGCCACACCGACGCGGGCGGCCGCGTCATCGGCCCCCTGCCCGCGGACGTCTCCCTCACCAGCGTCGTCCTCTACGACCTGGCCGACGTGGGCGAGGCCTCCCTCAGCCGTGCCAACCTCCCCACCGTCTCCGTCCTCTCGGACGACACCCTCCTCGGCACCGCCAACTACACCGAGGCGCGTGAGCCGATCGAGGTCTTCCTGGCCGACGGCTCCACCCTCTCCCTCCGCCCCGTCGTCTACGCCTTCACCGCTCCGGTCTCGGTCAACGCCACCGGCACCTACACCCTGCGCCTCAACGCCGCGGGCGTCACCCCCTCCCTCCCGCTCTTCACCAACGCCGCCTCCAACGCCGGCTTCAACATCTCCAGCCACCGCGAGAAGGCGCCCTACGTCTCCTTCGTCTGCGACGCCTCCGTGACCACGGTGTCGAAGACCGTCACGGGCGAGGCCACCCTCTCCTCCCTGGGCATCACCGACAGCGCCTCCACGGTCGCCGTCATCGCCCTCGGGGCGGATGCGACCCTCCAGTTGGATGAGTCCGTCTCGAAGGCCACGCTCATCTTCGAGACCGCCGCCCCCGCCGCGAACGCCCCCACCGTCGCCTTCACCGAGAATGCCACCTTCGAGGGCTCCTTCGTCTTCCGCAACGCCCAAGGCTCCGACAACGGCGCCATCCGCGTCACCGGCACCTGGCAGGACAGCGCCTCCAACGATTCCTTCGAGTCCTGGGTGCCTAATTCGAAGAACCCCGACGCCGTCACCGTCGATTGCGACCTCATCCTCGCCTCGCCCCTCCCCCTCATCGCCTCCGGCTGGTTCCAGGCCAACGCCATCCGCGTCCGCCCCGGCCGCACCCTGCGCCTCGAAACCGAGGCCAACACCCCCTCCCGCCTCCCCGACGTCCTCCTCACCGCCCCCACCGCCAACCTCGCCCTCGCGGGCGCGGGGAAGGACAACACGGACATCCCGGAGAAGTACCTTTCGCTCTTCGACTCCACCTCCGGCACCGTCACCTTCGTGCGTCCCGTGGCCTTCGGCACCCACAGCAACACGCCGAACGACTCCCAAGGCGCCATCTTCCGCATCGGCAACGACGAGGGGAAGGGCTACAACTTCACGCTCAACGTGGACAAGGACTTCTCCTCCGCCTCCCGTTTGGTGATCGGTGGCGAAAGCGGCTTCACCACGCTGAACCTGCGCGGTGACGCCACCTATTCCGCGAAGACCATCAACTTCGACTCCAACTCCCAGTTGGTGCAAAGCGCCGGCAACCTCACCCTTGGCTCTCCCTCCCGGAATGGTTGGGCCACGTGGTTCCTCGGCGATTCCTCCACGCTTGTCTTCGGCGACGGCGACACCGAGAACGGCCTTGCCACCGCCACGCTCCACGGCATCCCTTACGGTTCCAACGACAAGACCGACTATCGCGGCGCCGCCGACCTCACCGTCAATGCCGACGCCACCCTCCTCCTCAACGAATACGACCAGCCCGCCGTCGCCGGCACGCCCGACTACGCCCTTTACCCCGTGGGCAAGCGTTCGCTGAAGGTCCGGGGCGGCACCGTCAAGGCCAACACCGGCGCGGCTGTTACAATGGCCTTCGAGAGCCCCGAGCCCCAGGCCGCCCCCATGGCCGTGGCCGAGATTCCCGGCCTTGAGGTCATCGGCGCCGCCAACCTCGAATCCTCCGACACCGCCAGCTCCTCCCTCTCGCTCGACGCCCTCAAGGGCAACGGCGCCGTCACCCTCTCCGGCGTGGTGCACATCGATTCCGTCCGCCTCGGCGAGGGCGACACGCTCACCTTCGACCTCCGCCGCGGTGAGGGCGACGTGGACGACGCCATCGGCGGCTCCCGTGTTACCATCGACGCCGTCACCGGCACCGCCGGCACCGTCCGCTTCGGCCTTCTCGGCACGAACGGCACCCCCGGCGAGCAGACCGTCATCGACACCCTCCTCGCGGGCGGCTTCACCGGCACCGTCGGCTTCCTGGTGCCCGACTACACCCGCCTCGACTTCGAGGACACCCAGCTCCCCGAGCTGCCCTTTACCCTTGAGGTCCAGCCCGGCCAGACCGTCGTCTTGCGTCTGGATCAGTACGCCGACGCCGACATCCTCTGGCCCGAGGACTGTTCCAATGTCAATCTCGTCCTCGTCGAGGCCGGCCCCTTCGGCGGCGAGGCCTCCCTCCCCGCCTGGCCCCAGGACGTGAAGATGGAGTTCCACCGCTACGACGGTTCCTCCGAGGGCCACTCCGCCCTCCCCGGCGAGGACTACGACGCCACCCGCAACGATGACGGCCTCACCATCGACCTCTCCTGGAAGGACCCCGTCCTCACTGGCAAGGTCGCCTGGATCGACGTCGAGTTCAACAACAATTCCTACAACACCGGCTGGTTCCGCCTCAAAGGCCCCAACGGGGAGACGGGGGACTCCTACAACGCCATGTTCGATGGTACCGAGTATAACCCTGAGCTTGTGGACTCGTATACGGCGACCTTCAACCCTGCCGGTCAGGGGGCCAACCCGCGCGTCCAGCCTTACATCCCCGTCACGGCTTTGGAGAACTATCCGGATTCTTGGAGCATCGTGGCGCGTGTGACCGCCGCAGAGTTCACGAAGTCGGTTATGTTGGCGATTGGTGCCAGCTACAAGGACGTGACCGGCGGTACGGGAGACGACTTCTCCGACCGCGATACGCTCGTCCTCGCTACCGGTTCCATGAAGGATCACGGCATCACAGGGCTTGATGCTGGCGCGGATGATGACAATGACCGTGTGGGGGATACTGTTCGTCTATGGCTGATTCGCGGCCGCGACCTGTACGCTTCGAAATTACCAGACCCAGACGAGTATCTTGCGCAGGCTGAGCTTCCGCAGCTTACGGAGATGCCGCACCTCTACACCATCACTTACGACAATCGCCACATCCAGGTTTACGTGGATGGCCACCGTCTGATGGATGAGACGCTTCCCGAGGACATCAATCTCGGCCCCGGCCTTCAGGTCGGCAAGCTCATGGGCGGCGCGAACATCGATAGCGACCATCTTGCGGTCGGCGGGGAGTTGGCCGAGCGGTTCAAGCCTGTTACGAGCAGCTCCGGTGATGGCGTCGTGGACTTCATCCGTATCTATCGCGGTGTCCTCTCTGACACGGCCATCGATCGTCTTGTCCGAGACAATCCTTACATTCATAAAGATCCGGGTGGTAGTGGAAATCACCGTGATGTGCGTTATCGTCGTGTTATTCAAGCAGGCAAAACCGAGCATTGGGTGCAATCCAATGCATGGATCCGTGAGTATAAGAAGGCTGGTGACGACTTACTCTGGTACGACTATTATAGTGGAAAGTCCAAATACTATGATGAACCTGCGGAAGGCGCCATCGTGGTTATCGAAGTTGAAGGCAATGGTGAAGCGACGCTATTGGTGAACACTGAAAAAGGCGGGCTCTTCCCTTCGGCCAACCGGGTATACTCCACATTGATTGTCTCGGGTAAAGACATCGACCCGTATTATATTCGTAAAGATTGGAGCGGAGGCCGTCTGATTTTGGCTCCTATTGGTTACGTGGCTGAAGAGCAGGCCATCGGCCCCGAGTGGGAAGATAAGCTGGAGGACGGTGCGTTCAAGTACGGAACACTTCGCTTCTCCGGTGGCGCAGGGCAACGCATCCAAGAGCACCATACGACCCTCGGCTCATTCTTCAACCCTGGACGGTCGAAGGCCGCCTATTTTTTGACGGATACACATTTTTACGCGTCCATCGTGGATTTGAATTCCAAAGATGGCGTTGCCTCCAACGAAAATGTTGAGGTTCGCGCGTTTGTGGACGAATCGATGTTGCGTGGGCACACAGAAGAAGTCTTGGTTCGCCAGATCACAGGCCCAGTCGTCAAGGAAGACCTTCTTGACTACGGGCAATGGGAGCGTAACCGTAGTGTGACGATGGCCGAGATCACCAAGCAACGTTCGGATTATGTCTATCCAGACCTCTTTCATGAGGATCGTAGCGCTTGGCTCTTCTCTGACGCGACGTTGGAGCACAATCCCGGGCTGGAGCTCTATAACGCGCCACAGGTTGGCCTTTTCGTTGAGGCGATGAAGATTCCGGGCCGCCTTTATCTGGAGCTCAACGAGGACAGTATCCAAGGTAACGGTGAATTGTCTCAGCAGGAGTGGTATCGCTATGGCTATAATGGCGACTCGGAAAGCGAGACAATGTCTGGGTATGCGCCGCTCAAGGCACTTGAGGGTGACTTCGAGAAAGCGGTTGCGCTTTCCATCCGCCTGAAGAATGGCGTGGAGAAGACGCTTCTCGCGGACAGCGTGGCCGATGGGCTGATCATCAGCGAGCTGACCATCGACAAGCCGAAGACGGATGACGGCACGGCTAACGAGACGCTCCAGATCCTGCCTCAGGCGGGGACGAACAACAGCCTCAAGGTCCTGGAGGCCATCTCCACCGATCGCCGTCTGGAGGTCTATTCCGCGCAGGGCGCCGGCTCGGAGGCCAGCGCGACGGGCGCGGACGGCGTGAAGCTGCACGCGGTCTATGACGCGGGCACCGAGGCGTACCTCGGCGCGAAGCTCTACGGTGTGGGGACGGGCGAATTCGTGGCGGGCAACTCCTCCATCAACCATGCGTTGGACGGCTCCTCCATCGCTCGCCTCGAGAGCGTTGGGACGATCCGTTTCACGGCGGCGCAGGATCTCTCGGCGACGACGCTTGCGGCGGCCGATGGCGCGACCCTCGAACAAACGGGCGTGGCGACTGAGACCGCGACCGCGGAGCAGACGGGCGCGGACAACGCCTTCCGCGCGAAGGCGATGGAGTTGGCCCAGAGGAGCCGCTTCCGCTTCGCCTCCTCGCAGGCGACGGTCGATGAGGGGATCACCCTCACGGGCAACGCGACGCTGGAGGGGACGGGCACGGCGGCGAAGCTGACGCCGACCGAGGGCATCAAGGGTCGGGCCGGCACGGAGACGCTGACGCTCGACGCGGCGGACGGCGCGGACTGGAAGCTCCTGAACCGCGAGGTGGGCGGCCTGCCGCTGACGAAGGTGGACGCGGGTGTGGCGGACATCGCCACCGACCTGCCGCCGAACGCGGGCAAGGTGGACGTCCGGGAAGGCACGCTCCGTGTGGCGACAGGCCTCGCGGGCGAGGGCCAGGCCGTCGGCCAGAAGAGCCTGAACGTGGCCGAGGGCGCGACGCTCGCCCCGACCTCCGGCACCATCGCGGATGACGTGCTGGCGGAGATCCCCGCCGGGCAGAGCGTCTCGGGCCTCGGCCGCATCGCCGGCTGGCTGCGTCTGACGCAGGGCGCGACGCTCGCCGCCGACGACGTGCGCGAGGGTGCCTCCCTCTCCGTGGGCGGCGTGCTGACGGACGGCCTGGAGGCCTTGGCCGACGTGTCGGTGACGCTGCCGGCGACGACGGCCGAGGGGCTCGTCTTCCTGCGTTCGGCCGAGGAGTCGCTGAACTGGGCGGCGCGCAAGCGCCTCGCCGCGGCGACGGTGGCCGATCCGCCCGTCTCGTGGGACGTGGCCCTGCGTTACGCCGCCGAGGGGAGCGACCTCACGAAGACGGAGTATCTCACCGCCCTGCCGGGCATCGACAAGCCCGCCTATCCCGGCGACGGGGAGCCCAACGACGGCGGCGACCCCGACGGCGATTACTCCGACGGCGTGCAGGACGACCTGGACGACCAGTACCACAACGCGGGGATGCTGGGCGGCGCGTCGCAGGGTTACACCCGCGCGAACACCACGCTGCTCTCCGCCGGCGGCGTCGAGAACGCCTACACCTGCTTCAACAATGTCTGGACGCTGGCCCAGTGCACGAGCGACGAGACCAGCGAGGAGTACGCGACGGTCGACCTGTTGCTGGCCTATGAGTTCGGCATCTCGGCCATGCGCCGCGTGACGGCGACCGACGGCACCGACCAGCTGCTCGTCACCGTGACGCTCCGCAACGCCCTGGGCGCGGCGCCCTTCGCCGACACGCGCCTCCTCAACGGCGCGGACGGCCTGAAGCCGACCTACGCCGACGGCGTGGCCCTCTCCTTCGCGCTGGACGACAAGCCGGTCGAGGCCACCGTCACGGAGATCTCCGCGGCGGACGCGAGGGAGGAGTACGGCGTCGCGGAGGAGGCCACCCTGGATGCCAGCCGTTACTTCCTGATCCCCTACTCGGAGGCGTTCCTGGGGCAGGGGCTCACCGTCCGCGCGGCGAAGGACGCCGCGCCGGCGGAATGATTCTTCACACGACAAAACAAGATATAAACACACACACGCAGCCGCCGGGGGAGCGATCCCCCGGCGGCTTTTTTCCGTGATGCGCTTGTTCGGGTTCGGCAGGCGGCGGTGTAGGTGCCGCTGGTGCAGGTGCAGGACGGGACGGCGACCGTCGGGGTCGCCGTGCGGTCGGCCTCGTCGCTGGATGGGCCTTGGGTGGCGCTCAAGCCGACGACCTTCCGACTCGGGGAGGCGGGCACGGTGCACCTGACCTTCCAGGCGAGCGAGGGTGCGGCTTTCTACAAGTTCGTGGTGCCGGAAGGGTTGCACGCCGCGTCCGCGCCCTGAGGGGTCTCAGGGGAAGAGCCATCGGGCGAAGGCCTCGGCCTCGTCGAGCGCGGCCTTGGCGTTGCCCATGTGCTCGGCGGCGGCGCGGTGGCTGGCGAGCTGCGCCTCGGCGCCGGGGAGGACGCTGAGCATGGAGACGGTGCAGAGCTCGCGCTCCTTGTCGGAAAGCACGCCGCGGGCGAAGACATCGCAGAAGAGGTGCTCCTTCAGGAACTGCTCGGCGCCGGTGGCGAAGCGCTGCCATTCGGCCTCGGGGGCGTTGGGGTCGGAGCCCCAGAGCGCGGCGCGTTTCTCGCGACCGAGGCGCTCGCGGTCGGCGTCGGCGGGGAGGGCTTTGGGCGCGGGCCCCTCGGGGTCGGCCTTGCCGGCGGCCTTGCGCTCGGCGAGCACTTGGGCGAAGGCGGCGTTGGCGTTGAGGCAACGGGGGAAGCCGGCGTAGGCGTAGAGCTGGAGGAGGGCCTCCTTGATCTCGTTCACCGTGAGCCCGGCGTCGAGGGCCATGCCGAGGGCGCGCCTGAGTCCGGGGATGTCGCCGGCGGCGGCGCGGCCGGAGAGGCGGGCGAGGGCGGCCTCGCGGGGGGTGAGGACCTTGGGCTGGGCTGGCCGCGGTTGGGCGGCGGCGTAGTCGGCGTCGCTCACGGGCTCCAGCCAGGTATTCTTGTTGGTCTCGGGGTGGCATTCGATGGAGAGGTGGGCGAACCAGCGGTCGGCGGTGGCGCCGTGCCAGTGGTCGGTGTCGGGCGGGATCTCGACGACGTCGCCGGGCTTGAGGTGGCGGGCGGGCTTGCCGCGTTCCTGGTAGAGCCCCTCGCCGGCGACGCAGACGAGGATCTGACCGCCGGTGTGGCGGTGCCAGTTGTTGCGGCAGCCGGGCTCGAAGGTGACGTTGGCGATGGGGACGCCGGTCCGGTCGGCGTGCTCGGTGAGGCGCGCGAGGTAGCTCCGGCCCGTGAAGTATTGGGCGTAGGCGTCGTTGGGCGCGCCGGTGGGGAAGGCGGGGGCGTAGTCAGGCATGGATGTGGCTCCTTGGAGCGTGGGGATGAGGAGGGTGGCGCAAAGCATCGCGGCGGTCTTCATGGCGTGGGCTCCTTTCCCGTTATCGGAACGAGGCTTGGTAGATGGCCACGACGTCGTCGTCGGAGAGCGGGGCGGGGTCGCAGGCGAAGAGTCCGCCGAGGGTGTCGCGGGCGTTCTTCGCCATGGCGGGGAACTCCTCGGGCGCGATGCCGTAGTCGCTCATTTTGAGGGCGTCGACGCCGCAGGCGCGTTGGAGGGCGGCGAGGGCGTCCAGGAAGTCCTCGGGCTTGGTGGCGGTGGGGCGGCCGAGGGCCTGGGCCAGGCGGACAAAGCGGCCGGGGCAGGCGCCTTTGGCGATGAGGGCTTTGTAGTAGGCCAGGGAGACCATGATGAGCCCCGCGCCGTGGGGGAGGGCGTGGTGGAAGGCGCTGAGGGCGTGCTCGATGGCGTGCTCGCTGGTGAGCGGGCCCGTGGCCATGACGAAGCCGCCGAGGGTGTTGGCTAGGGCCATCTGCGTGCGGGCCTCAAGGTCGTCGCCGTGGGTGACGCAACGGGCGAGGTTCGCGCCGACGCGCTCGACGCCGGCCAGCGCGTAGAGCTCGCTCATCAGCGTGCGGGGGCCGGCGAGGTAGCCCTCCACGCAGTGGAAGAGGGCGTCGAAGCCCTGGTAGGCGGTGAGGTGCGGGGGCACGGAGACCATCAGCGTGGGGTCGACCACGGAGAGCGCGGGGAATTGGCGGGGGTCCATGAAGCCGGGTTTCTCGCGGCGGTCGTCGTCGGAGATGACGGCGCCGTTGTCGATCTCGCTCCCCGTGCCGGCGGTGGTGGTGACGCAGACGAGCGGGAGCGGGGCGTTGGGATACCGCTTGTTGCCGCCGGTGGCGGTGAAGGCGTAGTCCCAGAGGTCGCCGGGGTTGCAGGCCATCACGGCGATCATCTTGGCCGCGTCCATCACCGAGCCGCCGCCGAGGGCGACGACGAAGTCGCACGCCTCGGCCTTGGCGAGCGCGGCGCCCTCCATGACGGTGGGGCGCAGGGGGTTGGCCTGGACCTTGGGGAACTCGACGACGGCCGCACCGGCCTTGGCGAGCTGGGCGAGGAGGCGGTCGTAGGCGCCCATGGCCTTGGCGGATTTGCCGCCGGTCATGACAAGTAACGCCTTCTTGCCAGGCAACTTCTCGTCGCCCAATTTATCGAGGGCGCCGGGGCCGAAGAGGAGGCGGGTGGGGATGGCGTAGACGAAGTCGTTGGTCATGGCAACAATCCTTTCTCAGAGCGATTTTCCCAAGTCGTAGGCTTTTTGCGGGAGGTCGGTGCGGGCGACGGCGCCGGCGGGCCAGCAACCCGGCGCGATGAGTTGCCCGGCGTCCGTCCAGCCGTGGTAGTCCAGCAACATCCTGTAGTGATTCACGAGCACGTCGCGCTTGCGCGCGTCGGTGTCGGCGTAGGCCATCATCAACACGCACCGTTTGGGCGTATGCAGCCGCCCGGCGAGCGCGTAGAAGCGGTCGATGACGGCCTTGAGCTGTGCCGAGAAGCCGAAGTAGTACATCGGGGTGGCGAAGGCGATGACGTCCGCCTCCACCAACTTCTCGCGCAAGGCCTCGAAGTCGTCCTTGATGACGCAGGGGCCGTTCATGCCGCAGGCGTTGCAGGCGCGGCAGGGGCTGACCTTGGCCAGGGCGGCGTCGAAGCGGAAGACCTCGTGGCCGGCGGCCTGGGCGCCCTCGGCGAAGCGGGCGGCGAGGGTGGCGGTGTTCCCGTTCTTGCGGGGGCTTCCCGTGAGGATGACGATTCTCATGGTTCTCTCCTTGGGGTTGGGGGGTGACGGAGCCGTGGCGAGCGCCGCGCCGCCCAACACGGCCGCGCCGCCCGCCAGAAAGGCCCTGCGCCGCAGGGCGTGCGTCTCTCGCTTGCTCATCGGGGCGCTCCTTTCCTGAAAAACGCCCCCATGATACAGCATGGAGCGGGCTCCAACGCAAGCGTTTTCCCATTTTCCCCGCGGGCGATTTTTTCGCTTGCGGAGCGGGGGTGATTTATGGCATACTATGTCACTCATTCATGGGAATGAATGGCTTTAACCACACGCGCCCGGCGGTTGGTAGCGAACGCGCAGGGCTTGGAGATTGAGGAATGGTCAAGATCAGATTGCGTAAGACCGGGTGCAACCGCGTGGCGACGTTTCGCGTGGTGGCTTGCGATTCGCGGAGCCCTCGCGACGGCAAGTTCCTGGAGATCCTGGGCTGGTACGACCCGCGCAAGACGACGGAGAAGTGCGGCCTGAACCTGGAGCGCATCGCTTACTGGAAGAGCCAGGGGGCGCAGCTCTCCGAGACGGTGGCGTCGCTGGTGAAGCAGGCGCAAAAGGCCCAGCCGGCGCCCGCGGCCGAGGCCTGAGCCCACCCCGGGGGCCGCGATGCCGCTGCGCATCGACGTGGTGACGATCTTCCCGGGGATGCTGGAAGGCTTCTTCGGGTCGAGCATCCTGCGCCGTGCGGTGGCGATGGGCGCGGCCGAACTGCGCGCGGTGGATCTGCGCGACTTCGCGCATGACGCGCGCGGCACGCTCGACGACAAGCCCTACGGGGGCGGCGCGGGGATGCTGATGAAGCCCGAGCCGCTCTTCGAGGTGGTCGAGAGCCTGCGGGGCCCCGACACGCGCGTGATCGCCATGTCGCCGCAGGGGACGCCGTTCCGGCAGGGGGGCGCCCGCCGCCTGGCGCGGGAGCGGCACCTGATCTTCCTCTGCGGGCATTACGAGGGCATGGACGAGCGGGCGTTGGCGACGCTGACGGACGAGTGGCTGAGCGTCGGCGATTACGTGCTGACGAACGGCGCCCTGCCGGCGGCGGTGGTGGCCGACGCGGTGGTGCGACTCCTGCCGGGGGTGCTCGGCGGGGGCGCGGAGGCCACGGCGCGGGAGTCCTTCTCCGAGGGGGAGGGGCTCTTGGAGCAGGCCCAGTACACGCGCCCGCCCGTGTGGCGGGGCCTGGCGGTGCCGGAGGTGCTCCTGGCGGGCGACCACGCCAAGATGGAACGTTGGCGCAAGAACCAGATGCTCGACCGGACGGCCCGGCATCGACCCGATTTGAGAACGAATTGACATTGAAGGAACACGACCATGATCGCGAAAGCGCTTGAGAAAGTGAACGCCCTGACGGCGGAGAAGAACCCGAAGAAGTGCCCCGAGCTGCAGGTGGGCGACATCGTCCGCGTGTCGGTGCGGATCAAGGAAGGCGACAAGGAGCGCGTGCAGGTTTTCGCGGGCGACGTGATCGCCCGTGACGGCCGCGGGATCACCGAGACCTTCACCGTGCGCCGCATCTCGTTCGGCGTGGGGGTGGAGAAGGTCTTCCCCTTCGCCTCGCCGGCGATCGAGAAGATCGAGGTGACGGGGCACGCGAAGGTCCGCCGCGCGAAGCTCTACTACCTCCGCTCGCGCACGGGCAAGGCCGCGCGTCTGCGCGCGCTGTGAACCGGGCCTTCGGGCATCGGCATTGAGGGCTGACGGGGGCGGGCGACCGCCTCCGCCGGCCGTCGTGTTGCCGGGAGGTGCCGCGGATGCCGCGCGCGTTGGAATTGGCGTTGGTGTTGCTCTCGTCGCCGCTGTGGCTGGCGGCGATGGGGGTGGTGGCCCTGGCGTTGCTGCCGGGGGGGCGGCCGTTGCTCTTCCGGCAGAGGCGGCCTGGCTTGGGGGGGCGGCCGTTCACGATCCTGAAGTTCCGCACGATGCGGCCGGGGCCGGGGACGGACGCGGAGCGGGTGACGCGGGTGGGGCGGGTGCTCCGGGCGACGAGCCTGGACGAGCTGCCGGAGCTGATCAACGTGCTGCGGGGGGAGATGGCGCTCGTGGGGCCGCGCCCGTTGCTGATGGCCTATCTGGCGGAGTACACGCCCGAGGAACGGCACCGGCACGACGTGCGCCCGGGCATCACGGGGTGGGCGCAGGTGCATGGGCGGAACGCCATCCCCCGCGCCGAGAAGATCCGCTACGACCTGGAGTACGTGGCGCGGCGCTCGACGGCCCTCGATTTCAAGATCCTCTTCCTCACGCTCTTCCATCTGAAAGGAAACTGACCATGCGCCCGCTCGCCCGCATCCTCGCCGCCGCCTTGGCCGCGTTCGCCCTCCTGCCCGCGCTCCGTGCGCAGGAGGCGCTCTTCCGCCCGCGCAACGTGACGCTCGAACCGGGGCCGGTGCGCCTGGAGGCCCACCCCGAGGCGGGGTTGCTGACCGTGCGCGCGACGCTGAACGGCAAGCCGTGCACGCTCCTGGTGGACACGGGCGCCAGCCACACGACCTTTGACCGCGCGTTCCTGACCCGCGAGCACCCCGACCTGATCCAGCAGCCCATCAGCCTGCACGGCGACACGAACGTGCAGGCGGAGCTGGCGATCTGCCTGGTGTCGAGCCTGAAGGTGGGCGGGAACGCCTTCGAGGGCTTTTACGGGGTGTCGGCGCCCTTGGGGCACCTGAAGGAGACGCTGGGGCAGGAGGTGGCGGGTATCCTCGGGATGAACGTGCTGGGGCGGATGCCCTTCCGCCTCTCCCGGCGCGACGGGTTGCTGGCGTGGTTCCGCCAGGCGCCCGCGCCGAAGGGGGCCGTGCGCCTGCCCCTGGCGGCGGACGAGGGCGACAACTGCTTCCGCGTGCTGGCGCGCGCCGAGGGCCGCGAGGCGCCGATCCCCATGTTGGTGGACGCCGGCGCGAACGTCACCGTCCTCAACCCCGGCCAGTGGCCGACCACGGGCGAGGCCACCGCGATGGAGACGGCCGACGTGAACGCCGCCGGCCGGTCGCTGACCTTCGCGCAGGGGCGGAAGGGGACGCTCCGCCTGGGGGAGCTCGCCGTGGAGGTGACGCCGGTCGTGCGCGGCGACATGCCCGCGCTCCTGGGCGCGGACACGCTCGGGAAGTTTGACCTCGTCGTCGACGGGCCGGCGCGCGCGGCCTGGGCCGTGCCGCACGCGAAGCCCACGGCGAAGGAGACCGCGCCCACGGAGAAAAAGGAGACCGCGCCCGCGGAGGCCGCGCCGTGAGGGGGGGGACCCCCGGGGTCGCGCTCGCCGCGCCCTTTTTCGTGTGGGTCGGGGCCATCGCCCTGACGCTCCTGCCGTGGGATTTCGGGCTGGGGTTCTATTTCCCCGCGTACGTCTACGCCGCCAAGACGCTGCTCTGCGGGGTGCTACTGGCGGTCTTCCGGCCGTGGCGTTTCGCGCCGTGCGGGGGGCGGCGGGGGGACGTGACGCTCGGGGCGCTCGTGGGGCTGGCGGTCTACGCGCTGTGGGCGGTGCCGGAGAGCACGCCGTGGCCGGCGGTGACGGAGTGGTACCGGCGGTGGCTGGTGATGTTCCCCGGGGCGCTGCCGGATTATTCCGCCTCGTGGTGCTACGCGTGGGGGCACAGCCCCGCGCTGGCGACGCTGAAGCTGATCGGCTCGGCCTTCGTGATCGCGCCCATCGAGGAGTTTTTCTTCCGCGGGTGCCTGATGCGCTGGCTCACGCAGCGTGACTGGGCGGGGCTGCCGCTCGGGGGCGTCTCGCGCGGGGCGTTCTGGGCGACGGCGTTGGTCTTCGCCTTCGAGCACGACCGGTACGTGGGCGGGCTGCTGGCCGGCGTGGCCTACGGCGCGCTCGCCTGCCGCACGGGCTCCCTGCGCGCGCCGATCGTGGCGCACGTGACGACGAACCTGCTGCTCGGGCTGCACGTGCTCCTGCGCGGGGCGTACCACTTCTGGTGAGGAATGTGTTATACTGACCGCATCGATGAAAGGATGTGGCCTATGAGACGGACGATTGCGCTGGCGCTGGCCGCCGGCTTGGCGTGGGGCGCGCGCGCGGCGGCGCCGACGGTGGATTTGGCGGGCACGTGGCAGGTGCGCCTGGGCGAGGCCCCGGCGACGGCCATCGCGTTGCCCGGGACGTTGGGCGACGCGGAGCTCGGCCCGGCCGCGGAGAAGCCCGTCTACGGCGCGCTGACGCCGCGGCACCAGTATGTCGGGCCGGCGACCTATTCGCGCACGGTGACCGTGACGCCGGAGATGAAGGGGGATTACGAGGTCTTCCTGGAGCGGGTGATGTGGAAGAGCACGGCCGCGTGGGACGGGCAGGAGATCGGCACGTGCGACTCGTTGGCCGCGCCGCACGTCCACACGGTGCCGGCCGCGCTGATGACGCCGGGCGAGCACACGCTGACGCTGACGATCGACAATTCGCTCATCCACCCCATCGGCGAGAAGAGCCACAGTTACGGCGACGCGATGCAGACGCGCTGGAACGGGGCGATCGGGCGCCTGGCGCTGCGGCCGCGCAGCCCGTTGGACCGGGCGCGGGTCTTCGCGCCGTTCGGCGACGTGGTGACGGTGCGTTTCCCGGAGATCGGGCACCCCGCGGGCGGGACGGCGCCGGCGCCCGGCGGCCACGCGATCACGGCGGAGGTCGAGGGGGCGGCGGCGGAGGTCGTCGGCACGACGGCTGACTCGATCGCCCTGCGCGTGCCGGGGGCCAAGCCGTGGAGCGAGTTCGACCCGCAACTCTACACGCTGACGCTCCGCTGGAACGGCCTGGAGCGCCGGATCCGCTTCGGCTTCCGCACGTTCGAGACGCGCGGCCGGCAGGTCCTCATGAACGGCAAGCCCATCTTCCTGCGCGGCAACACGGAGAACTGCCACTTCCCCCTGACGGGCTATCCGGCGATGGACAAGGCGACGTGGCTGCGCATCTTCTCCACCCTCAAGGGGCAGGGCGTCAACCAGATCCGCTGCCACACGTGGGCCGTGCCCCAGGCCGCCTATGACGCTGCCGACGAGCTGGGGATGCTCGTCTCGCCCGAGTGCGTCTGGATCGACACCTGGATGACGCGCGACCACAAGTACATCAAGCCTTTGGGCAAGGGGCCGAAGGCCGTGGACGACTTCGTGCACAACGAGCTCTTCCGCATCCTGGATGCCTACGGCAACGCGCCCTCCTTCTTCTCCCTGAGCGTGGGCAACGAGCTCGGCGGGTCGGACTTCGCGATGCTCGGGCGCTGGATGAAGGCGTGCAAGGCCTACGACGGCCGCCACCTCTACGCCGCCTCCTCCGCACGCCAGATTTCCGACGGCGATGACTTTTTCGTCACGCACAACTATCCCGGCGTGGGCATGGTGCGCGAGCGCCGCCGCGACGGGACCGACTGGGATTACGAGGACGTCTACCGCCGCACGAGGCTGCCCACCGTGGCGCACGAGATCGGCCAATGGCCCGTCTTCCCCGACTTCGCCCGCGAGCTGCCCAAGTACACCGGGCTCCTGCGCCCGTGGAACCTCGAGGGCCTGCGCGACCTCTCCGAGAAGGCCGGCGTCCTCCCCTTCAACCAGGCCTTCGCCCGCGCCTCGCTGATGACCAACCGCCTGATGTACAAGGACGAGATCGAGAGTTTCCTCCGCACGCCCTCCTGCGCCGGCCTGCAACTGCTCGGCGTGCAGGATTACTCCGGGCAGGGCGAGGCGCTCATCGGGTGGTTCGACTCCTTCTACGACGCGAAGCCGGGCGCCGAGCGTGCCGTCCCCGTGGCCGACTACTTCGCGCCCGTCGCCACCCTCGCGCGTTTCCCCAAGTACACCTGGCGCGCCGACGAGACCTTCACCGCCAAGCTCGTCGTCCACAACTACGGCCCCGAACCCGTGCGCGGGCCCTTCGCGTGGTCCATCCCCGAGCTCGGGCAGAGCGGTTCCTTCGCGCAGGAGGTGCCCGTCGGCGCCGTGCGTGAGGTCGGGCGCATCGCCGTCACCCTCGGCGCCGCCAAGGCACCCGCCAAGGTCACCCTCCGTTTCGGCGACAACGCCTGGCCGCTCTGGGTCTACCCCGCGCAGACCGATGCGTCCGTCCCCGAGGGCGTCCTGCTCACCGACTCCCCCGCCGAGGCGCGGAAGGCGCTCGCGCAGGGCAAGGCCGTCGTGCTCGACGCCCACGCCTGCCCCGCGCCCAAGGCCACGATCTACTCCTCCTTCCGCCCTGTCTACTGGGGCACCACCTGGTTCCCCGGCCAGCGGCAGACCACCCTCGGGATGCTCGTCAAGGCCGACAGCCCCGCCTTCGCCGCCTTCCCCACCGAGGATTGGCAGGACTGGCAGTGGCAGCACCTCGTGAACGGCGCCACCACCTACCGCCTCCCCAAGCCGATCGCCCCCGGCTACCAGCCCCTCGCCATGCCGATCGTCGATTTCCACAAGCCCGCCCTCGCCGGCCTCCTCTTCGAGACCCGGGTCGGCCCCGGCCGCCTCTTGGTCAGCGGCATCGATCTCGGCGCCGCCCGCCCCGAGGCCCGCCAGCTCCGCCGTTCCCTCCTGGACTACGCCGCCTCCGCCGCCTTCGCCCCGCCCGAGGCCTTCGCGCCCGACGCCCTCTGGGCACTCTTCCACGACGTGCGCGACAACGTCAAACCCCGCCCCGCCGAATACAAGGACGCCGTCGTCTACATCGAGCCCGCCGCCTTCCTCGCCCAGCGCAACCAGGACGTCCCCTGGGACGCCAAGCGCGACCGCGCCGAGCTCGTCGCCGGCTCCTACGCCCTCTCCGGCAAAGGCGTCCGCACCTGGGCCGACAAGGACGGCCAATACTGGGTCGGCGAGGAGCTCACCGTCACCCTCACCGGGTGCGCCAACGTCCGCGGCAAGCTCCTCGTCCGCTTCCGCGACCCCAACGCCAATGGCCGCACCGCCGCGGGCACCTTCGACGGCAACCGCTCCTTCACCGTCCCCCCGCACGCCAAGGCCAAGGGCAACCCCGACGGCGCCTACTGGCTCACCCTCCCCGTGGACATGGAGGACTTCCTCGACGGCGCGCTCCGGCTCACCATCCGCAAGACCTCCGGCCCCAACTTCATGATCGACCGGCTCATTCTCCTGCCCAACGAACAGTGAGCATCGCCCCTTCCCCCACAGCCCCGCCTCGCGCGGGGCTTTTTTGTGCTTGACATTTAGGGGGGGGGTGGTATCTTAGCGGCAAACAGTGGGCAGGACGCCCGCGAAAAGGAGAGATGACGATGATGGTTCGTTCGGTTTTGCTCGTAGGAGCCTTGATTGTTGCGGGGGTGGCTCAGGCTGCCTCCATCGCGTGGTCGGGCACGGCCGGCCAAGGGATCGGCACGGTGACGCTCGACACGCCTGGCCAGGACTTCTCCATCTCCTTCGACCTCACCCTTACGGGCGTGACCCATGACGTCAACAACGCCTCGATCCTCACCTTCAACAACGCCTCCGGCGCGACGAAGAAACACGGCGTGGTCTGGTATGGCGAGAACAACCAGCGCATCGGTGGGTATCTCGGGAGCCGATGGATGGATCCCGAGGGGCCCACTTACGTGGAAGGCGGGGAGAACACTCATGCCATCACCCTCGACTTCACGCGCAACGGCTCGGGCTGGGATGTCGCGATGACGATTGACGGCGTTGCCGTCGCCAATGACAAGGTCGCGGGCGTCCCGGATTGGCAAAGTACCGAAATCCCGCACATGAGCGATGGCGACATGGGCATGGAAACCGACGACACCACATTCACCATCCATGTCGGTACAAGCGACGCGTGGGTCGTGGGCGACATCGGCATCCGTGCCGAGGCTGTTCCCGAGCCCACCGCCCTCGCCCTGTTGGCTCTTGGCGTGGCCGGACTGGCGCTTCGCCGCCGCTGATTCCTGTGCGCCGCCCCCTTCGCACGCGTCGCGCCCTCGGGCGCGACGCGTTCTTTTATGCGGCATGGCGGAAGGTTTGCTATAATGCCCAAAAGGAAGGAGGGCCGCGCCATGTTGCAACCGATCTGTCTGGACACCTACGACTTCCCGACCATGCGCCGGGAGGGGACGATTTACGTGGACAAGACGTCCCCGTTGCACACGCTCATCCGCAGACCGGGCGCGCGGCTCTTCTTTGTCTCACGGCCGCGGCGGTTCGGCAAGTCGCTCATGATCTCCACGCTCGACGCGATTTTTCGTGGGCGTAGGGAGCTTTTCGAGGGGCTGGCCATCGCCAAGGAGGGTTACGGCTTCGAGCCGTATCCCGTCCTGCGCTTCAGTTTCGGCACGATGGACGTGCTGACTGTGGAGACCTTCGAGAAAGAGTTCAAGGCACGGGTCGCGGATTCCCTGCGCGAGGAGGGGATCGCCTATGACCCGGCGCAGGCACCGGGGACGAACTTCGGGCGCGCCATCGACGCGCTTTACGAGCGGGGCGGCGGGCGGGGCGTGGTCGTGCTGATCGACGAGTACGACGCGCCGGTCAGCCGCGCCTTGGCCGACCTCGGCAAGGCCGAGACCATCCGCGAGATCCTCTCCGCCTTTTACGGCCAGCTCAAGGAGAAGGTCGGCAAGATTCGCTTCATGATGATGACGGGGGTGACGAAGTTCACGCAGCTCTCCGTCTTCTCGGCGCTCAACAACCTCGTCGACCTCACGCTAAGCGCCGAGACCGCCACGATGCTCGGTTACACCGAGGAGGATCTGACGCGTTACTTCGAGGGGCACATGCGCGCCCACGCGGAGGTGATGGGGGTCACGTACGAGGCCTACCGTGAGGAGTTTGAGCGGTGGTATGACGGCTACCGTTTTTCGCCCGACGAGGAGAAGCGCGTCTACAACCCCTACGCCGTCGCCCGCGTCCTTGGCGAGAAGCGCAAATGGTTCACCGGCACGTGGACGCAGACGGGCCAGCCTTCGGCCCTGCGGAACTTCTTCAGGAACCACCAGATCCCCGAACTCGACTACGAATGCCTCACGGGGCAGGACGAGACGCTCTTCGACACCTACGACCTGCGCGACCTCTCGCCCGTCACGCTCCTCTACCAGGGCGGCTACCTCACCATCAAGGACTACGACCCCGACCTGGCCTACACCCTCGGCGTGCCCAACGAGGAGGTTCGTCAGAGCCTCAACGCCTTCATCGCCCGCCAGGTCGCCCGCCAGGAGGACGACGCCAACTTCCCCAATCGCGTCCGCATCCTCCTGAACAGCGGCGACTTCGCGGCGGCCTTCGAGGCCATCGCCGCCATCTACGCGCACCTGCCCTACGGCGCGAAGGAGGGGCGCGTCCCCGAGGCCTCCTACCAGCGGAGCCTCTTCATCCTGCTCACGGGCGCGGGGCTCCGCGTGGTGGCGGAGGACACGCAGTCGGCCGGGCGCGCGGACATCGTGGCGCGCTCCACCAACCGCGTCTACGTCTTCGAGCTCAAGGTCGGCGGCACGGCCCGCGAGGCCATCGCGCAGATCCGCGCGCGCGGCTACGCCGAGCCCTACCGCGCCGGGGCCGAGGCGGTCTTCCTTTTCGGCCTGGCCTTCGACCACGCCACCCACCGCCTCGCCGACACCGCCGCCGAGCCGCTCTGATTTGGTATACTACCCCAATCAATCGCAAGGAGCCGCACATGACACAATTGCAAGCCGCCCGTCAGGGGATTGTCACCGAGGCCATGCGGGCCGTCGCCGCGGACGAAGGTCTCGCGGAGGAGGCCGTGCGCGAGGCCGTCGCTTCCGGCCGGGCCGTCATCCCGCTGAATCCCGCGCACCGGGGCGTTCGCCCCACCGGCGTGGGACGCCTCTTCACCACCAAGATCAACGCGAACCTCGGGCGTTCGCCCACGCGTTCGGGCAAGGGCGACGAACTGACGAAGCTGCGGGTGGCGCTTGACGCGGGGGCGCAGTTCGTGATGGACCTCTCCGTGGGCACGGGCAAGGGGGCGGACGAGATCCGCGCGGAGTTGCGCGATATCCGCCAGGGGATGCTCGACCATTCGTCCGCGCCGTTGGGCACGGTGCCGATTTACGAGACCATCTCGCGCCTGGACGGCGAGATTCCCGATATGGACCCCGACCTCTTGCTCGCGGTGATCCGCGAACAGGCCGAGCAGGGCGTCGACTTCATGACCCTCCATGCCGGCCTCACCCGCGCGCATCTCCCGCTCGCCGACAAACGCAAGATGGGGATCGTCTCGCGCGGCGGCGCCATCATGGCTGAGTGGATGCGCCGCCATGACGCCGAAAACCCCCTCTACACCCACTGGGACGCGGTGATGGACATCCTCGCCGAGCACGACGTGACCGTCTCCCTGGGCGATGGCCTGCGCCCCGGTTGCCTGGCCGACGCCAGCGACGAGGCCCAGTTCGCCGAGCTCGACACCCTCGGCGAGCTGGTCCGCCGGTGCCGTGAGCGCGGCGTCCAGGCGATGGTCGAGGGTCCGGGGCACGTCCCCTTCGACCAGATCCGCATGAACATGGAGCGCGAGCAGGAGGTCTGCGACGGCGCGCCCTTCTATGTCCTTGGCCCGGTGGTGACCGACATCGCCCCCGCCTACGACCACATCGTCTCGGCCATCGGCGCCACCGCCGCCGCCACGTATGGCGCCTCACTCCTGTGCTATGTCACCCCCGCCGAGCATCTGGGGCTTCCCGACGCCGCCGAGGTGCATCAAGGCTGCGTCGCCTATCTCATCGCCGCCCACGCCGGCGACGTCGCCCGCGGCCTTCCCGGCGCGCGCGACCGCGACGACCGCATGGCCGAGGCCCGCTACGCCTTCGATTGGAACGCGCAGTTCGCCTTGGCACTCGACCCCTGCGCCGCCCGCGAACGTTGGCTCCGCACCCGCGCCGAAAGCGGGGCCGCCCACGACGACGACCATTGCTCCATGTGCGGCAAGGCCTTCTGCGCCGTCCGCACCACCAAACGGATGCGCCAGGGCCTTTGACGGCGGGCGGAAGACGTCGGCCGGGGCGCCTCGCGTGGGGCGCCCCGTCCTTTTGGCCCGCTCATCGGCCGCCCGTCCGCTTGAGGAAGCGGCGGAGGGTGGAGACATCGACGTGGAGGGCGCGCGCGACGCGTGTCTTGGGGCGGCCCTCGGCGAGCATCCGGGTGATGGCGTGGGCGTGCGGGGCGAGTTTGCGGAGGGCGCGCGGGCCGGGGCCGCGGCCGAGTGTGCGACCTTCGGAGCGGCGGCGGGCGAGGGCCTCGCGGGTGCGTTGGGAGATGAGGTCGCGCTCGATCTCGGCGGAGAGTGCGAGGGCGAAGGCGAGGACTTTGCTGGGGATGTCGTCGCCGAGGCGGTAACCGTCTTTGACGGTCCAGACGCGGATGTCGCGGCGGAGACAATGGTTGAGGACCTCGAGGATCATGAAGAGGGAGCGGCCGAGGCGGGAGAGCTCGGAGCAGAGGAGGAGGTCCTTGGGGTGGGCGCGACGGAGGAGGCGGCCAAGGCGGCGCCGCTCCCAGGGGATGGTACCGGAGGCGGTCTCCTCGATCCAGCGGTCGATGCGCAGGCCGTTGGCGGAGCAGAAGCGGTTGATTTCGTAGCGTTGGTTCTCGACAGTCTGTTTGTCGGTGGAGACGCGGATATAGCCGTAGGTCATGTCGGGGGGAGGGGCGGATGACGGGGCGCATCCTTTCCGCCTTCCCTTCCCGTCAGTGGGCGGCGAGCCAGTCTTGGCCGACGCCGATGGAGACGGAGAGGGGGACGGGGAGGTCGGTGACGTGCTCCATGATGTCGCGGATGAGGGGCCGGACGGTGGGGAGTTCGTCGTCGGGGACGTCGAAGAGGAGTTCGTCGTGGATTTGGAGGATCATGCGGGCGCGGAGGCCGTTTTGGCGGAGGGCGCGGTCGATGCGGACCATGGCGAGCTTGATGATGTCGGCGGCGGTGCCCTGGATGGGCATGTTGATGGCGATGCGCTCGGCGGCCCCCCGCGCGGCGGCGTTGCGGGAGCTGAGCTCGGGGAGGGGGCGGCGCCGGCCGAGGCGGGTCTGGGCGTAGCCGCGCGCGCGTGCCTCCGCGACGGTGCGCTCCATGTAGGCATGGACGGCGGGGTACTGGGCGAAGTAGGCGTCGATGAGGGCTTGGGCGTCCTTGCGGGGGATGCGGAGGCGGGAGGCGAGGCCGAAGGCGGAGATGCCGTAGATGAGGCCGAAGTTGACCATCTTGCAGCGGGTGCGCTGGGCGGGGGTGACCTGATCGAGGGGGATGGCGTAGACGGCGGCGGCGGTCTGGGCGTGGATGTCCTCGCCACGGCGGAAGGCGGCGATCATGCGTTCGTCGCCGCTCATGGAGGCCATGAGGCGGAGCTCGACCTGGGAATAGTCGGCGGAGAGAAGGGACCACCCGGGCGCGCGGGCGACGAAGGCGGCGCGGATGCGCTGGCCGCGGTCGGTGCGCACGGGGATGTTCTGGAGGTTGGGATGGGAGGAGGAGAGGCGCCCGGTGTCGGTGAAGGTCTGGTTGAAGGTGGTGTGGATGCGGCCGTCCTCGGGGTCGATGTGGGCGGGGAGTTTGTCGAGATAGGTGTTCTTGAGCTTGACGCAGGCGCGCCAGTCGAGGAGGAGGTCGATGATGGGGTGGCGGTCGCGAAGCTTGAGGAGGAGCTCCTCGTTGGTGGGGAATTGGCCGCGGGCGGTGCGCTTGACGGTGGGGTCGAGGGCGAGGGTGCCGAAGAGGAACTCGCCCATCTGCTTGGGGGAGGCGAGGTTGACGCCGGCGCCGGTGTGCTCGCGGATGGCCAGCTCGAGACGGAGGATCTCGCCGTCGAGCTCGGCGCGGACGTGGCGGAGCGCGGCGGGGTCGAGGCGGACGCCTTCGCGCTCCATGCGCAGGAGGACGCCCGCGAGGGGCTCCTCGCATTCGGTGAGGAGCGGTTCCAGGCCGGCCTCGCGGAGGGGCGGCATGAGGGCGTGGTGGAGGCGGAGGGCGAGGTCGGCGTCCTCGGCGGCGTAATCGCGGATGGCCTCGGGGGGGAGGTCGGCCATGTTCCCGGCCTTGTCCGCGCCAAGGAGTGCGGTGAGGGGGATGGGGGCGTAGCCGAGGTAACGATTGGCCAGGTGGTCGAGGTCGTGGCGGTCGGTGGCGTCGAGGAGATAATGCTCCAAGAGGGTGTCGTGGAGGGGGCCACGGAGCTCGACGCCGAGGCGGGCGAGGATGGCGCGGTCGAACTTGAGGTTGTGGCCGACCTTGGCGACGGTGTCGCTGGCGAAGAGGGGGCGGAAGGGGGCGAGGGCCTCGCGCGCCTCGGCGGGGCTCTCGGGCAGGGGCAGGTACCACGCGCGGCCGCCGGCGACGGCGAAGGAGCAGCCGACGGCGCGGTCGTGGCGCGTGTCGAGCCCGGTGGTCTCGGTGTCGAGGGCCACGAGGTCGGCGGCGAGGAGCTCGCGGGCGAGGGCCTCGCGCGCCTCGGCGGTCGTGACGAGGCGATAATCGTGCGGCACGTCGGCGAGGGTCTTGAACGCCGGCGCCTGGGGCTCCGGCGTGGCGGGGGCGTCGAACAGCGTGAGCTCCGTGCCGACGGCGAGGCCGAGGCGGAGGGCGACCTGCTTGAGCTCGTATTTGCGGAGGACGGGCAGGAGGCGCGCGGGGTCGGGCGGGGCGAGGCGGAAGGCCTCCAGGTCGTCGGGGACGGGCGCGTCGCGGACGATGGTGACGAGCCGTTTGCTGAGGCGGGCGTCGTCGGCGTGGGCCTGGAGAAGCTCGCCGGCACGGCCCTTGATCCCGCCGGCGTGGGCGAGGAGCGTGTCGAGGTCGCCATGCTCGCGGAGCAGGCGCACGGCTGTCTTGGGGCCGATGCCGGGCACGCCGGGCACGTTGTCGCTCGCGTCGCCGGCGAGGGCCAGGTAGTCGATGAGGCGCGCGGGGGTGTCGATCCCCCATTGGGCGCAGATGTCGGCGGCGGAGAGGGGCGTCTGGTCGCCGGGGTGGAGGATGGCGACGTGCGGGCCGGCGAGTTGCCCGAGATCCTTGTCGGGCGTGGCGATGACGACCTCGAACCCGCGCGAGACGGCACGTTCGGCGAGGGTACCCAATACGTCGTCGGCCTCGAAGCCGTCGGCGCGGACGGTCGGGATGCCCCAGGCGTGGGCGAGCTCCTCGGCCTGGCCGATGGCGGCGGCGATGTCCTCGGGCATCTTGTCGCGCTGGGCCTTGTAGGCGGGGAAGAGCGTGTGGCGGAAGGTCGGGGTGGCGCTCTCGAAGGCGAGCGCCATGTGCGAGGGGGCGTAGACGCGGTAGATCTGTTCGAGCGTGTTGGCCAGGAGGGCGAGCGAGGAGGTGTTCACGCCCGCGGCCGTGCGGCGGGGCTTCTTCATGAAGACGAAGTAGCCGCGATAGAGGATCGGCATGAGGTCAATCAGGAAAAAGAGGCCCGCGGGCATGGCTCACTCCTTGTTGGCGGGGTTCGGGGCGGCGGCGCGCCAACGCGCGGCCAGGTCGCCCAAGGGCAGCGTCAGGGCGTCGGGCGGGGTGGCCTTGCCCAGGCGTCCCCGCAACGCGGCGGCGAAACGGGTCGGCTCGCTGTCGTCGTAGATGCAGTGCTCGGGATAAAGGATGAGGTAGACGCCCATCGCGGTCACGTCGCGCGGCAGGTTGCGCGCGGCGCCGCGCGGCAGGGCGAAGGCCCGCTCGAAGGCATCGAGGAAGGCGCCGTCGGCGGCTGGCCACGCGGGCTCGGCGGGGTGGGGGAAGGCTCGGCGGAAACGGCGCCGCTGGGCGCCGCGGTTCCAATGCCAGATGACCAAGGTCACGGCCGCGAGGGCCAAGACGTAGAGAATCGTCCGCGTCACCATGTGCGGTATCTCCTTTTTGCGCGGCGGATGGGGAGGCGCGGGCGCGCTGGGGCGCGTTTCGGCCGCGGGCGCGCCGCGGGCAGGCCGTGCTCCAGCAGCTCCGCCACCCGGCGCTGAATCGCCGGCAGGGCCTCGGGCGCGAGGTCGGGCTCCGGCACCGCCGCCACGTCGCCCGACGCGCGGGACTCATAGAGATGGACGCGCCGGCCCGCGGCGTCCGCGGTCACCCGCCGCTCGATGAGCGTCCGCGAACGTTCGAGCAGGAGGGAGAGGACGTAGAGCGCGGGGGCGTCGGCCGGGGCGCCGCGTGCGAGCAGATCGCGCCAGACGCGCTCGGCGCTTGGGCGGGCGCCCGCCTCGGCGGCGGGGCGCTTGGCGGCGCGTGGCACGGCGAAGGGCCACGCCGCGGCGGCGGCGTCGCGCGTGGCGGGGGGCAGGGCGGCGAGGCAGGCGGGGCAGAGATCGCGGCGTTCCAGCTCCCCCGCGCCGGTGGGCAGGAGGAGCGAGTGGCCGGAGGCGCCGGGCGCGAAGGGCGCCCCGCAGGCGGCGCAACGGGCGGCACGGGGTCTGAGACGCCACTCCGCCATGGTCACCGCCCGAAAAGCCCGCGCAGGGCGTTGTCCAACTTGTCGCCGAGCGCTTTGCCGGCGTCGCGCCCGGCCTCCTCGCCCTCCTTGCCGGCGCGTTTGCGCAGGGCCTTGCCGAGTTTTTCGGAAAGCTTCTCGGAGAGTTTGTCGGAGGTCTTGTCGAGGGCGGCCTCGCGGAGCGCGGCGACGATCGCGTCGGTCTCGACGCGCGGCTTGTCGAGCGTGCCGGTGACGGGCAGGGAGAAGACGCGGCCATCGGCCACGGACTTCGAGGAGAAGTCGAGGGAGTGGTTGAGCGCGCGGGTGGCGAGGTCGGTGGAGCCGGAGCAGGCAACGCGGACGGAGCCGATGCGCATGGAGAGGTCGTCGCTGGTGAGGATACCCTTGGCGACGCGCACGCCGAGGGACTGGTCGGGCACCTCGACGCGCCTCCCGCCCTCATGGCCGAACGCCAAAACGGTGCCGAGGAGGCCGTTGGGCGTGAGGGAGACGCCCGAGGTGGCGAGGGTGAGGGCGGCGTCGAGCGTGGCGAGCGGGTCGTCGCCGAGCGTCATCCGCACCCCGCCGCAGGTCACGTCGATCCGGCCGGTGGGGGTGGCCGCGCCCCTGAGCAAGGGGTTCACGGCGCCGAGCCCCGCGTCGAGCAGATCCTGGGTGAGGCCCACGCCGTCGAGCACTTTGGCGCCTTGGGGCAGGGTGAGCACGTAGGGCGGGGCGGCCAGGGTGACCTGCGGGGTCAGACGCACGGAGCCGCCGTTGAGCGAAGCCTGCGCGTCGAGCCGCGCCACGGCGTCGGCGAGGGTCAGGGTCGCCGACCCGCCCGGCACGTCCAGCCCCGGGAGCGTCACGCGGTCGAAGGCCAGCGAGGCCTCGGCGCGTCCGTTGTTGAGGATGCCCGCCGCGCCCTGCGTGACGGGGCCCTCGAAGCGGAAGGGTCGCGCGTGGCGCCCCGTCACGGCGATGCCCATCTCCCGATAGGGCGCCATGGGCGGCAACGCCCAGATGGCAGCAAAGTCTGGCTCGGCCGACCCCTCCAGGGCCACCATCCCCGTGCCCGGCTCGAAGGTCCCCCGCGCCGTCAGCCCCAGATAGGGCGTCGTCACGGCGAGGCTCTCCAAGGCCAGGCGCGTGCGGTCTCCGGAGAGGGCCGCCTCCAGGGTCAGGGGCAGGGCGAGGGCGCCCAATTCGGGCGTCGTCACCGACAGGTCGGGGATCGCGACGCCCGCCGTCACGCGCGGCAGGCTTTCGGCGAGCGTGTCCAGGGCGAGCGCGTCCGTCTGCGCCTCCGCCCGCATCGTGCCGCGGATCGCGGGCGTGTCTTTGCCCAGATAGGCCATCGCCGCGGCGAGGTCGGCCTGCGCGGAGAGCGTGGCGCCGGCCAACCGCCGGGCCGCCACGTCCACCCCCTTGATGGCGGCCGAGGCCGTGAGGAGGTCGGCGGCGCCCGAGGCGACCTTCGCGGAAAGGGCGAGGTCACCCGCCTTCGCGCGAGCCCTCAGCGTCACGGCCAAGGGGCCCGGCAGGGGGATCTCGCCGACGAAGGGGCGTGCCGCGGCCAAGGCCTCCGCCACCGCCACCTGCGCCGTGAGCTCGCCCGCCTCCAACGAGCCTTTCCCGGAGAGGGCCACCCCCGGGAGGGTCAGGGCGAGCCCCTCGATCTCCGCGCCCAAGGGGTTGGCCGGGTCGAGCTCCGCCGTCGCCGCGAAGGCCGGGTCGAGCGCGATCCGCTTGCCCTGGAACCGACACGCCGCGCCGGAGGTGCGCGCGGAGGCCTCCATGCGTGCCAGCCCCGGCGTCGCGCCGTTGCCCAGCGTCGCCACCACGAGCGCCGACCCCTCGACTGCCTCCAGCCCGGGTGCCTCGGCGCCCAGTTCCCGCGCCAGGGCCCAGGCCCGCGCGAAGTCTGTCCCCGCCGTCAGCGAGGCCGAGGGCCAGGCCTGCCCGGGCTCGGCCTTCGCGGAGAGCCGCAGATCCAGCCACGGCGCGTCGATCTTCGCCGCGAGGGTCGTGAAAAAGTCGTTGGGGGCGCGTACGGCGATGAGGCGTTCGGCCGCGGGGGCCACCGCCTCGGCCGAGAAAACCGCGCCCAACGCGCGCCCCGCCACCCGCGCCGCGATCGGTGCGCGCAGGGAGGGGAGCGTCACCTCCGCCTCCAAGCCCGTCACCAACGGCGCCGGCAACCCGGCCATCGCGAAGGACCCCTCCCGCACGGAGAGTCTGGCTTCGACCTCCCAGGCCGGCAGGGTCGGCGGCGCGATCCGCCCGGGGGATGCGGCCGCTTCCTGCGCGGGCGGAGCGGGCTCGGCGGCGGCCTCGGGTTTGGGCGGGGGCGCGAAAGCCACGGCCGGCGCCTCCACCTCCACGACGGCCGTGACCTTCCCGAGGGGGAGCAGGGCCCAGAGTGGACTCAGGCGCACGCGCCGCACCGTCGCCTCCACCCCCTGCCGCGCGTCGCGGTAGGCGATGCCCTCGATCGTCTGCCCCGTGCGCCACGCGAGCGACCAGTCGGCCACCTCCAAGGTCGCCGGCGCGATCGCCGCGTTCACGCGCCCGAGGATGAACCGCCGGGCCGCGCCCGTCGAGAGCAGCGCCGGCGCGGCCGCCACGGCGACCGCCGACAAGACCAGGACGCCGAGCGCGATCGCCAGCGTCACCCGCCACCATCGCCCGGGCTTCGCCGCCCGTGCGTTCACCGGTTTCGCAAAATCCATAGCGTTGTTATTATAGCACATCGGCGGGGCGCCCGGGCCGCCGATTCAGCCGATCAGGTCGCGCAGGAAGGCGATGGCGGGGGGGAGCTCGGCGAAGGGCACGTCCGGCGCCGGCTCGAGGACGCGCAGGAGGCCGGGCTTGCGCAGGAGGGGCAGGAGGTCGTCCCACGCGACGGCGCCCTGGCCGGGGGCGCGGTGGTCGTCCTCCAGGCCGGAGACGTCGTGCAGGTGCGCGCCGACGGTGAAGGGGAGGGTCTGCGCGAGGGTCTCGGCGACGGGCCAATCGCCCACGCGGGCCTTGCGCTCGCCGTGCCCGACGTCATACCACGCGGCGAGGGCGGGGCTGGGGAAGGCGCGGCGCAGGTGGGCGAGCTCGGCGGGGTCGGGGAAGGCCTCGATGCCGGGCAGGTTCTCAAAGGCCAATGCCACGCCCGCCTCCTCGAAACGCGGGAGCAGACGCGCGAGCGAGTCGGCCAACGCGTCGAGCCAACGCCCCGCCGCCGCCTGGCGGAAGCCGCGCTCGGCCTCGACCAACGCGGGATCCGGCCGCCCCAGGAAGGCGTAGGCGCGCGACAGCTCGGAGCGGTAGGGCGCCGAGCCGAGGAGGAGGCGCGGCCGGCGGAGCGCCACGCGGCCGCCGTGCATGACCACGACGCGGGCACCGAAGCGTCGCGCGGCGTCGAGGGAGCGCAGGGTCGCGGCCCGCGCGGCCGCGCGGCCGCGCGGGTCGGGGTCGGCCAGCGACCAGCTCTCGGGGCCGGGGTGGGGGTCGGAGACGGGCGCGGGGCAGTAGGCGTGGACGGAACCCGCGACGAGGCCGTGCGCGGCCAACGCGTCCGCCCATCCCTCCAGCTCCGTCTCGCGCGTGAGGTAGCCCAGCTCGACGCGCCGGAGCCCCAGACGCACGACGGCGGCGGCCATCTGGGCGGGCGTCAGACGGCGGCCGGCGAAGTAGGAGGTGGAGAGGGCGAGGTCCATGCGGCCGGGGCGGGTCAGCCGAGGATCTGGCGGAGCAGGGCGGGGAAGTCGGTGGCCTCGGCCTTGGCCGCGCCGGCGAGGGGCGCCCAGCCGGCGGGCTGCCCGGCGTAGCGGGGGATGAGGTGGAAGTGGACGTGCCCGACGGTCTGCCCGGCGATGGCGCCGTTGAGCTGCATCACCGCCATCCCGTCGCAGCGGAGCCTGTTTTTCAGCAGGGTGGCGGTGCGCTGGAGCGCGGGCATGATACCGGCGAGCTCCTCGGGCGGCAGGTCGAAGAGCGTGGCGGCATGGAACTTGGGGACCACGAGCGTGTGCCCCTTGCCGAAGGGCGCGATGTCCAGGAAGGCGTAGGCGTGGGCGTCCTCGAAGACGCGGTGGGAGGGGATGGCGCCGGCGATGATCTTGCAGAACAGGCAGTCGGGGTCGTGCATGGGGGCGGGTCCTTTCAGGCTTCGTTGATGGGGCAGGGGAGCGACTCGAAGAGGTGCGGCAGCGCGAAGAGCGCGTCGATGGTGCGGTGCAGGAGCTGCGCCTCATGGGTCTCGGCCAGCGAATAATAGGTCTCGCGGCCGCGGACCTCGCGGACGATCACGCCCCCCCTGCGCAGGATCTGCAGATGGTGCGACACCGCCGCCACGCTCATCCCCACCACCGCGCCGATGTTCGTGACACACTCCGTGCAATGGCAGAGCACCCACAGGATCCGCAGGCGCGTGGGATCCCCCGCCAACGCGATGAGGCCGGCGACGACCTCGAAGCGCTCCGGCTCCGGCATCTTGGCCAGGACGCGCTGCACGTCCTGCCCGTGTCTGTGCGGCAAATCATAATGGCTCATGCGCGTATGATAGCACAAAATCGCCGCTCGGGCCGCCTGCGCGTTTTCGCTTGACTTTTTGGGGCGATGTGGGGTATTTTATTGCCATCCATTCGGGGACCCGCCCCGGAACGACACAAGGAGTAACGAAAATGTCCATCAAAGTTGGCATCAATGGGTTCGGCCGCATCGGCCGCATGGTCTTCCGCGCCGCCGTCGAGAACTTCTCCGACGTCGAGATCGTCGGCATCAACGACCTCCTGGATCCCGAATACCTCGCCTACATGCTGAAGTACGACTCCGTGCACGGCAAGTTCGACCACGACATCAAGGTCGACGGCAACACGATGTACGTCGACGGCAAGGCCATCCGCCTCACCGCCGAGAAGGACCCCGCCCAGCTCAAGTGGGACGAGGTCGGCGCCGAGATCGTCGTCGAGTCCACCGGCCTCTTCCTCAAGAAGGAGCAGGCCCAGCTGCACATCGACGCCGGCGCCAAGAAGGTCATCATGTCCGCCCCCTCCAAGGACGACACCCCGATGTTCGTCTACGGCGTGAACGACAAGACCTACGCCGGCCAGACCATCATCTCCAACGCCTCCTGCACCACCAACTGCCTGGCGCCCCTCGCCAAGGTCGTGCACGAGAAGTTCGGCATCAAGCGCGGCCTCATGACCACCGTCCACGCCGCCACCGCCACCCAGAAGACCGTCGACGGCCCCTCCAAGAAGGACTGGCGCGGCGGCCGCGGCATCCTGGAGAACATCATCCCCTCCTCCACCGGCGCCGCCAAGGCCGTCGGCAAGGTCCTCCCCGCCCTCAACGGCAAGCTCACCGGCATGTCCATGCGCGTGCCCACCTCCGACGTCTCGGTGGTCGACCTGACCTGCGAGCTCGAGAAGCCCGCCACCTACGCCGAGATCTGCGAGGCCATGAAGAAGGCCTCCGAGGGCGAGCTCAAGGGCATCCTCGGCTACACCGAGGAGGCGGTCGTCTCCACCGACTTCCGCGGCGAGCCCTGCACCTCCACCTTCGACGCCAAGGCCGGCATCCAGCTCGACCCCACCTTCGTCAAGCTGGTCTCCTGGTACGACAACGAGTGGGGCTACTCCAACAAGGTCGTCGAGATGATCCGCGTCATGGCCTCCAAGTAAGCCCGCGCGCCTCATCGGCACCCCGAAAGCCCCGCCTCCGGCGGGGCTTTCTTTTTGCCCGCCGCGGAAAAGGGTTGCAAAGCGGGGGCGGGTTGTGGCATAATAAGGGGACTTATTTCGCCGAGGACGGCTTTCAGGCCGATTGCCGCCGAGGCACCACCCCGAACGAGGACACGATCATGCCTAAGATGAAGACCAAGAAGGCAGCGACCAAGAAGTTCAAAATGTCGGCCACGGGCAAGGCCATGCGCACGCAGGCCGGGAAGCGCCACCTGAACGGCTACAAGACCCGCGGCCGCAAGCGCAACCTCCGTGGCTCCACCGCCGTCTACGAGGGCAACCAGAAGATGGTCGCCCGGATGCTTCAGGCCTAACCCAGGAGGACACACCCCATGAGAGCCACCAACGCCCCCGCTTCCCGCGAACGCCGCCGCCGCCGCCTCAAACTCGCCCGCGGCTTCTACGGCGCCCGCTCCAAGCAGTTCCGCCTCGCCACCGAGGCCGTCGACCGCGCCCAGCGCCTCGCCACCTGGCACCGCAAGCTCCGCAAGCGCGATTTCCGCCAGCTCTGGATCGCCCGCATCAACGCGGCCGTCCGCAATCTCGGCGACGCCAAGGTGCCCAACTACTCCCGCTTCATCGAGGGGCTCAACAAGGCGGGCGTCACCGTTAACCGCAAGATGCTCTCGGAGATCGCCATCGCCGACGCCGAGGGCTTCAAGGCGCTCGTCGCCAAGGCCGCCGCGGCGCTCTGAGCCGCCGGCCGCGTGAAAAGAAGCCGCACCCGTCGAGGGTGCGGCTTTTTTCGTGCCCCGCGGCGCTCACAGGTCGCAGAGGTCGGCGGCGAGGCCGACGTAGGTGGCGGGGGTGAGGTCGAGGAGGCGGGCCTTGGCGTCGTCGGGGATGGGGAGGTCGCGGATGAAGGCGTGGAGGTCGTCGCGGCCGATGGCGTGGCCGCGGGTGAGGGCCTTGAGGCGCTCGTAGGCGTTGGGCACGCCGTAGAGGCGCATGACGGTCTGGATGGGCTCGGCGAGGACCTCCCAATTGGCGTCGAGGTCGGCGGCGAGGGCGTCGGGGGCGGGGGTCATGCGGCCGAGGCCGCGGAGGGTGGAGAGGGTGGCGATGAGGGTGTGGGCGAAGCCGGCGCCGACGTTCCGGATGGCGGTGGAGTCGGTGAGGTCGCGCTGGAGGCGGGAGACGGGGAGTTTGCGGGCGAGGTGGCCGAGGATGGCGTTGGCCAGGCCGAGGTTGCCCTCCGAGTTCTCGAAGTCGATGGGGTTGATCTTGTGGGGCATGGTGGAGGAGCCCACCTCGCCGGCGACGAGCTTCTGGCGCAGGTAGCGGAGGGAGACGTACATCCAGATGTCGCGGTCGAGGTCGAGGAGCACGGTGTTCCAACGCTGGAGAGCGTCGAAGAGGGCGGCCATGCCGTCGTGGTTCTCGATCTGGGTGGTGAGGGGGTTCTGCTCCAGGCCGAAACCGTGGATGACGCGGCGCGCGAGGGCGGGCCAATCGACCTGCGGGGCGGCGGCGGCGTGGGCGTTGTAGTTGCCCACCGCGCCGTTCATCTTGGCGGGGAGGGGCAGGGCGTCGACGGCGGCGGCCTGGGCGCGGAGGCGGCGGAGGTGGACGGCGAGCTCCTTGCCGAGGGTGGTGGGGCTGGCGGGCTGGCCGTGGGTGTGCGCGAGCATGGGCAGGGCGCGGGTGTCGCGCACCAGGGCGTCGAGGGCGGCGTCGAGGCGTTCGCGGGCCTCGCGCAGGATGGCCAGCCCGTCGCGCAGCTGCAGGGCGTGGGCCATGTTGTTGATGTCCTCGGAGGTGCAGGCGAAGTGGACGAACTCGGCCAGGTGGGCGCAGCCCTGCGGGAGGCGCTCGCGGATGAAGTACTCCACGGCCTTCACGTCGTGGCGGGTGGTGGCCTCGATGGCCTTGACGCGCTCGGCGTCGGCCAGGGCGAAGCCGTCGGCGACGGCGAGCAGCGCGGCGCGGTCCTCGGCGGAGCAGTGGGCCTGGGGCAGGCGGGGCTCGTCGCAGAGGGCCAGGAGCCAGGCGATCTCGACCTGGACGCGGCGGCGGATGAGGCCGAACTCGGAGAAGACCTCGCGCAGGGGGGCGGTCTTGTCGGCGTAACGCCCATCGATGGGGCTGACGGCGGTGAGGGGGGAGAGTTCCAGCATGGCGTTCCGGGGTGGTGGGGTGGTGGGGTGTCAGGCCTTGCGGCGCTTGGCGAAGGCCGCGGCGGCGGCGCGCTGGGCCGTGCGTTTCGGGAAGTTGGCGTCCTTCTCGGCGGCGAGGAGCTTCTTGAGGAGCTTCTCCTCCTCGCCCGTGAGGCCCTGGGGCGTCTCGGCCAGGAGGACGACGTGCAGGTCGCCCGTCGGGAAGCGGCCGATGGCGCGGACGCCCTGCCCGCGGAGGCGCTGGACGGCGCCGTTGGGGGTGCCGGGGCGGATCTTGAGGGTGGCCGAGCCGTTGGGCGTCTCGATGGGGAGCTCGCCGCCGAGCGCCAGGAGCGTGGGCGAGACGAAGCATTTCATCACGAGGTCCTGGCCCTCGCGCGCGAAGAGGTCGCTCTCGGCGACGGCGCAGCGCAGGTAGAGGTCGCCGCGCGGGCCGTTGTTCGGGCCGGCGTTGCCCTTGCCGGGCACGCGCACGCTCATGCCGTCGGCGATGCCGGCGGGGATGGGCACGTCGACCGTCTCGTCCGAGGCCACGAAGCCGTCGCCGCGGCATTTCGCGCAGGGCTTCTCGATGACGCTCCCGGTACCGTGGCAGACGGGGCATTCCTGCTGCATGATGCCGAAGAGGCCGCGCCCGCGGATGGTGCCGGTGCCGCCGCAATGCTTGCAGGGCGAGCGTTTGGAGCCTTTGGCCGCGCCGGTACCGCCGCAGTCGGGGCAGGCCACGGCCGCGTGCACGCGCACCTTGACGGTGGTGCCGAAGAGGGCGTCGTCGAAGGAGAGGCGCACGGCCTGTTCGGTGTCCTCGCCGGGCTGGGGCGCGGAGGGGTCGCGCCGGCGGCGCGCGCCGCCGCCGAAGCCGAAGCCCCCGCCGCCGAAGGCGAAACCGCCCCCGCCGCCGAAGAACTGGTTGATTATGTCGTTCAGGTCGCCGGGGTCGAAGCCGCCGCCCGCGCCGAAGGCGTTGCGCATCCCCTCGTGGCCGAACTGGTCGTACGTCTGGCGCTTCTGCGGGTCGGAGAGGACGGCGTAGGCCTCGGAGGCCTCCTTGAAGCGCGCCTCGGCCTCGGCCTTGTTGTCGGGGTTGCGGTCGGGGTGCCACTTCATGGCCAGCTTGCGGTAGGCCTTCTTGATGGTCTCGGCGTCGGCGTCGCGCGCCACGCCGAGCACCTCGTAGTAATCGCGTTTCGCCTCGGCCATCTTACGCCTCCTGGGGCTGTTCGGCGGGTTGCGCCGGCGCGCCGGCCGAGACGATCACCTGCGCGGGGCGGAGCACCTTGCCCCCGAGGCGCCAGCCTTTGCGGAACTGGCTCACCACGCAATCCTTGGGCACCGTGGCATGGGGCACGGCCGAGAGCGCCTCGTGGCTCATCGGGTCGAAGGGCGTGCCCTCGGCCGAGGCGTCGATCACCTCCGCGCCGGAGCGCTCCAGCACCTTGCGGAACTCGTCGGCGATCATCCGCACGCCCTGCGCGAAACCGTCCGCCGCGCCCGCCGGCGCCGATTGCAACGCCAGCTCGAAGTGGTCGAAGACGGGGATCAGGTCGCCCAGCAGCCGTTCGTTCGCCCGGGCCGTCCGCTCCTCCAGCTCCCGCGCGGTGCGCTTGCGCAGGTTGTCGCAGTCGGCCAGGAGGCGCAGGGCGCGATCCTTGGCGGCGGCCAGCTCGGCCTCGAGCGCCGCGACCTTCGCGGCCTCGTCCCCGGAGTGGGGCTCCTGGGCGGGCTCTTGGGACTTTTGGGGCGGCGTCTCCTGCCCGGCGGCCGCCTCCGCGGGCGTGGCCGCCTCTTGCGCCGGTTCGTCCGCCGCGGCGCACGGCTTTTCGTTCGGATCGTCAGTCATGGCTCGGAAATCCTTTCTGGTGCCGGAAAGGGGAGTCGAACCCCTACGCCTCGCGGCCGCGGATTTTAAGTCCGCTGTGTCTGCCATTTCACCATTCCGGCAATTGTCCGCCTATTATAGCAAACCGGCCGATTGGCGGGGTGGCTGATCGGCCGATCGCGATGGCGAATCGTCAATAATGCGATTGCGCAGATGCAGAGGGTACGCCCCCTAGGGGGGCGCCCCCTCCTCCCGATTCGCTTTGGCCTCTGCCTGTCCACCGCCCTTCCTCCTGTTTTTCCCTTTCGCACCTGCGCAATTACATTGTGGACGATTCAATGGGTCAGAAGTCGGCAAAAAACGCTTGCGCGGGGGCGCCTGGAATGGTATCGTAGTGTCAGGCCTTGGGGCGTAACCCATGGCTGTTTTGCGACGACGCAAAACGTGACGTTTTTGGAAACCTCGGAAATTTCCGTCACACGTCCGTTTGTGCGGTGCAGGCGCGTTCGCGCTTGCCCCCTTTCGGTGTTTTGTGACAGGGCTTCCGAGGGCCTCCAAAAAGAACGCCGATTGGGGGCTTTCCTTTTCGCCCCACCCCCGTCGGTGTTTCGTTCGGGGCGGGAAGGAAAGACAAGGCACACATGAACAGACTTCTCATCGCGGTCGCCACCACGACCGTTGCGTTGGCCGCCCAAGCGGCCACGATTTCCTGGACGGGGACCTCCGGCTCCACGGCCATCCAGGCCGGAACCAGCTTTTCCGTTGCCACCCGCGTCACCTTGAACGAGGCTTCGTTCGCCACCGGTGGCGTGGCCAACAATTCCGAAATCCTTCAGTTCACCTACGGTGGGTACATCGATGGGCAGGTCGGTCTGCTGGCCTACAACGGCACCAACACGAAAGGCCTTGGCGCGCATTTCAACGACGGCAATGCCGGCGGGAATGGCTGGACCTCGCAGATCGAAGGCACCACCAGCGGGACGCACAACATCGTCCTCAACTTCGCGTGGGACGGCGAAAAGCAGTGGAACGTGACGCTTTACGTCGATAACACCCCGGTGGCCTTCCAAAGCGAGACGGTCTTCCTCCCGCCGAGCAATGGCTCCACCACGGTGACCGTGCGTGAGAATGACGCGTGGACGGTGGAATCCCTGGCGTTGTACACCGGCGGCACGCTGACCAAGCAGGACATCGCGTGGCTCAACGACAATGACACCACGGTCGTCCCCGAGCCGACGGCCTTGGCGCTCTTGGCGCTTGGCGTGGCCGGGATGGCGTTACGCCGGCGTCTGGCGTGAGCGGGCCTTGCCGTGAGGCATCCGTTCAGGCGGCCCGCCCCGAGGAGGGGCGGGCTTTTTCGTCCGGGCGGGGAGGGTCGGGGGCGGGACCCTAAGGGGTCTGGGCCCAAACCCTAAGGGGTTCGACCCGAGAGTCGGGAGGGTTCGGGGTCGGAAGTCGGGAGGGTTTTGGGGGCAGGGCAAACGCATAAAAATCAAGGGAAGAGTAGTTGCTCAAGTGTCGAGATGTCGAAGGAAGCTCTGAAGCGTT